>NZ_JAMPTM010000090.1 GCF_025403375.1 Frankia gtarii
AGGGTGGCGAGGGCGGTGGTCACCAGGTGACGCATGAGCGCAGGGTCCCTGCCACGGTAGCTCCGCAGGAACTCCTCGGGGTCGATCACCACCCGGCCGGCGGACTCGTGGGTGGCTTCCCACGGGCCGAGCTCGGCGACCCGACCGGTGCGGATCACCATGTAGGTCAGGTCGTCGGCGCCGAAGTAGTCGGACTCGATCACCTCGACCGGGTGCAGGACGCCGAGCTGGACCCGGACCTCCTCCCACGCCTCCCGCCGCACGGTCTCGTCGATCGAGGACTCCCCGCGCTGCACGTGCCCGCCGGGGATGTCCAGCCCGCGGGCGAGGTCGGCGACGACCAGCCGGCCGTCGTCGGTGACCGCCACCACCGCGGCGCTGGTCACCTGCTCGAACGGCGGGTCCGGTGACGGCCCGAGGCAGCTCAGCGTCATCTCGCCGTCCTGGCGGTGCCGCACGGGTCGCCGGTCCTCGTCCGCATTGGTCAAGGCAGGACTCCTCCGGTGGGTTCGGCTTCCTGTCTACCGTGTCGTGTCAGGCGCTGTTGACAGTTCGGTCAGGTCGTCCGGCGGACGTGAGGCCGTGTCGGATCCGGTGCTGTGCCGGATTCAGGGCTGTGCCGGCGGGGTGGGTGATAGGTTGGATTATTGGACCGACATCTCACGTCCGAATTGTCCGGGCGGCAGGGTCGGGGTCAGTCGGCGGGACGCGTGGTCGAGGGGATGGTCACCATGGCCGGTGCCGGGCGGGACTGTTCGATCGCCAATGCGCTCGGTGTCATCGGTGAGCGGTGGAGCCTGCTCGCGCTGCGCGAGGTGCTGCTCGGTGAGCGCCGCTTCGACCAGATCGCCCGCAACACCGGGGCGAGTCGGGACATTCTCGCGGCCCGGCTGCGCACCCTCGTCGAGCGCGGCGTGCTGGCCAGGGTGCAGTACCAGGAGCGGCCGCCGCGTTACGAGTACGTCCCCACCGAAGCCGGCCGCGCGCTACGGCCGATCATGCTCGGGCTGATGGAGTGGGGCGACCGCTACGTCACCGACGGCCCGGGGCCGACCAGGTGGGAGCACGACTGCGGCGCCGAGCTGCATCCCGAGATGGTGTGCGGGCACTGCCACGCGCCGGTGCTGGCGGGGACCACCCGCCTGGTCCGGCTCGGCCAGGTGCGCTGACCTCCCGCAGACACACCCTTCGCCGCCGACGAGCTTTCCGCACCCCCGTCGTGGTTCCCAGCCTCGGGGCTCTGTGCTGCGCGGATGGCCGGATCACGCCGGTTGGTCGTAATGCGGAGGGTCGCTGGTCGGCTGCGGTTCATCGGGCGTCCATCGGTGACCCCTAGCGTCCCCCTTCGGCCGTGTCGACGGCTGCTACCTGGGGAAACGACGGGAGATTCCGATGCGGGAATCAGGGGGGAGTGTCGTGGCGTCGAGACGACTTCACCGATGGACGGTCGCGGGGCTGGCACTGACGGTGCCGCTGGGCATCGTCGCGGGGCAGGGGGTGGCGTCGGCGGCGCCGGAGCGGGGCGCCTCGACGGTGCCGACGGTGGTGGCGACGGGAACGCTGCCGAACACCGGGTTGGCGGAATTTTCCAACGGCCTGATCCCCGGCTCGGTGGACGCCGACCGCGGTGTCGACCTCGGCGGAATCGGCAGCGATCTGTACCCGGCCGGACCGCCGAACGAGTTCTGGACCGTCACCGACCGCGGCCCCAACGGGCAGATCAAGGTGAACGGCAAGAACCGGCGGACCTTCCCGGTCCCCGGCTTCGACCCGGCCATCCTCAAGGTGCGCGTCGTGGGCTCCACCATCAAGGTCCTGGACGCCCTGCCGATCACCACCGCGCACGGAGCACCCGTCACCGGCCTGTCGAACATCGACGGCTACGACGAGACTCCCTACACCTGGGACGCCCAGACGAAGCTTCCGCTCAACCCGAACGGTCTGGACACGGAGGGCCTCGTCCGCACGCGCAGCGGCGAGTTCTGGCTGGTGGATGAGTACAGCCCGTCCCTGCTGCGGATCAGCGCCCGCGGAAAGGTGCTGGCCCGGTACGTCCCCGCCGGCCTGAAGCTGACCGGGACGGACTATCCCGTCATCGCGTCACTGCCCGCCATCCTCGCCAACCGCAAGATCAACCGCGGTTTCGAGGGTATCGCCCTCGCACCGGACGGCCGCACCCTCTACCTGTCCGTGCAGAGCCCGCTGCTGGTGCCGGACAAGGACACCGGCGAGGCGTCGCGCAACACCCGGATCTTCCGCTTCGACACCGCCAGCAACAAGGTGACCGGCGAGTTCGTCTACCGCCTCGAGGACGTCAGGACCTTCGACCCGAGCGCCGACGGTGACCCCGCCGAAATGAAGGTCTCCTCGCTCGCGGCCGTGGACGCGCACACCCTGCTCGTCGACGAGCGCACCGACCCCGTCGCCCGCCTCTACACCGTCGACCTGCGCAAGGCCACGAACATCCTCGGCACCGCGTGGGACAACCCCGCGACCACCCCGTCGCTGGAATCCCTCGCCGACCCGGCCGCGGCCGGCGTCAGGGTGCTGCCGAAGAGCCTCGCCGTCGACCTCGAGGCCGTCCCCGGCATGCCCGACAAGGTCGAGGGCGTCGCCGTCCTCGGCCCCCGCACCATCGCCGTCGCCAACGACAACGACTTCGGCCTCGGCACCTTCGACGCCAACGGCCAGCTCATCGACTCCGGCGTCGAAAGCAAGATCCTCCTGCTCCGCCTGAACCGCCCGCTGTCCTGACCGTGCGTTCTCGGCTGGCCGGCGCCGCGGCGCAGGGGAACCCAGCCGGGTAGCGGTGACTCGCCGGGTCCGTGGCAGCACGGATCCGGCGAGTCGGTGGCACTGTCGATTGGGAGAAATTTTCCGGTTGCCCGGCGGGGTCGGTCGTGGGCACCGCTCATCGACGATGCGAGGGGTGGGACGCCGTGTTTCCTGAGCGGGAGAGCCGTTACCTGGGCGATGTCGTCGCCCTGCTCCGCGGGTTGCTCGCGGACCAGCTGACAGCCGTCTACCTGTTCGGCTCGGGGGCCTACGGCGATTACGACCCGGGCCCTAGCGACCTGGACGTTCAAACATTCATCGACGGCACGCTCGAACCGGCGGTTCGGACCCGGCTCATCGAGGAGCTCGACCACACGGCGCTTCCGTGTCCCGCCCGCCGGCTCGAATTCGTGTGCTACGACGTCCGGGACGTCACGCCAGTGGCTCGCCATCCGCAGTACCAGCTCAACCTCAATACCGGCACTGACATTGCCCGCCACGTCTCGACCGATCCGTCCACCGAGTCGAGCCACTGGTTCCTGCTCGACCAGGCGATCGGCCGCGACCTCGGCCGGACCCTGTACGGACCGTCGCCGGCGGACCTGCTGACAGCGGTCCCGCGGGCCTGGCAGCTCTCCGCGATCCTCGACTCCCTGGCCTGGCACGATTCCAGCGAGCCGGCAACGCCCAACCGCGTCCTCAACGCCTGCCGGGGCTGGCGGTATGCCGAAACCGGGAACTGGGGCTCCAAACGGCAGGGCGCCCGCTGGGTCGCCACCCACCATCCGGATCTCACCGTCGTGTCCGCCGCGCTGACCAGCCGCCACGACTACGGCACCGTCGACTCTCACGCAGCCGACGACCTCGCCATCCGAACGCGCACCGCCGTCAACGCCGCAATCAGGACCACCACGGCACCGTCCTGATCGGGGGCTCGGCTCCGAGGGGCTGGCAGGTGCAGGGGTCCCGCAGGACCGGTGTGGGTTGCTCTCTGCCAGGTAAGTCCTTCTGTGATCGTCCGGTTCACGTGCTACACCCGGAACTGCCGCGCGACGCCGCGTGTGGCCCGAACTCGGGTCCGGACAGGACGTTGTTTTCCGGCAGCTCTCTGGGAACCGGGGGAGCGCGCGCCACGTCGAGTCGAAATGGGAAGCCTCTTCCTTGCAATGCGGACGGAGAACAGATGTACGCCTTCGCCTCGATGCGGATGCGGATGCGGACGCGGGCGGCCAGCGCGGTCACCGTTACCTGCGTGGCTGCGCTGCTCGGCGGCTGCGGGTCCTCGCCCGCGGGGCCCGAGCCCCCGGGGCCGGCGGTGCCTTACCGGCTCTACACGCACTGCGGCATCAGCGAGGCGCTCTACCAGGACCGCTACTACGAGCTGGTCCCGCCGCTGCACGACGGTAACCTCAACCCGCCGGACGGCTGGGGTAACCCGTACCAGCCGGGGACCCTGAGGCCGGTGAACGAGACGCAGGTCGTCTTCACGGACGACGCCGGGCACAGCGTCACCTTCGCACTGCGGCCCGGTGCCACCACGTGGAAGCAGCTCTGCGATTGACCCTCCCGTCACGCGGCGCGGGCCCGCAGGCGTCGAGCACCTCGGCGACGTCTCTCGTCCATCATCCGACGGCAAACCGATTCGCCCGGGCACACCGCGGCGTCGTTCACGGCCGGTCGGCATGCCGGACCTGACGGTGCCGTGATCGCGGTCGGAGAGGCGTGGCCGCCGACCCTTGATGTCTCGGGCAAGCCTCGGACACAGCCAGCCGCCGCGAACCGCCGCGAACCGCCGCCCCTCGCGAGGCCGCCGCCCACCTGAAAAGGCCCCCGCCAGCAATTTCGCGGGGTCACCCCCGGCGAATTCTGGGTGGTGCGGGAGGGGGGACTTGAACCCCCACGCCCTAGGGCGGCAGGACCTAAACCTGCTGCGTCTGCCATTCCGCCACTCCCGCGTGGTTTCCAGGGTAGCGAGGACCGGCACCACGGTGGCATTGCGGTTCTCCGAAGCGTCGATCGGCGGTCACCGTACGCTGTCAGGCCGGTTCGGATGTGTCTCGTCGGGTCCGGGAAGTTTGGGGGGATGGCGGCCGGAGACGTACAGAACGGCGAACAGGGCTCCCGTGGTCGGCCGGCTTCCTTCGTCCGACGGTCGCCTTGCCGACAGGTGCGGCAGCCGCGCTGTCGCCAGCCCGACCCGCACGGGCAGCCGCCCGGCGGCAGTCTGGTGCTGCGCCGGTCCGCGCGAGGACGACTGGGAGACGACAGCAGATGACCACCACGGAGGCCCCGGGCATCGCCGCGACCACCGACACCGCGAGTCCCACCACCACCGCGAGTCCTACCGGCGCTACTGGCACTGGCACCGACTCGGCCGCCATCAGCCCGCCCACCGCCGATTCGCTCCCCACCAGCTTGGCCAGCGCCGGCTCTCCCAGCACTGATGCGACCGACGCCGGCCCTGCCGACACCCCGTCCACCTCGGGCGGTGTGCCGGTGGGTGCCGTCGACTCCGAGGTCGACCAGGGTGTCGGAGCAGGCGCTTCCCGGCGGCATCTCGCGGCGGCGAGCGCTCCCGGTGGTGGGCATCCGACGGCGTCGGGTGCGGCGGTGGCCGACGGGGCCGCGCGGACCGTGTCCCGCCTGGGGCGGTCCGGGCCGCGGCACGCCGCTCAGCGTGCTCTGCTCGAACGCAATCGGGCGTTGACGCTGATCCACTCCGGGCGGGCGACGACCGCGACCGTCGACACGCTGTGCGACACCGGCGTGCGGGTGAACGGTCGGGCCGTCGCCGAGGTGCACCTGCTCGTCGATCGGCCGGGGGGCGCGCCGTATCCGGTGGTGCGCAGCGCGGTGCTGCCCGTCGCGGACATGGATCTCAGCCGCGCGGCGATCGCCTCGTCCGGCCGGCCGCGGCGCATCCCGGTGCTGGTCGACCCGCGGCGACCGGAGAACGTGCTGCTGCGCTGGGACCTGCGGCCGGCGAGCTAGGCCCGGCAACCCCGGCGCGCCGCGGGGGGAAGGCGGGCAAAGGCTTGTGCGCGAAGCGGGTCGGTCAGGCGGTGGCGAGGTTGAGATCGCGCAGGAGCTTGGCGACGTGGCCGGTCGCGCGGACGTTGTACTGGGCCACCTCGACCCGGCCGTCGGCGCCGATGACGAACGTCGAGCGGATCACGCCGACGGTCTTCTTCCCGTACATCGTCTTCTCGCCGAACGCGCCGTAGGCGGCCAGGACGCTGCGTTCCGGGTCGGACAGCAGCGGGAACGTCAGGGATTCGTGGTCGCGGAACTTCACCAGTTTCGCCGGCTTGTCGGGGGAGATCCCGAGGACGTCGATACCGGCGTCGTTGAGCTGGGCGAGGCTGTCCCGGAAGTCGCACGCCTGCTTCGTGCAGCCCGGCGTCGACGCGGCCGGGTAGAAGTAGACGACGACGCGGCGGCCCCGGAACGACGACAGCGACACCTCGTTGCCGTCGGCGTCGGGCAGGGTGAACTCGGGGGCGGGGTCGCCGGGGGCGAGACGGGCGGCGCTGGCGGTCTCAGTCATGGCCCGAAAAGTAGTCGTGGCCTGCGCGAAACGGCAAACCGCCCCCGTCCGCCGGCCGGCCGTCTCGTCCGCGGGGAGGAGACGGCCGGCCGGCGGCCGATCGGATCGCCGGATCGGGTGGGCCGGTGGATCGGGGTGGGACGCCGGGTCAGCTCGTGGCGGTGGCGGCGGCGCGGAAGCCGTCGGGGGTGAGCTGGGCGCTGGAAAGCTGCTTTCCGCCGATGATGACGGTCGGCGTACCGGTGACGCCGGCCTTCGACGCGTCGCTGTCGACCTTGGCGACGTAGCCGTCGTAGGTGCCGTTGTTCACGGCGTCCTTGTAGGCCTGCGAGGTCAGGCCGGCCTTGGTGCCGAGGGTGAGCAGGGTGTCCCTGGTGAACCCGCCGGTGTTCTCCTTCGGCTGGTTGGCGTAGAGGACGTCGTGGAGCTGGCGGAACTTGCCCTCGTTCGCGGCGGCGGCCGCCGCGTTCGCCGCCCGCTTCGACTCGGGGCCGATGAACGACATCATGTGATAGTCGATCTTGATCTTGCCCTGGTCGAGTAGGGCGCGGATCGTCGGGCCGGTCTGCGTCTCCAGTGCCTCGCAGGCGGGGCACTGGAAGTCCTCGTACATGTCCACCGTCACGGGGGCGGACGCCTGGCCGACGACGATGCCGCCGTCGGTCCCGGTGGCCGCGGCCGGCAGCACGACCGGCTTCGACTCCTCCCGCGAGTTCTGCACGGCGAAGCCGATCACCCCGACGATGATGAGCACCACGACGACCACCCCGGCGACGATCAGGTTGCGTCGCCGCCGTTCCTGGGCCGCCGCGGCGGCGCGGGCGGTGGCGGCCTTCGTCCGCCGATCCTCGGCGCCCGCCTTGCCGCGGCGAGCCGGACCCGATCCGCCACCGGCTCCACCCGCGGGGTTCGTCCCTGCCGGCGAGTTCGTTCCCGCCGCCGGGTTCGTCCCGGCGCCGCCGCGTTCCGCGGACCTGGCCGCGGTCGGGGCGGTCCGGCCGTTTCCGCCCTTGCCGCGGGTCTTAGAGTTCGAGGCCATCTGCGTCACTCCCGGAACGATCGTTGACCGGTTGGTCGAGGAGGCGGTCCACGGCGAGGTAGCCGCCGGGCCGCCAGGCGAGCAGCGTGGCCGCGACGAGCAGGAGGCTGTCGCGGACCAGCTCGGAGGTGTAATGCGTGGGGGCGTCGGCCGTCAGGTCGCCGCCGGAGGAGAAGCAGCCGCAGTCGATGCGCAGGCCGCGGGCCGCCGCCGAGGCGATGGCCGCGATGTAGACGGCGAACATCAGCGCCGACAGCAGCGCGGTGACCCGCACCGCGAGCCCCACGATGAGCAGCACGCCGAGGGCGATCTCCAGGAACGGCACGCTGTAGGCCACGGGCTGCACCAACGCCTCGGGCAGGATGCGAAACGCCCGCACCGAGCGCAGCATGCCGTCCGGATCGTTGACCTTCAGCAGGCCGGCGACGAGCCAGACTGCGCCGAGGGCCAGGCGAAGGACGGTGGAGATGCTTCGGCTCGCCGGCTGCGTCGGCGTGGTGAGACGGTAGGCGATCGTGTTCATTACCGGGCTTCTGGTCCGGACCGCTCGGCGGTCAGCTTGGGCAGGTCGTCGATGTACGCCTGGACACCCGTGCCCGCCAGGTACAGCGCGCGGATCCGGTCGTCCCGGGAGAAGGCGATCACCTGGGAGCCGTGGGTCACCAGAACGGAACCGTCGGCCTGCACCTCGGGCTTCTCCAGAGGAACGCCGAGGGCTTCGGCCTGGGTGCGGATCTGGCCGAACGTGCCACGGACACCGATGAAGGTCGTGTCGAACTGCTTAAGCCAACGACTGAGAACCGGCCCGGTATCCCGATCAGGATCGGTCGTCACGAAAACGACCGCGACCTGCTGTCGTACATCCGGTTTGACCTCGGTGAGCGCCGCGGAGATGTCCGCCATCGTCGTCGGGCAGACATCCGGGCAGTGTGTGTAGCCGAAGAACAGCAGGGTGATTTTCCCTTTTGTCCGCTCCCGCAGGTCGAAGGGACTTCCGTCGGTATCGGTCAGGTTCAGGGCGGGTTTGGCCAGCTGCTGCGCCGGGACGGTGCCGTGCAGCCCGTCGTTGCCGCCGTCGCCCGCGTCGACGATGGTCACCCCGTTGTTCGTGCCGGTACCGGCACAGGCGGTGACCAGCAACATCGACGAGACGGTCAACGCCGACCCGAGGACACCGAGTAGCAGCTTCGGCCGGCGTCGACCGGCCGCCGGGGCTCGCGGGGACGGTGGCGCGGGCGGAACCGCCTGGCGGAAGGGAGACCGGCCGAGGCGGGTGGAGACCTCGTGACGAGGACGGATCAGGGACATGACACTCCAGAAGCGGGCGCCGCGAGCGCGCGCGGGATCGCCGTCGGCCGGCGGCGAGCGTGATCACATGTGATTGCCGCGGACGCGGTGGACGACGGGCTGGCGGGGGGCGGAACGGGACACGCGGCGATGGAACAGGCGACGGCGGTACAGCCCCCGGCCCGGCCCACGGCGCAGCCGGGTCAGGCTGCGGCGACCCGCCACGGCGCATCCCGGAACGATCTGCTGGCGACCGGCGCCGGCGGGCCGCGCCGGGCGACGGCGTGACGCAGCAACAGCAGGCGCGGCCGCCCCGCCGAGCCGGCTCGCCGGGCCCGAACGAGCCGCGGGGCGGGCGCCGAAACCGGCGAGATTGCCGGCAGCGCGGGCAGCCGGCGGGCCAGCAGCCGACCGGCGGCGGCCAGCACCTCCGCGCCCCGCCGGGCCCACCAGAACATCAGCGCTGCGGCCAGGGCGTGGGCGAGCAGCATCGCCAGCGCGGCTGCGACGGCCGAAGCGGACCCGGCCCCGGAGCCGAGCATGGCCAGGGCGCCAAGGTGCCGGTGACCCGCGGCCGATGCGTCGCCTGACCCGGTCCTGGCGGCGACCCGCCGGGCGGCCGCCAGTAGCGCCGGATCGACGTGCGCCAGCCCCGGGCCGACCGCTGTCCCGGCGGCGTGCACGGTCGGCGAGGCCCCGGCCTGGTTGCCATGGCACAGGAGCACGCCGAGCAGGGAATCGCCGCGCGCTGCTCGTAGCCCGGCCCCGTAGCCGCCGGCGGCGAGCGCCGCGTGCAAGAGCCCCTGAACGGCGAGCAGACCGCCGAACGACCGCGGCCCGCCGATCTGGTGGGACTGGTGGGACTGGTGGGGCTGGCGGCGCGCCCACGGGTCGGCCCGCCGCGCTGCCATCACCGAACGGACGGTCTCGGCCGAGGCGGCGAGCAGGACGGTGACCAGTGCGACGAGAAGTAGCCGGCCGGGTGCGGGCGCCTGGCCGGCCAGGGGGAGATGGGCGAGCAGCGCCCAGGCCACCGCCGGCACAGCGAACGCGGCTCCGGCGAGCGCCCCGCGGGGGATCGCGCCGACGAGCACCCGGCCGTGCAACGGCGGGGATGGGCGCAGCGGGTGGGATAGGTGCAGTGGGTGGCAAGAGCTAGGCGGGCATGGCGGGTCAGGACTGGTCGGCCCGAGGCGACGCCCGCCCGGGTCCGACCGCCGCCGACCGCCACGCACAGCCATCAGCGTAATGTCCTGCGACTCGAGATCTCCGGCCAGTCCGGTCCGGTGTCGCCGAGCTGGTCGACGGCCGCGACTGTGCCGCAGATACGGGCTGTGGTCCGCGGCCGGGGGGCAGGCGCCGAAGTGGGGGCAAGCCGGCACGCGGGGTCAAACGTGAGAGACCTCCTGGCGACCACTCGACGTTTCTCCTCGCCGGGGGGTGGTCGGTCTGGCACGATCGGAATAGGCCGGCCGCAACCGACAGGGCCACACCGGCGCGGTCGCATCCGGCAGGGTCGCACCTGACGAGGATGTCCGCGGTGCGGCGTCGACGTGATCGGCGCGCATCGTGACCGCCGCCATCCGTACCGGACGAGAGGGCAACATTCGTGCCGCAGGACCCGGCCGTCATCCAACAGCAGATCGAGGAGACCCGCGCCGAGCTGGCCGCGACGATTGACTCGATCGCCGAGATCGTCAGCCCACGCCGGATCGCCGACCGCACCCAGGAGCAGCTCCGGATCAGGACCGCCGAGCTCCGGCAGCGCTACGGGCCCGCCCTCGGGATCGGGCCAGGGCCAGGGCCGGGCGCGCCGCAACTACCGGCGGGGTCCGGCGCCGCGGCCGGCGGGGTGCTGGCCCCCGGGCGCGGGCCGGGCGCCGGGCCCGGGGCGCACCGGCTGTCCCCACGAGACGTCGCCTTCGTGCGGGTCGTGCGGTGGGATCGGGTGGCACTGGTCGGTGGGGGGCTGCTGCTGTTCGCCGGCGGGGTCCGGCGTCGCCGGCGGCGGTCCACGCGCCGCGGATGAGCCCGCAGGTACCACCGGGCCGGGTGGTGCTGCTGCGTCACGGGGAGACCGAGTGGAGCCGGCTCGGTCGGCACACCGGAAGCACCGACGTCGATCTCACCGCCGAGGGGGAGCGCCAGGCCGCCGGGCAGGCCGCCCGGCTGTCGACGTGGTCCTTCGGCCTCGTCGTGACCAGCCCCCGAATGCGGGCCCGGCGCACCGCCGACCTTGCCGGCCTGGTCGCCACGCCCGAGAGGGGGCGGGAGGTCTGGGACGACCTGGCCGAATGGGACTACGGCCGCTACGAGGGGATCACCACGGCGACGATCCGTGAGTCGGTGCCCGGCTGGACGGTGTGGACCGCGCCGGTGCCCGGCGGCGAGACCGCGGAGCAGGTCGCAGCGCGCGCCGACGCCGTGCTGGGCCGGCTGCGTCCCTGGCTGGAACATTGCGATGTCGCGCTCGTCGGGCACGGGCACATGCTGCGGGTGTTGCTCGCCCGCTGGCTCGGCCTGCCGTCGCGGGCGGGGGCGTACTTCGTGCTGGCCGCGGGCGGGCTGTCGGTGCTCGGCCACGAGCACGAGGAACCGGTGGTCGAGGCCCTCAACCTGCCCGCCTGACCGCCGTCGCTACATCCATCGCTACAAGTCGCCGCTGCGCCGCAGGCCGGCCAGGGCGACGATCCCGGGCAGGACCGGTAGCCAGAAGCTGATCACCCGGTAGACGAGGACGACGGCGAGCATGGTCGCGGCGTCGCCGCCGGCGGCCGCCAGCCCGAAGGCCAGCGCGGGTTCCAGGGCACCGACCCCACCGGCTGTCGGCGCCACGCCGGCCACCATGGAGCCGACGAGGTAGACGGTGGCCACCGACATCATCGAGATGCTGGCGCCGAAGGCCCAGACCGTGCACGCCAACGCCAGGATCTGAAACAGGCGGGTACCGGCCTGGGACAGAAGCAGCACGGTGGTGCGTCCAGGGGAGTGGGCGAGGACCGACATGTGGGTGCGGAAGGCACGGGCGGCTGGCCGCGCCATCGCCCGCACCCGGGGGTGGGCGATGGTCCCGGTCACGAGCGCGCACACGACCACGCAGCCGACCAGGACCGGCCCGGTGCCGATGCCGGTGAGGGTGGAGCGGACCGGGCTGACCACCGCTTCGCCGATCCCCGAGCCGCTGAGCGTCCCGGCGACGATGACGATGCCGACCAGGTGGCTGACCGCGCCGGCGGCCTTGATCGACGCGATGGCGGCGAGCGCCGCGGGCCGGGTCATCCCGCGCTTCTCCAGGAAGCGCAGGTGGACCGCGATCGCACCGAGGCCGGCGGGGACGATCCGGTTCGTCGCCGCGGCCGCGACCTGGACGCCCGTCACCGTGCGCAGCTCCACCCGCAGACCACTGGCCGCCCGCATGGACAGGCCGTTGGCAACGTAGAACAGCGCTGTGCAGCAGACGCAGGCGGCGAGCCAGTGCCAGCGAGGGGCGGGCACCCCGGACAGCCGGGAGGCGGCGTCCCCGCGGAAGCGCACCGCCAGCACCACCAGCAACGCCGCGACGACGATGCCGCACACCACGGGCCGGCGCCGGGACCGCGCCGGACCGAGGGCGAGGGGCCGGTCGAAGACGTGACGGTCGGAATCGGTGGCACCGGTGGGACTGCCGGCCGAGATCGTCGCGGGCTCGTGCGCGCTGACCCCCTCCTGCGCGCTGACCCCGTCGTGGGTCGGCCTCGCCGGGCGCGGGCGCTGGCGGGTCAGCGGTTCGCTCTGGTGCGGTGGCGGACCGAGGGGCGGTGCAGTGACGCTGTCCGTGCCGAGCAGGACCGGGATCTCTATGGCAACCCCCGTAGGGCCGGAGCAGTGGTCACGATCGTGACGATGGAGACGCAGGTCACGGTACGCGAGTTGACTGAACAACAGCTGAAGCATCCGCATTGTCGGCCTAACTAACTCCGGTCGGCGGCGGATGGAGCGGGCAAATCTCCCGGTGGTGCCGATGTCGTCCGCGCGGCCGGTGTGTCGCCGGGCCATCCGCCGGCGCAAGGTGGTGCTATGCGCTGGTCAGCGGCACGGGAAGGGATCCCGAAGTCGCGCGCCGAGAGAGGCGGCCGGCGCGTCGATGATTGCGAGTCGAGCGATGTGCGGGCCATTCCGCGACCTCCTGCACGTATCGGTACGAAACATGCCAGAGATATGCGG
Organism: Frankia gtarii; assembly: GCF_025403375.1. Classification (GTDB taxonomy): domain Bacteria; phylum Actinomycetota; class Actinomycetes; order Frankiales; family Frankiaceae; genus Frankia; species Frankia gtarii. The sequence continues at coordinate 12,852 of NZ_JAMPTM010000090.1, forward strand.
CGGAAAAGTTGTTCTCACACTTTTTCGGCCGATTTGGGACTAACTGGTGGGGAGGCGCGCGGGCGTCGAGGCTCGATCAGGAACCGCAGGCCGCCTCCAGCGAATCCTCCTGGCGCGGCGGATCCGGCTGGCGGGGGAGATCGAACCAGACCTGCTTGCCCGGCCCCTGGTCGTCCAGGATGTCGACGACACCCCACTGCAGCGCCAGCGCGGCGACGAGGTGCATGCCCCGCCCGGACTCGTCATCCTCGCCGGCGGGCTTCAGCGCCGGATGCTGCGTCGTGCCGTCGTCGACGGCGATGCGGATCCGGTCGGTCTGCAGCGTGAGGCTCAGACACAGCGCCCCCCTCGCGCCGACGAACCGCACGGCGTTCGTCACGACCTCGCTGACGAGTAGCTGCGCGACCTCGACGGTCTCAGGGCGGCGCCAGGCGGCGAGCAGCTCGGCGACCAGGCGGCGGGCCCGGCCGGCGGCGCGGGGATCGGCGGGCAGGTCGAAGCGTGCGGTCAGTGCTCCGGCCACGCCTCACCTTCCGTGAAATCGGTCGGGACGGCCTCGTCCTCCGTTGCCGTCCTCGCGCCGGGCAAGCTGCCCGATGACGCGTACGTGCCACACCGTTCGCCATCTCAAACCTGCACGGTCTGTGGCCCTCGGTCGCCTTCACGACCGCGTTCCGCATCTGGATACCGCGCTCCGGGGTCATTCGGGGCGACGACGCGCCGCGGGACACAGCGCGGCATGCGGCACGGGCGGGGTCCGCCGAGGCTCAGATGACATCGATGCCGTCCAACACCGATCCGCGGTGTGCCAGCCATGCCTGCGTGACCTCGTCGACCTGCGCCTGGTCGATGCGCGCCGCCGCCGCCGACAGCTCGGCCTCCCGATCCGACCCGGGCCCAGGCCGGTCCGGCTCGCCGCCCGGCCGACGCGGCGGCTCCTCGCGGCCCGGCCGGCCCGGCCGGCCCGGACGGAGGTCCGGCCCGCGGTTGTGCGGATTAGGCGTGCTGGAACCGCCCGCCCCGATCGGGCGGTCACGGCCGGGACCACCTGGGCGACCCTCGTCCGGCGCCGCGCCACCCGGGCCGCCGGTGGGCGCCGCGTAGGGCGATCGGCCGTTCGACGGGGGCGCACCGGTGGGGGGCCCGGCCCGGTCTGGCTGGGGCGCCTGGCCCCGGGGCCGCCGCTCCCGCGGGTCGGGGCCGGGCCATCCCGGCCCACCCTGCTCGGGATGACCGGGCAGATCGCCGTCTGCGCGCCAGCCGGTGGAGCGCCGTTCGGGCGGGACGTCGCCGCGTTGCGGCAGGCCACCGCCGAGCGTGGCGGACCGTTCGTGGTCGGCTCTCGACGGCACGGGGTGGCGCGGGCCGCCCGCTGCATCGTCGCCGCCGCGGCCCGGCGCAAGCCGCGGTCCGGCGTGGCCCTGAGTGGTAGTCGGGGTGGCCCGCATACGCGGGTCCTCGGGTCGGCCGGGCCCGCCTGGTCCGTTTGGACGTCCCGGGTCTCTGGGGGCGTCGGACCGCCCCACTCCCGTCGGGCCGGCGACGTCAAGCCCCCGGGGTGGCCCGGACCAGTCGCCGACCGCGCCGTCCACCGGACCCCGGGCTGCCGGGCCGCCAGCCCGAGTCTCTGGGGCGTGCTGGTGCGGGGCGTGCTGGTGCGGGGCCCGGGTGCCGTTTGCCCGCGCCGACGCCATCTCCACCGGGCCGGAGATCGGCGGTGCGGGCCGGGACGCCGGCACGGACACCCGCCCGGCATATTCGGGCGGCATGCTGTGATCGACCGGCTGGGCCGGGTTCGGGGCGGCGTCCGGTGGGCGGTCCTGCCGCTGCCCGCCCACACCGGTCGCGCCGCCGGCCGCGAACCGGGGCTGCATGCTGGTCGGGCGCGCGGGGACGTCCGCAGGTGGGCCCGATCGGCCGCCGGCCGTGGGCGGCGCCAGACCCGGCAGGGCCGAACCGAACTCACCCGGCCGTTCCCGGCCGACGTCGCCGGCGATCGGGAACGCACCCGTGGGCCGCGACTGCGCCGGGGGCGACCCGCCGGCCGCGGGCGCCGGGGCGAAGCCGGGTGCCCCGGGCTGGCGCGGCGTCCCCGGTGACGGCGGCGCGGTGCCGGGCAGGTTCGATGTACCGGCCGTCGGATGGGCTGCCGTGCCGTTGGGGTGGGCCGCCGTGCCGTTGGGGTGGGCCGCGTAGTGGCGGCCGGCGGAGCTGTCTTCGCGGCCGACTTCCGCGGCCGGCCGCCGGCCCGGATCGTTCATCCCGGGCAGCCGGGGGAGCGCGCCGTTCGGATGTGGTCTGCCGGGGGTCGCCGGGATGCGCGGTGCGGGGCCCGTCGGCCGGGGAGCGATCGGCTGCGCGGACGCGGCTGGCGGCGGGTAGCCGGTGTAGCCGTCGCGGGCGCGGTCCAGCGGGCGGTCAGCGTCGCCGGACCCGGTGTCGCCGTATGCCGCAACCGCAGGCAGCGGGCCAGCAGGCCGCCCGGGCGCCGAGGGCGGCGGGCCAGGATGGGCGGGCGGCGGCGGTCCGGCGGCAGGTCGGGTGCCCGGCATGGCCGGCTGGCGCGATTGTGCCGCGACGTGCGTCGGGGGATGACCCGGACCCGGCGGCGGGACGTTGCCGCGGTCCTGTCCGGTGTCCTGGGGCACCTCGATGCCGCGATCGTCGCGCCTGCGGCCGACGAGAGCGCGGCCGTCGTGATGCCGGTCGCTCGTGCCGTGATCGTCGAACCGCCGGTCCGCTGGCCGCCGGTCGTCGAAGCTCCGAGGGGCGGGGCGCTGGTCGTCGAACCGCTGGTCGTCGGGGCGCTGGTCGTCGAACCGCCGGTCGTCGAACCGCCGGTCGTCGGGTCGCTGGTCGTCGAACCGCCGGTCGTCCGGTCGCTGGTCGTCGAATCGCTGGTCGTTGACGCGCTGGTCGTTGGTTTCGGGGGTGGTGCGGCTGTCTCGGCTGCGCTCCCGGCCGTCGTAGCCGATGACCGGTGGGGGAGGCGGGGGGCCGGTGTCGGCAGCGCGGGCGTTGCTGTCGGCCCCGGATCCGACGTGGTCCGGCTCGACCTCGTCGTTGCGGCTACCGGGCCCGGCGTCCTGCGAGATACCGGTGATGGCCATGATCGAGGCGCATGGCCAGAGTCGATCGCAGCTCAGGCAGAGGTCGAACTCGTTCGGCTGGTGCAGATCGATGAGTGTGATCAGCGAATGGATGTGCTCAATGATCTTCGGGCCGACCAGAACCGGCCCACGCGCGATGACGTCGAGCTCGGAGCGCAAACGCCCGTGATATTGCTCGACGTCGGCAAGACGCGGATCGTCCATCACAGGCAGCATGCACCATAGCGGGCGAGAGGGTGCGAACGGCGTAGAACCATTGAGGGTGCCGTCACGGCTGACTCACAGTCTGCGTCCGATGGGCGGCGCGCGGAGACGCTGACGGTTTTCTCCTCCTCACCTGCCGTGAGCGTGGCGGCGGGCCGCATGGCCGGTGGGTACGCGGTCACGTCCCGCCCGGGGTCCCACGGCTGCAGCGGCAGGGCGGCACTAATCGCTGGTCAGGAGCGGTCCGGCCGGACCTCGTCGGTGCGCCGAACCTGCCGCATCAGCCCCTCCTGAAGGCGGGCGAATTCCTCGATGTAGGGACTTTCGACCTGGCCGGGGGCACCTCCGGGCTCCTTGCCCGGCCCGGAGCGATCGAATGGTTCGAATCCCGAGAACTGACCGCCACTGTTCGGTGGCATCCGGTCAGGCTGGCCGTCGAAGGTGGGGTAATGGCCACCGGACGCGGGGCCGCCACGGTCAGTCGGCGCGTCGTAGCCGGGGCCGTATGGCGGCAGGCTGCCAGCACCCCCTGCGCCGGCACGCTCCTGACCGTTGTCGAAGGCGGGGTAATGCGTGCCGTTCTGGGCGGCGTTCCGTTCGGCGGAACCTCCGTCGTAGGCGAATCCCGAGCCGTTGGGAGCGGCGGCACCAGGGGCGATCGAGAGCGGGGCACCGCGCAGGCCATCACCGGACGGGTCCGACGGCTCCGTCGGCAGGAAGCCCTCGGTCGCCGGGTAGATGCGGGCGGAGAGGCTCACTGACATCGGGTCGCTGCCGTAGGTGATGACGTCGACCTGATCCTCCGCGCTGATCCCACCGTTGCGGGCCAGATCGACGAAGCGGAACAGGTCGGCCCAGCGCAGACCATCGAGATCGACACTGATGCGCAATGCCATGGTGGTGCCCCATCCCTGAGGTTCGTGACGTGCCGACGGTTACCTGGGCGCCAACGGACGATCGAGAGGTGCCACGGCACGCCGCCCGTCAGCGCCAGCCCGGGCAGCGATGGGCGGCAGCTTATACCGCGTTGGGAGACCATTCCCCATCCGGGGAGGTTCGGTGGGCTCTGCTCCGATAGTGCACGATGCCGGCAACGCCGATTGCGTGCATCAATTCGTTGCCTCAGGTCGATGAGCTGCGCGATGTCGAGTCGGCGGGCCGGGACCGTGGAGCTGCCCGGCGCGGCGACGCCGGGTGCAAAGGCCATAGGTGGCGGTGACCGGATCCGCCGGCTCACGCCCGGTTCGCTCGCCCTCCGCGCACGCGAAGACTGCCGCGGGTGCCGCGAGCCCTGCGTGGGCGGGTAGTGTCCGACCCTGTGAGCGTTGTGTCCGGCGGTGTCAACGGTGTCGGCGGCGTGGCTGGGGCGGACATGCAGGCGGGTGTCATGCAGGCCGGAGCGCTGCCGATCAGGCTTCTCCACGACCGGGTGCTCGTCGAGCCCCAAGAGGATTCCGCGGACCGGCGGTCGAAGGCCGGCATCGTCATCCCGCCGACCGCGCACATGGGCAAGCGGTTGTCATGGGCCGACGTCGTCGGGGTCGGCACCGCGGTGCGCACCATCCAGGTCGGCGACCGGGTGCTGTTCGATCCCGAGGACCGCGCCGAGGTCGAGCTGCAATCGACAACCTACGTCCTGCTGCGGGAGCGCGACGTGCACGCCGTCGCGGCCGAGCGGCTCGACGACGGGCCCGCGGGTCTCTACCTCTGAGGCTTCGCCGCGGGACGTGGCCGTCCCCGTGGGGTCCGTGCACGCGATCCGTCGACCACCTGGCGCTGCCCCTGGGCCCGAGTGGTGTACGGTGCCGCATCGATCGGGATAGAGGCGATCCGCCCGGGTCGTGACGTCCGGGGTGTGAATGTGGTGGGAGCGACACCGCGCAGACGGCCCCCTGTCTGGCCTGACGCGGTTGCGCCCCGTATCCTTCGCTCGGCTTTGGAGATCCGCGTTCAGGCCGGGACCCTTGGATGTGGCGGAGGCACCGGGAAATGCGGATATAAGGCACTGCATCCCCCATCCTCTGGGTCATTGCGTACCGTAGCCAGCCGATGTCGCGGGGTGTCGTGTTGCATGACCCCCCGTGTTCGGCGGGAACCACTACCCACGGGTTGGCATAACCCCTGGGTGAACGACGGCAGAGAAAGGAAGGGGACGCATGGCTCGTGACTTCGACGCTCGGCGAAGCACGGATGTCGAGGAGGACGAGCTCCAGGAACAGAGCCTGGAGACGCTCAAGGCGCAGCGCGCGGGCGCCGCGGCGGATCTCGGGGACGACATGGACGCCCTCGAGGCCGAGCTGGACCTGCCCGACTCCGAGGTCCGCGACGAGGAACTGTCGCTGCGGGTGCTTCCTCGGCAGGCGGACGAGTTCACCTGCACCCAGTGCTTTCTGGTGCAGCACCGCAGCCAGCTCGCGGATCCGCGTCGCGTCATCTGCTCGGACTGCGCGGCCTGACGGGGTCGGGGGAACGGCGGTCGGCACGGCGGGCGTCATGACCGGCTCGACGCCCCCGGTCGGCCCGCCGCCGCCCCCGCCCGGGCCAGCACCATCAGCACCATCAGCACCGCCAGCACCGGGAGATAGCCGCGACGGGGATGACCCCGGCGGGGTGTTCACCCACGCCGGGCGGCGTGCCGCGACCGCGTCCGTGACCGTGGCCGCCGTCCTGCTCATCTACTACGGTCCGCCGATCTACGAGGCCGACCAGGGGATGATGCTGGCCGCCCGCATCGTGATCCTTGCCGTCGGCCTCGGCCTGCTGGGATGGCGGATCCCTGCGGCAGCCAGCCGGGACACGCCGTACCAGCGTCATGTCGTCCGGTTGTTCGCCGGCATCTACTGATCTGTTCGCCGACATCTGCGCCACCGTGGCGCTGTTCACCACCGCCGGCTCCGCGCTGCGGGCATCGGGAGTTCTCCGGCCTGGGCCGCGGGGCTGATCGCGATGGCCGGTGGGGCACCCGAACGCGGGTCCCCGGGCTGGTGCCCCCGATCCGTTCGCCGGCCCGTGAACCGTGGTCCCGCGCTGGCCCGCCCGCTGCCTGGGGCGGTCTTTGCGGGACTGTCCCGCTCGCCGAGCCGGCGGCCTGCCGGGTCTCCTCGCGGTCGGGGATGTCGGCTCGGGGACGGTTGCGCGCGGCGAGTCGTCCCGTCCTGTCCGGCCTGCCCCGTCGTCGAGCTGACGGCGGCCGCGCCCGGCGGGCCGCGACAGGTTGCTCATACGACTGAGTAGCTGTACCACTACCGAGGGCGAACTTGCCGTGGGGGGTGGTGCGGGATGCTCGACGAACAATCACCGGTGCCCGATGCTGTCCCGTCTCATCCCCTCACGCTCTCCGGTCTGCCTCTGGTGCGCGGCCATTTCGTTGTGCCGGCCACTCCGCCTGACTGCCTCGACCGGCCCCGACTGCGCCAGGCACTCGACGAGGCGGTGACGCGCCCACTCACCGTGGTGCGGGCCCCGGCCGGGTGGGGTAAAACCACGCTGCTCGCCGGTTGGGCCGCAGCCCGGGCCGAGCGGCCGCCGCTCGTCTGGATTCGGATCGATCCGGCAGTTACGCCGGCGGTGCCCGACGGACCGAGCGTGCCGTTGTGGTCGCAACTGCTGCACGGCCTCGGTCGCGCCGGCCTCCTTCCGGCCGGCTCCGATCTCGCCCGCCCCGGTGCCGGTGCGGCGCACCATCTGCCCGACCACGGCTATCGGCAGCTGGCCAACCTGGTCGCCGACCTGCCGGCGCCGTTCGTGCTCGTTCTCGACGACGCCCACCTGCTTCGCCGACGCCAAGACCTCGACGGGCTGGAACTCCTGATCAACGAGGCCGGCGAGCGTGCCCGGACGATCCTGGTTGGTCGGGCCGTGCCGGTGGCGTTGCACCGGCTGCGCGTCGCCGGGCGGGTCACCGAGATCGACGCGGACGCACTGGCGTTCACCCGGCCCGAGGCTGCCGACCTCCTGCAGGCGCAGGGATTGCCGGCGACGGACGGGTTGGTCGACAACCTGCTACACGCCACCGAGGGATGGCCGGCCGGCCTGCGCCTGGCGGCGGGAGCCCTGGCCCGCGGCGCGGCGGCCCGGCTCGGTGGGTTCCCGCCGAGGACATCGGTGGCGTCCGCATCGGCGCCGGCCGAGGGGCGGACGACGGCCGCGGATCTGGATCCTTGGTCCACCTCGCTGGCCACGACGCCGGAGATCGTCGAGTTTCTGCGCGCCGAGCTGCTCGCCCGTCAGTCCCCGGATGTCCACCGTTTTCTGCTGCGTACCAGTGTGCTGGAGTCGATGACCGGTTCGCTGGCCGACGCCGTCGTGGGCGAACCGCATCTCGCCGCTCCGGCATCGGCCGGCACCGGAGCGGAATTGCTTGCGGAGCTCGCGGAGCGGTCCGGCTTCGTGGTCGTGCACCCCGACGGCAGCCGGTTTCGGTACCACCGGCTGCTCGCCGCGCTGCTGCGCTCGGACCTGACCCGGGATCACACCGAGGACATCGACGAGCTGCACCTGCGGGCGGCGCTGTGGTTCGCCGCGCACCGCCGGCCGGCGGAGGCGGTGCGGCACGCGGCGTGGGCCGGCGACTGGTGGTATGCGTCCTGCCTGCTCGTCGACGGCATTGGGATGGTGGACGCGCTGTGCGGTCCCACGCTGCGCCTGCGGCCCATCCTCGCGGCGATGCCGGCGTCGTGGGTGTCGTGGGCGCCCGAATGCGCGCTCGTCGCCGCAGTCGGACATCTGCACCACGGCCGAGTGGCGAAGGCGACCCGGTGCCTGGAGGTGGCACGCGTGGCGATCGCGGCGTCGGCCGTCTCCCGGCGTCGTTCGCTGTCCACCCAGGCCGACCTCGTCGAATTGCGCCGGGCCGAGCTGGTCGGGGCCGGCGAGGAGATGCTCGGGGTGGCTCGCCGGCTGTTGCGCGCCGGCCCGGAGTCCGGCATCGGCCAACGGCGGGGCCCCGGCCGGCGGGTGGCAGCGCCAACCCGTGCCGACAACCCCGCGCTCAACGCCGAGCAGACCGACGGGCCGTCTGAGCGGGACACCGATCGCCTCGGCGAGGTCGTCACGGCGCTGGCCTGGTGCGGGCGGGGGCGGGCGGAGCTGTGGCTCGGCCGTGTCGAGCCCGCGGTGGACGCACTCACCGAGGCGGTCGAGGCGGCCCGGCTGGCGGATGCCCGGATGATCGAGATCTCCGCGGCCGGCGCATTGGCGCTCGCCCACGCGCTACGGGGCCGGCTTCGGCTGGCCGAGTCGGCGGCCGCGACGGTGCTCTCCGCGGTTGGCGAGCTCGGTGCCGGCTCCGGCGAGCCGACACTTCCTGCTCTCGCCACGGTGGGAGATTTCGAGACGACGATGGGTTCCCTTGCCGAGATGGTTGGCGGGGGAATCTCAACGCACAGTGATGCAATGGTTGCAACTTATCCGGGGATGGTCGGTGCCACCGAGGCGCATCTTGCGATGGCGATGGTGGGCATCGCCCGCGCCGACGGGGAACAGGTAGCCGGCCATCTCCAGGCCGCCCGGGCCGGACTGGGCCCTGGGTGTCCGCCGCATCTGCTCGATCTCCTCGCGGTGCTGGACGCGCGGTCACGGTGCCGGCGAGGCAGGCCGGACGACGTGCGGGCCGCCCGCCGCCTGCTGATCGGGCGCGGGCGACCGGCCGGTCCGCCGCTGTGCCTGTCGCTATGGCAGGCCGTCGAGGTCGACCTGCTGCTCGCGGTCGGCAATGCCCAGGCAGCGCGGCAGGTGCTGGGGCGCCCGGCCGACGCCCGCCGTCCTGACCACGTCCTCGCGCTGGCCACGGCACGGGCGGATCTCGCCTGCGCGGATCTGGACGCGGCCGACAACGCGGTGGCCGGCCTGCTGCGCGCTGATGGCGGCGGGGGCGGCCCGGTCGTCGCCGCGTGCGCGCTCGCGGCCGTCGCCGCCGCCCGGCGTGACGATCATGCGCGGGCGACGGCGCTGCTCGCGCGGGCCCTAGTCCTCGCCGAGGACGAGGGGTTGGCCGCTCCGTTTCTCGATCTCGGCGATGAGCTGCTGGCGATGCTCGACGCGCATCCGGGGCTGACAGCCGCCCATCCCGAGTTCGTCGAAACCCTGCGTGCCGCCGCGGTGGCCGCGCCGGCGATGGGTGTCGTGGCATGGCGGGCGAGGCCAGGCGACCGATCGGGCGGGGTAGTCGCCACCGGGGCGGTCGCGGGGGTCGAGCTCCCGGCGAATCGTGGTACCGACCCGCACCGGGTGTCGCCGCAGACCGGGGCACGGGTCTCGGATGCGCTGGTGCCCGCCCCGGCCCAGCAGGTCTCGCCGGCCCAGCAGGTCTCGCCGGCCCGGCCGGTCCCGCCCGCCCGGTCCGCCGCCGCGGGCGGGCGGCTGCCGTGGCCGGCGTCCGGCAGCACGGCGTCCGTCCGGGCTGGCACCGGTGGTTCCTCGGCGGTCGCGGGCTCACCCCGCTCCCACATCCGCAGCGGTGGGAACACGAACCCGGCCGGCCCGGCGGACTGGCATCGCCGCCCGGCGCCGCCCACGCCATCTCGGCCGGGTTCGTGTTCCCACCGCTGCGGATGTGGG
>NZ_JAMPTM010000091.1 GCF_025403375.1 Frankia gtarii
GAATCGCGCTGTCCTCCCGGTCCGGTCGGGCGGTGGCGTCGGGTGTGGCGGCGTCGGGTGTGGCGGCGTCCGGGGTTGCCGGGATATCCGAGCCGGCTGGGCCCATGGTCAGCTCCCCCCGGCCCGCGTGCCCCCGCAGGGCATCCGCCGGTCTGATTTCCGGCCTGCGCATGACCGGCCTTCGTCCCACGGCACCGACCTCCCCATGTCCGGACGTGCGGTGCGGGCCGGAGGTTGTGCCGCCGGCCGGATCGGCGACCCACGCCCATTACGCGCGGCAGGACCGCGTCCGGCGTCCCGTTTGCTGATGTCGCACCATTTCAGCATCTGTGGGCGGATACGGTCCCGCGGGCTGGACTCCACCGTGCCGCCGTCGCGCCGGTGTGCATCCGACCGCCGACGCGTCGGCGTCGGCGCGGTCAGGACGACAGAGGTCAGCCCGTCGCGGTGCTGGTCGTCCCGTCGAGGTCGCCGGCGGCGAGCAGGTGGTCGAGGCGGGCGCGCAGGGCTGGTTCGTCCATGGCGGGCGTTGTGATCTCCACGGTCTTGACCCGGCTCGTGGCACCGCGGACAAGCAGGACCTGTGTGCGGCGCAGGCCGAGAGCCTCGGCCAGCGCGCGCAGGGCGGCCTCGGTCGCCCGGCCGTCGACGGCCCGTTCGGTGACGCGGACGGTCAGCATCGCCCCCGCCCGCGGGTCCGTCCAACGCCCACCTACAGTGGCCCGCCCGGCGCCCGGTTGCACCCGGATCGTCACCCGCATGACTGCAATCTTCCCGCACCGCCGCACCGCCGGGAGCTCGTGTCGCGGCATCAATGCCACCAAAGGGTGACGGCGGACGTGGTGGATTCCCGCGCTGCTCCGGGATGTGTATGCGTCGTCAGGACGGGTGCGGTGTCGGGATGGGTGTGTGTCTACGGCCGGGACGGTCCGGAGACGGTGCATCGGCCGGCTACTATCCGGGCCATGGTCGAAAACGAGGGTCGTGTGGCCCTGGTGACGGGTGGTAACCGCGGCATCGGCGCCGCCTGTGCGGTCGCGCTCGCCGCCGCGGGGGAGAGGGTCGCGGTCGCCAGTCGCGGTGGCTCCGCCCCCGAAGGCATGCTGGGCGTCCGGATGGACGTCACCAACACCGAGAGCGTCGACAAGGCGTTCGCCGAGATCGAGGCCGCGCTCGGCCCCGTAGAGATCGTCGTGTCGAACGCGGGCATCGTGCGGGACACACTGCTGGCCACCATGAGCGAGGACGCCTTCCAGGAGGTCGTCGACACGAACCTGCTCGGCGCCTACCGGGTGGCCAAGCGGGCGGCGCGGCCGATGATGCGGATGCGCCGCGGGCGGCTCATCTTCGTCTCCTCCGTCGTCGCCTCCACCGGTGGGCCCGGGCAGTCCAACTACGCCGCGTCCAAGGCCGGCCTGATCGGCTTCGCCCGCTCCCTCGCCCGGGAGCTGGCGCCGCGCAACATCACCGCCAACGTGGTCGCCCCCGGCCCGATCCGCACGGACATGACCGACGCTCTGACCGAGGTCCAGCGGGCAGCCCTCACCGCCCAGGTGCCCGGCGGGCGGATGGGCGAGCCTGCGGACGTGGCCGCTCTTGTCGCCTTCCTGGCCTCGCCGCAGGCCGGGTACATCAGCGGCGCACTGATCCCCGTCGACGGCGGTCTGAGCATGGGGCACTGACAGGGCCGCATCCCGGCCGGCACGCGCGGGGCGTTCCGACGGGCACGGCTGCGCGGTCGGGTGGGCGACGTCGCCGGCGGATATCGTGGGCGGAAGAGCCTCGCCGCGCGCAGCCGAGCCGCCGCCGTGCGCGGTGGCCGGCGTCGCACGGCGGCAGTCCGGGCGCACCGCCTTCGTCTCTGGGCGGCGGCGTCTCTGAGTGGCGGCGCCGAAGCCGCCGCAGCCACGAAGGGGTGGGTCCGATGAGCGTGATCCGGGTGGAACCGCGCGGTGGCCGTGACTTCGACGTGGAGGTCGCGGAGGAGACCTCCCCCGGCGTGCCCGGGCTCTCCTTCTCCTTCCGGGTCACCGTCGACGATGCGGTGCTTGCCGCGAGCGGGACGGCCGCCGGTGACGAGGCGGGGATGATCGCCCTGGTCCACGTGTCGTTCGAGTACCTGCTCGCCCGGGAACCGGCGGGGGCGATCCTGTCGGAGTTCGAGCTGTCGACCATCGGCCGCTACTTTCCGGCCTATCCGGCCGACATCGCCGACCGCGTGCCGCGATGACCGGGACGACCGGGACGCCGGCCGCCGCCGCGGAGGTCGACGCGCTGCTGCTGGTCTCCTTCGGCGGGCCCGAGGGTCCGGACGACGTGCTGCCGTTTCTGCGCAACGTGACGGCCGGCCGGGATATCCCGCAGTCGCGGTTGGAGGTCGTCGCCGAGCAGTATCGGATGTTCGGGGGGCGCAGCCCGCTCAACGACCAGAACCGCCTGCTGGCCGAGGTCCTGCGTGCGGAGCTGCCCGGGTTGCCCGTCTACTGGGGCAACCGTAACTGGGCGCCCTACCTGACCGACACGGTCGCCGAGATGGCCGCCGCCGGCGTCCGCCGGGCGGCCTGCTTCGTCACCTCGGCGTTCTCGTCGTATTCGGGCTGCCGCCAGTACCGGGAGAATCTGGCCGCGGCACTCGTCGCGCTCCCGCCGGGAGCCGCCGCCCCGGAGCTGGTCAAGCTGCGGCTGTTCTTCGACCATCCCGGCTTCGTGGCGCCGATGGTGGACCGGTGCGTCACCGCGTTGTCCGAGCTGCCGGAGAAGGCGCGTGCCGACGCGCATCTGGTGTTCACCGCGCATTCCCTGCCGCTGTCGCAGGCGCGGTCCAGCGGTCCCCACGGCGACGCCTACCCGCGTCAGCTGCGTGCCGTGGCGGAGGTGATCGCCGACGGGGTCCAGCGGGTCACCGGGGTCCGCCATCGCGTCGAGTTGGCCTACTGCAGCCGCAGCGGGCCGCCGGCCGTGCCCTGGCTGGAGCCGGACGTGGGCGATCGGCTGGTCGAGCTCGCCGCGGCCGGGGCGGTGGGTGCCGTCGTCGTGCCGCTCGGCTTCGTCAGCGATCATATGGAGGTCGCCTACGACCTCGACGTTCTCGCCGCCCAGCGGGCGGGGCAGGTCGGGCTGCCGATGGCGCGCGCGGGCACGGTGGGCACCGATCCCCGGTTCGTCGCGATGGTGCGAGAACTCGTCGAGGAGATCCGGCATCCGGATCTGCCCCGCCGGGCGCTGACCGAGCTCGGACCGTGGCCCGAGCAGTGCGCCGCGCACTGCTGCCAGCCGCCGCAACAACCACATCGCGCAATCCGGAAGGCCGCGGAGGGTGGACGGCATGCGGATGCGGCGATACTGATGGGGAACAAGGTAACCGGAACCGGACGACGAGGCGAACGAAGGTAACGGAGCGATCGGAGCTATGCAGCGTTACGTGTTCGAATCCCCGGAGCGGTTCGTGGTGGGCACGGTGGGCCAGCCCGGTGACAGGGTCTTTTTCCTCCAGGCCGCCGGCCGGGGGCAGGTGGTGACGGTGGGTCTGGAAAAGACCGAGGTCACAGCGCTCGCCGAGGGGCTGAACACGCTGCTCGGACAGGTCGGCCAGACGCAGGGGATCGCGCTTCCCGCCGCCACGGACGTCGAGATCGACCTGGCCCCGCTGGACGCGCCGTTCCAGGAGGACTTCCACCTGGGGCAGCTCACCGTCTCCTGGGACGGCCATCGGGTGTTCGTCGAGGCGGCCGGAATATCCCCCGGGGAGATCCGGCTGCCCGAGAGCGAGGACCAGCTCGACTCGCTGCGGGTCGGCCTGTCGATCCGGCAGGCTCGGGCCTTCATCGAGCGGGCCCGCACGATCGTCGCCGCCGGCCGCCCGCCGTGCGTCCTGTGCGGTCGCCCCGACGATCCCGCCGGCCACTTCTGCCCCCGACTGAACTGACCGACCCGCCGCACACCTGAAGCCGGCTGGTCCCGGAGCCGGCTGGTTCCGGAGCCGGCTCAGTGCGGCGGCGGCACCCTGGCACAGGACGGGTCGAACGCGTCGTAGGCGGCCTCGTAGGCCCGCCGCACCGCCGCGGACAGGCCGCGCAGGGCCGCCGACCGCCGCGCGATCTCGCTGGCCGTCACCGCGGCGCCGTCGTCGCGGGCCGCCAGGTCCAGCAGGGTCGAGAGCCGTTCCGCCCGGGCGAGCAGGGCATGGGCGGCCGAGGGGTGCCCCGGACCCAGCCCCGGCCCCGGTTCCTCCTCGCCGCGGTCGCGTAGCAGGGCGAGCACCTCGGGGCGGGCACTGGCGATGTCGAGGTGCACGAGGGCGGCCGTGGTCGTGCGGATCGCGTCGCTGAGCTCGTGCTCGGCGGCGCGCAGCCCGGCGCCGGCCGGCGGCACGCTGGCCGCCGGCAGCACCCGCCAGTGCACGGACTCCAGCCGGCCTTCCAACGCCGGGCCGTGGACGACGACGCTGGGGACGAGCAGCAGCGGCGGAACCGGCCCGATGACGATGATGGCCTCCCCCGCGGTGATCGCGTCGCGGTTCACCTCGGGCGGGCCGGGCAGGCCGGTGGCGTCACCCGGGGCGGGCAGGACGAGGCGTAGCCGCTGCGCGCCGGCGGTGCGAAGGGCACCCAGACCGAGGACGAGCGGCTCGTCACCGAGGGTGTGGGGCGCCGCCTCGCCGCCGAGTGCGCGGTACACCTGCGTGATGACGTCGTCCAGTCCGACGAGCCCGGCAAGCCATGCGTTGCCCCAGCCGGTGAGGACGCCGGACCGGGGCGAGGCTGACAGGGCGGGAAGCACATTGCCTACCGTAGGCAATCCAGGGGCTCTCCGGTGCGCCGAGGGCGGGTCACGAGCCGATTTTCCGTGTGATAGACGTGCCGATCGCCGCCGACCAGGCACCGCCCGGCAAGCCAGGGCAGGCCGACGCTGAGCAGCCAGTAGGAGTGCTGGAGCGTGCCTGGGGTCGTGACCGCCGCATCCGGGCCACCCGCATCAACCTGCCCGGACTGCGCGCCGACAAGTGGTACTCCGGCCTGGACGAGCCGATGGGCGAACGCCCGCGCGATCAACCGGTGCCCGTGCGGCCCCGGATGAACCCGGTCGACGTCGAAGCTCGACCGATGACGCACGGCCGGATGACGGTCGAGGTCGACGACGAGCACCCCGGGATCGGCTCGGGCGGCGGCGCGCACGGCGGCGTTGAGTCGCCCGACCCGATCCGCGAGGACGCGGGTCACCGGCGCCGGCAGTGGCAGCAGCCGGCCGGGATCGGGCAGGGTAGCGGTGAGCACGACCGTCCCGCCGGCGCGCAGCCGGCTCACCGTCCAGATCAGGTCCTGCCGCAGGCGCAGCGGATCGAACGTCGCTTTGAGCACGTCGTTCATGCCCGTGACGACGGTGGCAACCTGCGGATTCAGGGTGAGCGCGACCGGTAACTGGCGGGTCCGCACGTCGCGGGCGGTCGCGCCGGTGGTGGCCAGGTTGGTGTAGTGCACGGTGCCGGGTGGGCCGAGGCGTTCGGCGAGCCTGGCGGCGAAGCCACGGCCGTGAATGGCGGTGCGGTGGTGCTCGCGCCCCATTGTGACGCCGTCCCCCAGCCCGACGGTGATGCTGTCGCCCAATGCGACGAAACGCGCCCCCGGCGGGGGACACCGCCCTGACCGGGCCGCGGCCATCGGTGGCCCCGCCTTCAGGCGGCCATCGGCGGTGCCGGTGGAACCGGCGTCGGCACGGCGACCGTGCCAGGGCCGACGGCCGATTCGCCCGGCTCGGATCGTTGGGCCGGCTGGGCCGGCTGGGCCGGCTGGGCCGGCTGGGCTGGCTCGGATGGCTGGGCCGAGCCGGCCGTCGGCGCCGCGCCATGGCAGGCGAGGAAGCCGGCGACGGTGGCCGACCAGGTGAACTGCTCGGCCCGGGCCCGGGCAGCCGCGCGCCGCTCGGAGTCCCCCGCGGGTGAGGCAGACAGCAGGTCGACGACCGCGTCGGCGAACGTGAACCCGCTCCCGGCGGCGATCGCGCCCACGCCCGGCACCACCAGCTCGGCCAGCGCGCTGGCGTGGTTCACCACGACCGGCGTGCCGCTCGCGAGCGCCTCCAGGGCGGCCAGCCCGAACGTCTCCACCGGCCCCGGGGCGAGCGCGAGGTCGGCGCTGGCCAGCAGGCCAGCGAGTCGCTCACGGTCGGCGACGAAGCCGAGGAAGGCCACGGGCAGCCCGGCGGCCCGCCGTTCCAGCCGGCCGCGGTGCGCACCGTCGCCGGCGATCACCAGGCGGACCGCAACCCGCCGGCGGACAAGTTCGGCGACCGCGTCCACGGCCGTGTCGACCCGCTTCTCCGGTGCCAGCCGGCTGGCCACGACCAGCAGCGCCTCGGTGTCCCGGGCGAATGCGCGGCGCAGTGTGCGATCGCGGTGATCGGGGTGGAACCGGTCGAGTTCCACCCCGAGCGGGATGTGGCGCAGGTTCGGCGTGCCGAGCCGGACGAACTCGGCCGCGGCCCACGCCGTCGTCGTGACGACCGTGTCGAACGCGGCGGCGAGCGATGCGTTCGCCCGGTCCGCCGCCGCCGTGACGGGTAGTACGCCCCGCAGGGACGGCGGCGTCCACGTGCCGAGCAGCCGGTCGAGTCGTTCGTGGCTGACGACCAGCGACGGCACGCCACAGCGCCGTGCCCACCCGCCCAGGGTGCGCAGCGTTGCCCGGTCGTGGACCTCCAGCCGGTCGGGCTGCTCGCGGTCGAGCAGGGCCGCCACCCGCCACGGCTGGGTGATGATTCGGTAGCCGGTGCCGGGCAGGCGGGGCGCCCGGACCCGCAGGACCAGCGCGTCGGGGCGCTGCTCGGCCTCGTCATGTTCCCCGGGCACGATCTGGACGACCTCGTGACCGGCCGCCGCGTAGCCCGCGGCGAGGTGACGCAGCGTCGTCCGAATGCCGCCGGAGGCCGGCGCGACGAAGTTCGCCGCCTGCACGATCTTCATGGTCTCCGCCTGTCCTTTCGTCGGGCCGCCTCCCGGTCGCCCGCCTCCCGGTCGCCCGCCTCCGTCGTCGTAGCGCCCATGGCCGCCCCCGATGCCAGTTCGCCGTGTCCGCCGCGGCCGCCGGTGCCGAGGACGTCGCGGTAGTGGCCGAGCAGCTCGTCGCCGACGGCGGTCCAGCCGCATCCGGCGACCGAGTCTCGGGCGGCCAGCGCCATGGCCGTCCGCCGCTGCGGGTCGCCGACGAGCGTGGCGACCTGGGTCCGCAGGGCCGCCGGATTCCCGGGCGCGTAGTGCAGGCCGGTGCGGCCGTGTTCCACGACGTCGAGCAGCCCGCCGGCCGCCGGGGCGACCACCGGTACCCCGCTGGCCTTCGCCTCCTGGGCGGCCTGGCAGAACGTTTCGTGCATGCCGGTGTGCACGAACACGTCCAGGCTCGCCACCGCGGCGGACAGCTCGCGTCCGCTGCGGAAACCCAGGAAGGCGGCGTCTGTCAGCGTCTGTTCGAGCGCCGAGCGTGACGGGCCGTCGCCGACGACGACGAGCCGGGTGCCGGGCAGATCGGCGACCGCGCCCAGCAGGTCCACCCGCTTCTCCCGGGCGAGCCGGCCGACGTAGCCGACGAGCAGCTCGCCGCCCGGAGCGAGCTGGCGGCGCAGGTCGGCGTCGCGGTGTCCCGGATCGAAGCGTTCGAGGTCCACGCCCCGGCTCCAGCGGGCGACCCGCTGCACTCCCTGTCGGAGCAGGGCGTCGACGGAGTCCCAGGACGGGGCGAGCGTGCGTGCCGCCAGCCGGTGCACGGTGGCGAGCCAGCGCCAGATCGTGCGTTCGGCGGTGGCCAGCCCGTAACGGGCGGCGAATGCCGCGATGTCGGTCTGGTAGACGGCGACGCTTGGCACGTCGAGCCGCCGGGCTGCGAACACCGCCTGCGCGCCGAGCCCGGCCGGGGCCGCCAGATGCACGATGTCCGGGGCGAACTCCCGCAGCGCCGCGGGCAGGGCGGGCCACGGCACGGCGAAGCGGAACGCCGGGTACCCGGGCATCGGCGCTGATGGCGCCCACAGCACCGGTGCGCCGGCGTGCGTGCGGGGGGCGGTGCGCCGGGCGGCCGGTGCCGGGGCCGGGGCGACGACCATCGCCTCGTGCCCGCGGTCGCGCAGATGCTCCAGGACTCGGCACACCGTGTTCGTCACCCCGTCGACATGGGGGAGGAACGACTCGGTGATCACGGCTACGCGCACACCGAGCACGGTGGCAGGGCCTGGAGCCGTCCCGCGGACAGCCAGCCGACCGGTACGTGAACGTTCCCGCACAGCTTCGTGCGAAAGCGCCGTCCGGCCTGGGTGGCCGCGGTTCGGACGGCCGGCGGACGGCCGGCGGCCGGCGGGCGGCAGGGTGCGGCGTCTGATCGCGGCCGTTTTCCCCACGCCCGGGTGAGGAGCATATTGGGAGGGGGCGACACGGGACGCGGGCTGGGACGAGCCGGACAGAGAGAAGCATCGAGGTGTACGGGTGATGTTCAAGCGGCGGGAGACGGTGCTCATCACGTCCGCCAGCCGGTCGCGGCAGTCGGATATTGACCGCCGGCAGCTGCGCTATCTGGCCTCGATGCTGTTCCGCGTCATCTGTTTCGTGCTTGCTGTGGTCGCCTTCCACGGCTGGTTGCGGTTCGTCGCCGTCGCGATCGCCGTGATCCTGCCCTGGGTCGCGGTCGTGTTCGCCAACGGCGGCCCGCCCCCCGAGAGGGGCAGCCCCGCCGCCTTCGAGCCGGCCCAGGCGGTCCAGGACGCGCCGGCCGCGCTGACCGCCGATCCGCACCGCGTGGTCGACAGCGATGGCTGGGTCGACGAGGAGGGCTGGGTACACGGCCAGCCCGGGACGCCCCCGCCAGGTTGATCTGCGTCAGCTTCATCACCGACTACGGCCTCGCGGACGGGTTCGTCGCGGCCTGCCACGGGGTGATCATGCGGACGGTGCCGACGGCCCGCATCATCGACATCACCCATCTTGTGCCGCCCGGCGACGTGCGACGGGCGGCGGCGGTGCTCGCCCAGACGGTCGGGTCGCTGCCACGCGGTGTGCACCTCGCGGTGGTGGACCCGGGGGTGGGCACGGCCCGTCGGGCGGTGGCGTTGCACGCGGCCGGCGGGGACCTCGTCGGCCCCGACAACGGGCTGCTGATCGCGGCGGCCGAGCGGCTCGGCGGGGTCCGGGCCGCGGTGACGCTGCCGGTACCGGCCGGGACGCCCGCGACGTTCCACGGCCGTGACGTGTTCGCGCCCGCCGCGGCCGCGCTCGCCGGGGGGACGGAGCTGGCCGCACTCGGGGCGCCGCTCGACCCGGCGACGCTCGTCCGCCTGCCCGCCCCGCACGCCCGGCTGCGGCCGGACGGGGTACTCGAGGCCGAGGTGCTGCTCGTCGACACCTTCGGCAACGTCCAGCTCTCGGCCGCCGGGCCGCTACTCGCCGACGCCGGGCTGCGCCCTCCCGCCCGAGCGCGGCTCTGGGCCGTCGTCCCCGACGCCGGTCGATCCGGCGGCGCGTCCGGCGGCGCGTCCGGTGACGGGGCCGAGGCCGGGGACGCAGGGACCGATCCGGCGACGCGGGTGACCGAACTGGCCGTGGGGGTGACGTTCGCGTCGGTGCAGCCCGGCGAACTGGTGCTCTACGTGGATGCCGCGGGCATGGCCGCGCTCGCGGTCCGTGACGGCGACGCGGCTCGCGCCCTGGCCGTCGCCCCCGCGGACCGGCTCGCGATATGCCGGGTGGGCGACGCCGTCTGAGCCGTCAGCAGAAGCCGGGGACGGCCTGCCAGCTCGGGCCCGGGGCAGGCGCGTCGTCGCGCAGTACCGTCGCTTCGATCCGCCCGTAGGGGCGGTCCGGCGCCTGGTAGACGACGTCGGGGTTGTCCAGCCCGAACGGTTCGAGGTCGACCAGGAAGTGGTGCTTGTTCGGCATCGACATCCGGACCTCGGCGACCTGGGGGTAGGCGGTCAGGGCCGCCTCGCCCATCCGATAGAGCGTCTGCTGTAGCGCCAGGCTGTGGACGCCGGCGAACGTGCTGATCAGGGACTCGCGGACGCCGTCGAACAGCGGTCCGAAGTCGTGGCCGGCCCCGATGTAACGCCAGCGGGCCGTCACCTCGGTCGCGAGGATGCGGTCGGTGGTCTCGGCGAGTGTCGTGTAGCGGTCGCGGGGAAATCCCCAGAACTCCGACCCGGTCGACTTGAGCACGACCAGCCCGGCGAGTCCGGAAACGACGAACACGGCATCGCCGTCCACCGTGACAACCGTGTTCCGTCTTTCCGCACCCGCCCGGCTGAACGCATGGTTGTGCGGCGCTCCGTCGACCGAGATCCGATTCCAGTGGTACTGCTCGATCTCTATCTGGGCTCCATCGATCCATGGGAGGGAGTCGACGAAATGTCGGCCGAGCCGGATCGCGAAATCCTCGATCTGGCCGATTCCGTGCTCCCGCGCGAAGGCGTAGACGGTGTTCTTCTGCGCATCGGTGGTGAGGACGTGGGAGTTGTCGCCGGTCAGGTGCGCGGCGGCGAAGTCGCCGCGAAGCGCGGTGGACACGTTCAGATCGATGAGGTGATGTACCGGACCCGTGCGGTCCACGTGGACAAGGCGGATTTCCGCCTTGCCGAACTGGTTCGGTCCGAGCACGATCGCCATCGAGCCTCCCTGGTCGCGGGGGCGTGCGTTCCCTCGCGGTGAGGGTCGCCCAACGATGAGTCTGATCCGGTCCGGGGCCGGGCCTCGGCTCGTGGCGCCGTGCCCCGCGCAGCCGGGCGGCGACCCCGGCCGGACCGCCTGTGGCCCCATCTAATCCTGCGGCAGCGGTGTGACGGTGCGGTCCTTCCGTAGGTTTCATGGCCGTTTCTGCCGGGCGGCCTCGGATCGCCGGCACCCGAGGCTGTCCGATGATCGTCCGGCGGTCCGCCCGCGGTCCCGCGGTGGCCGGGGCGGGATCCGGCCGCCGCCACCGGCTCCGCCGCCCCGGGTCCGCGGGCCGTCGGTCACGGACTGCCCAACGAAGGCGCGGTGTCCCGCCGGATTTCCACGGAATTCGCAATGGTTCGCCGATGGCCCCGACCGGATGCGTCGCACGGTCGTCCCCGAGTTGCGGATTCTCACTTTTCGGTGTGACCGGTTGCGTCGCCTTTGGTGGCGCCATGGGTCCTGGTCGTCGCTTTTGGCGGATCCGCGAATTGTCATCCCCGGGGGGCAACCTCATCCGGTACCTGCGCGTCGGAAGAGGTGAAAGGGGAGGGGTTTATGAGAAATACCCGGAGAGTGCTACCCTCCGTATTTAGCTGCTCTACGTGGAGTGATGGTCGGGCGGCCGACACCAGTCAATCCAGTGATCGACGGGACGAGGTGCCGACCCCTGGGTACCGTTCAGACCTAGGCTTCCGTCCGGCGACGATGCCGGTCGTGTTCTTCGGAAGAGGGCATTACATGTCTCGCTCGGTAATGATTCCCTCACGTGATTCCCGTGGGTGGAGCCCGAGCCGTCCGGGTCCGCGGTCGGCCGGCACTTTCGGGCATCGTCGCCGGTGGACGGGCGGGGCGCTCGCCTTCGTCACGGCACTGGCCGTCGCCGCCTGCTCGTCCGGCAGCCCCTCGAAGCCGGCAGCCGTCGCCGTGCCGGATCCCGCGGCGAGCGTGACCGTCACCCCGGGCGACGACACGACAGGGGTCACCCTCACCGATCACGTCGTCGTCCGCGCCAACGCCCCGCTGGCCGACGTGAGCGTCGCCCGGGAGGCGAGCGCGGCCGAGAAGACCGAGACGGGGGTGCTGCTCGGCACCTTCTCGGCCGACCGGCGCACGTGGACGTCCACGGGCGGCCTGTTCTCCAACTCCCGCTACCAGGTCGCCGCCACCACCGTCCCGGCAGCCCGGATCATCGGGACGAAGTCGGTGCGCACGAGTTTCGTCACCGGGGTTCCGGCGAAGTCGTTCAAGGTCTCCTGGGACCCGGTCGCCGGGCAGACGGTCGGGGTCGGCGCGCCGATCAGCCTGACCTTCAGCGCCCCCGCACCGGACCGCGCCGCCGTGCAGCGCATGCTGTCCGTGCGTACCGACCCGCCGGTCCTCGGCGCCTGGAACTGGATCTCCAACCGGCTCGTCGTCTGGCGCCCGCAGCAGTACTGGGCGCCGGGAACGAAGGTGCATGTGGAGGCGAACTTCGCCGGATACGACGCGGGCGGGGGACGTCTCGGCGTGAAGGACCGGGCGATGGACTTCGCCGTCGGCTCGGCGCAGATCTCCAAGGTCGACGCCGCCGCCCACACCATGCAGGTGTTCCGCAACGGGCAGTTGCTGCGCACGATGCCGGTGAGCCTCGGCAAGCCCACATCCCCGTCGATGGACGGTCCCCACAACGTTCTCGGCAAGTCGCCCGAGGTGATTATGGACTCGGCGACGGTGGGCATCCCGAAGGGCAACCCGGATTACTACTACGAAAAGGTCCAGTGGGCGGTGAACTACACCAGCGGCGGGCAGTACGTGCACTCCGCACCCTGGTCCGTGGCCTCCCAGGGGCGGACGAACGTCTCCCACGGCTGCGTGAACGCCTCCCCGGCCGACGCGCAGTGGTTTTACGGCATCAGCCGGCTCGGGGACATCGTCGACATCGCCAACACCGGCCGCCCGCCGGACACCAGCCAGCTCGGGAACTTCTGGTCGGTGCCGTGGGCGGTCTGGAAGGCAGGCAGCGCGCTGCCCGTGTCGGACCAGCCTGAGACGGCGGCGCCCACCGCACCGGCGGCCAGCACCGTCGTACCGGGTGTCTCGGGTGTCTCGGGTGCGTCCGCTGCGCCCGGGGTCATCGGGGCCGGCGGCGCCTGAACCGACTCCACTTCTGGCGACCGGCCGGTCACCGCCCGCACCGGCCGGTCGCTGCCCGCACTACCCGGTCACCGCCCGCACCGGGCGGTGACCGGGTAGTCGGCGTCGTGTCGGCGTCGCATCGAGGCGGTGTTGTCCTGGTGCGTGCTGCGGCGTGCCCAGCGTCGCGGCCGGACCTCGCCAGAAGCGCGGCGGTCTCCTGCTGACCGGGTACGCAGGAATTTCGGTGGATTTCCGGCCGGACCGGGTCGCCGATCGGCCCGTGACGGCACCAATCGGCCCATGCTGTTGAGTGGAAGCATGAAGAGCGCGCTGTCGCGGCGTCCCGGCGGGCCGCGGCCAGGTGGGGCGGACGTGCAGGGCTGGCGTGGCGGCCCCGGCCGGAGCGAGGGCCGGTCGGGAAGCGTGCGACGTTCGGGAAGCGTGCGACGTTCGGGAAGAGTGCGACGTTCGAGGGGTGCATTGTGAGGCGCTTGCGCAACCAGGCCACCGGTCTGCCGGTCTGGTGGGTGGAGCTGCTGATGTTGGCCGTTCTGTACTACTCGTACACCGGCACTCGATCCGTCGCCGACGCCTCGGCCGGCGAGGCGATGCGGATGGGCCACGACCTGCTGCGGTTCGAGACCTTCCTGCACGTTGACATCGAGCTCAGCCTCAACCGGTGGCTGCAGAACGTCCCGGTGCTGGCGGTCGTTTGCTGTTACTACTACGCGACGCTGCACTTCGTGGTCACGCCGGGCATGTTGGTGTGGACGCACCGCCGGCACACCCGGCACTATGCGCAGATCCGCTGGACACTCGTGGTGACCACGCTGATCTGTCTGGTCGGGTTCTTCCTGTTCCCGACGGCGCCGCCCCGCCTGCTCACCGGCACCTCGTACACCGACACCATGTCGCACTTCGCGGGCTGGGGCTGGTGGACCGGGACCGCCAGCGCCGCCCCGAACGGCCTGGAAGGCATAACCAACCAGTACGCGGCGCTGCCGTCGCTGCACTGCGCCTGGTCGCTGTGGTGCGGGTTCCTGCTCGTGCGCTTCGGGCGCCGGCTGGTGACCCGGATTCTCGGGGTGCTCTACCCGGCGGCCACGTTCTTCGTCGTTATGTCGACCGCCAACCACTACCTGCTCGACGCGGTGGCCGGCTGGATGGTCCTCGGGGCCGCCGCCGGTTCCGTTGCGCTGGTGTTCGCCTGGCGCCGGCGGGTCCGGGCGACCCCGGCCGCGGTTGCGAACGTCGGTAGGTCGGGCGCGGCGCCCGTCGCGCTCGCCGTCTCGGCCTCGGCCTCGGCCACGGCCACGGCCTCGGCCTCGGCAGCGCGTCCTCGCGCCGATCCGGACGTGGCCGCCGATCCGGAGCCGGCCATGGACCAGGATCCGACCGCGGGCCCAAGCCGTGCCGCAGACGCCTTGGCGCCCGACTCGTCCGACTCATCCGAGTCGCCGGAACTGTCCGGCCGATCCGGCCCGTTCGAGTCATCCGAGTTGCTTGAGCCGTCCGTGGATCCGGCCGCGGCTCGGCCGGCGTCGCCGGCGGAACCCGCATCGTCGCCGGCGGCCGGGCGACAGGAGACGCCGGGCGCGGCGACGGTGCCCCCCGTGCCTGCTCCCACCACGCCCGAGTCGTCGTTGGGGTCGGAGCGGGTCGTCCGGCCGGACGGTGCGCGCGCGGTCTGATCCGGAAGAGTTCCGTCCGGCTCAGGGATCGCGATGACGGAGCGTCCTGAATGGGCGGTATGTCGGCCCCCGGTGTGTTGCCTGGGTGGGCGATGTGCGAAGGTTGTGCCGCGGCCGGTGTTGGCCGCGTAGCCTCCCCACCGCCTGTCCGGGCCGCGAAAGATGCACGTCCGACCCTTCCGCGCCGTCCCGGGCTGCGCGTCCGGTCCGATCCAGCTCGGAGTCCGATCGATGTCCCCGTCCCTGGCCGCGCGACTGCACCGTCCCCGCCCGGTCGCGTTCGCCGTGTCGTTGGTGTTGGCCTGGCTGCTGCTCGCCCTGATCGCTTTCGCGCTGCGACGCGGCCCCATCCAGGATGACCTGGCCGCGCGGGCGACGGCGGCCGTCCGGGCGGCCGGGGGCGTGCACGCCCAGGTACGCATCGAAGGTCGGGATGCGATCGTGTCCGGACGTTTTCCCAACGCGGCCGCCGCGGAACAGGCACGAGTCTCGGCCGCGGTCTCCGGCACCACGTCGGCCCGCCTCGGCGGCGATGTGGTGATCGCCACTCGCCCGGCCAAGCCGCTGGTGCTCGCCGTGGCCGGCGGCGGCCTGGCAGTCACCGCGACCGTGCCTGACGGGGCGAGCCGCGCCGCACTGCTCGCCGCCGTCGCCGACGCGGCCGGCGGTACGGTGCGCGGTCAGGTGCTCGTCGACCCGACGGCCGCCGAGCCGCCGGTGGAGGCCGTCGCCGCCCTCGCCACGGCGCTGCGCGGGGTGGCCGGCGAACACTGCGCGACGGTTTCCGGCACGACCGTCGCCCTCACCGGTGGCGCGCCCGACGAGGCTGCCCGCCGCCGGCTCGGCGCCGCGGTGCTGGCCGCGACGAGTTCCGCCGTCCCCGGCGCCACGCTGGCGGACCACGTCGTCGTCACCCGTGCCGGATCCGACTCCGCCGCCCGTCCCGGCCGCGCCCCGGCCGCGAGCCAGCGGCCGGGATCGTCCGCGCCGGGCGGCACCTCCGCCGAATCGGGGGCGACCTCCACCGGATCGGCCGGCACCCTGGCGGCCGTGCGGGCCGCCCTCGACGGTCACGGCGTCACCTTCCCGGTGGCCGGGGCGCGGCTGACCCCGTCGGCACGGGCCCGCCTGGACAAGGTCGCCGAGGCGCTGCGCGGCGGAGATCTCGCCGTCCTCGTCGGCGGCCACACCGACATCTCGGGACCGCCCGCGCTCAACCAGGCGCTGTCGCTGAACCGGGCCCAGACCGCCGCCGACTACCTGACGAGCCGGGGCGTGCCCACTGATCTCGTGCGGGCCGCGGGCTTCGGAGCACGCGAACCGATCGGGAACAATCGCACCCCGCAGGGCCGTGCCGCCAACCGTCGCGTCGAGATCATCCCGCTGCCGTCGCGCTGAGGACGGCGACGGTGCGTGGGATGTCACAACCGTTGCGGCGTAACGCCGGGTCGGCGTGGTAGGCAGACGACATGGGCGACTCAAGCATGGGGCTGCACGAGCAGCCCGACAAGCTCTCCGCGCTGACGGTCGACCGTCACCGGGCGATCGTCTCGCTGATGGAGGAGCTGGAGGCCGTCGACTGGTACGACCAGCGGGTCGACGCCGCGACGGACCCGGACCTGGCGCAGGTACTGGCGCACAACCGGGACGAGGAGAAGGAACACGCGGCGATGACGCTGGAGTGGCTGCGTCGCCACGACCCGGTGCTGGACACCCAGCTACGGACCTACCTGTTCACCGCCGGGCCGGTGACCGAGGTCGAGGCGGATGCCATGGGGCCGCGCGACTCCGGCGAGGCCGGCGGCGCGGGCGCGGTGGCGCAGCGGCAGGCGGCGGGGCCCGGTGACGGCTCCCTCGGAATCGGCAGCCTGAAAGGTGTAGACGAGTGAATCATCTGCTGCGCGGTCACGCCCCGCTGACGGACGCTGCCTGGAAGGCGGTGGACGACGAGGCGAAGGCCCGGCTCACGACGAACCTGGCCGCCCGCAAGGTGGTGGATTTCGCCGGGCCGCATGGCTGGGAGTACTCCGCCACCCCGCTGGGTCGGGTCGGCTCGCTGTCCTCGCCGCCGGCGGACGGGGTGCAGGCCCGAGTCCGCAAGGTGCAGCCGGTCATCGAGCTGCGCGTCGGCTTCACCCTGGACCGCGCCCAGCTTGCCGACGCCGACCGCGGCGCCGACGACATCGACCTCGCGCCGCTGGAGGAGGCGGTGCGCCGCATCGCCGTCACCGAGAACTCGGTCGTCTTCCACGGCTACGAGCAGGCGGGCCTGGTCGGCATCACGCAGGCGTCGGCGCATCCCCAGCTGCCGCTGGCGGCGGGGACCGACACCTGGCCGCGCACCGTGGCGAAGGCCGTCGCCCTGCTGCGCCGTGCCGGCATCGCCGGGCCGTACGCCCTGGCCCTCGAGCCCGACGGCTACACCGCGGTGATCGAGACCGCTGAGCACGGCGGCTACCTGCTGCTCGCCCACCTCCAGCAGATCCTCGACGGGCCCGTCGTCCAGGCCCCGGGGGTCACCGGAGCGGTCGTGCTCAGCCTGCGTGGAGGCGATTTCGTGCTCGAGTCCGGCCAGGACCTTTCGATCGGGTACGCGTCGCACACGACGGACACCGTCGACCTGTACCTGGAGGAGAGCTTCACCTTTCGGGTGACCGAGCCGGACGCGGCCGTTGCGCTTCTGCCGGCCGCCGGGGGCGTGTAGCCGACGGCGGTACGGGGTCGGACGGGCCGATCAGATCCCGCTTCCAGGGGCGGTCGGCCCATGTCCGTGGGATCCGGGGGCACAGGTGCCCGATGAGGACAGGCGATACGGCCGTCTTGCGCCGAGGGGCTCGCTCGTGGCACCCTGCAATTAGGGAAGCCTAAGCTAAGGCGCCGGTCCGCCAGGGTCGGCGCCGCGGTCTCCCTGGCAGGGTTCGCCAACTGCCGGCCAGTCCCGGGCGGGCTGGCCGCCTCGGGCTGGTGAGGTGCGGTGCTCGTCTGTTCTTGCTTCGCGGTGTCCGACCGGACCCTACGTAACGTGATCGCCGCCGGTGCTCGGGATGTGGACGAGATCGGCGAGCGTTGCGCCGCCGGCACGGGCTGCGGCGGCTGTGTCGAGGAGATCGAGGACCTGCTGGACATCGTTGCTCCCCGCTGTGCCCGGCTGACAGCCAAGGCGAGCTAGGGCCCTCCGCTCGCGTACTGTTTCTGCGATGTTCTATCACTCTCGGTAGTGTCATCGGGGTGACGCCTTGTGCGATCCGGTACATGACGACGCACCGGACTGCAGCGCGGTCGGTGAGGTGTCCGGCAGCCGCCGCCATCCTGCTGACCTTGCTGGGCTGCCTGATGGGCCTGGTGGAGCCGGCGATCGCGGGCGGGGGACCGGCCGGCGGGGGACCGGCCGGCGGCGATCGTGGCCTGCTCGCCGACGCCGCGGCCGCTCCGGCCGCTCCGGCCGACCCGACGCCAGCCGCGGACGACGCCACCGTTCCCGACCCAAGCCTGCCGGGACCCTGGCAGATCGGCTACCGCACGATGCGGATAGTCGACCCGAGCCGCCCAGACCGGGTTCTCGTTACCTCGCTGTGGTACCCGGCTCGCCCGAGCACGTCCACCGTCCCCAGGGTGACCCATCCCGGGACGACCGGGTCGAGCGTCGGGCCACGTCCGGCGGCCGAATCCGGTAGGGGCGGGGCCTGCCCCGAGATCGCGGCCGCCGGCCCGGGGGCAGTCGGCGGGCCGGGGCAGCCGGCGTTCTACCCGTTGGTCGGGGACGTCGGGTTCTTCTCGGCAACCGCGGTGACCGACGCCGCCCCGGCACCGGGCCCGTTCGCCCTCGTCGTGTTTTCCCATGGCAGCGTCGGCAGCCGGGTGCAGTCGGCCTACCTGATGGAGGCGCTGGCCAGCCACGGCTTCCTCGTCGCCGCCCCCGACCATCCCGGCGACACGATGACCGACGCCGCGGCGGGGCGGGAGGAGCGCCAGCTCACGCTGGTGACAGATCGGCCCCGCGACCTCTCCTCGGTGATCGACGCGCTGACCGTCAAGTCCTGCCCGATCGCGCCGCGGGTCCGCCCCGATGAGATCGGCGTCGTCGGCTTCTCCTTCGGCGGGTTCACCGCGGTCGTGTCGAGCTTCGGCGTCCGATCCGTGTTGGGGGACCCGCGCATCAGAGCGTCGGTGGGGATCGCGGCGCCGACCTTTCCGCTGCCCGCGACGTCACTCGCCCAGGTGCGCGTGCCCACGCTGTTGATCGGCGCCACCCTGGACCGGGCCATGCCGGCTCCCGAGAACGACGACCGGGCGTTCGATCTCCTGGTGGACTCCCACCCGCGGATGACCGTCGCCGTCACCGGCGCCACGCACAACTCGTTCACCGAGATCTGCCGGCAGACCGGGCTGGTCGGCGCTCCCGGGATCCCAGTCCTGGTGGGCATGCAGGTGGCGCTGACCGCCGCGGCCACCTGCTGGCCGCCACACATCGCCTCCGCCGACGCCCACCGGCTCGCCGCGCGCTACACCGTGGCCTTCCTCGCGAGTCACCTGCGGGGCGAATCCGGCTACGCGCGGTACCTCACGGCCCCGAACGCGGGAGACGCGCTCCTCGCGACCGTCCGCACGAGCTCCTGAGATGTTGCCGGGTTCCGCGGAACATCATGATCGCTGGGGCTGATGCCCGACCGGAGGCCACGGGTCAGCCCTCGCGTCGGCGAAACGTGCGATCCTCCCTACGTCGTAAGCACCGGCCAAGGCCGCCTCCACGCCCCCAGCTACCAGGCCGGCCACCCCCACAATCGAGATCATGACCGGCTGCGAGGCGACGATGGCGAACACGGCCGGACCGAGTGCCCTGGGTACTAGCCCGGTCGGGCTACCCGGGCCGTGCTATGAAGGGATACAGGTGACCCGCCCCGACATCGACGGTTACCGTTGGCCCACCGACCGGCGGGCGCCACAACGCGCAGCGTCGGCCGGTTGATCCGGTCGGATCGGCGCCTCACACCCGACCCCGGTGCCCGAGTCGCCCGGCCGGCCGGATCACGTGCGATGCCTACGGGTACGGTGCGGTGCGATGCCCCGCAAGGAGGTCGTGGCGATGTCTGCTCGCCAGGTGCGGCGGTTCGAGCTGGAGCGTGAGGTCGACGTCTCGGGGGTGTCCGGGACGGGCGCGGTGGCGTTCGGGGCGCAGGCGCCCGATGGGACCTGCGTGCTGTGGTGGGCCTCCGAGCACGACTCCATCGCGATCTACCCGACGATGGAGACCCTGCTCGCCATCCACGGGCACGGCGGGACGACCCGGGTCGTCTACATCGACACGGCCGACCAGCCTCCGTCTCCGGGCGCCGCCGCGACGCCGCCGGGTTCCCGGGGCGCGGCCGGTCGGTCGGGCGGTCAGGTCAAGGGGCGGAAGCAGGCGGTCGCGCGGTCCTGAGGATCGATGGTGTAGAGCGCCAGCGTGCCCGCCATCTCCCGTGGATCGATGCCGTGGTCGAGCATCCGCCGGTGCAGCTCCGCAAGTATGCGCAGGGCATGGTCGAGCAGGACGGGGGTGATGCCCGCGGGGTGGCGCAGCGCCTGCCCGAACCGCACGTCGGCGTCGCCGTCGCTGGTCAGCGCGGCGAGGACGCCGAGCCGGATGCGTTCGGCGAGGTCCTCCCAGACCGCCGCGCTCGTCGGCACCTCCGCCCCCCGCCAGATTCCCGGGACGTGCAGTTCCGCGACGAGGAGGGCCGGCTGGCGGCCGGTGCGCAGATGGACGGCCACGACCCACATCGCCATCAGCCAGCACAGCCCGCGCATGGTGTTCAGCGGATCGGCGGCGACCTGCTCGTGCAGGTGCCGTTCGGACTGTGGCCGGCTCGCCGGCGCCAGCCAGCCCCAGGCCAGGCGTTCGATGTCGACGATCTGGACCATCGGTAGGTCGGCGGGATGGGGCCGGGCCAGCGCGGCGGCTCGGCCGGAGTCGGCGTCGACGAGCGCGAGCGCCCCGGGGTCGGAAAGGGTCTGCCAGGCCAGACCCGGCGATGGCATGCGGTTCACAGTAACCCTAGCCAGAAGGCTTAACCAGGGTGTTGGCCACACCATGTGAAAACGGCCGTGCGGCCGCTGGGCTGCTTTCTCCGCGTCAACACGTGGCGCCCGCCATCACACCACCATTGGGACCCGTTCCGCGGGCACCGAAGTTTTATCGATCGACGACGTAGCGGTGGAACATCGGGTGGATCGCGAATTCGGTGACGCTGTGCAGGGTGGGCCGTGCCCGCCGGAGCCCGCGGGCCTCCGGGATCCAGGCCGCCTGGTTGGACGCGGCGCCGACCGGCATCTGCTCGCGATCGGCGGTGGAGTCGCCGGCGGGGATGAGGAAACCGACGTTCCACAGCACCTCGAGGATCACCTCCGGCTCACGGCTGTCGATCCACGAGCGGGCCTCCGGCGCCGTGTGCACCGCCCCGGTGGCCAGGTCCAGCAGGAAAAGTTCCAGGTCGGCGCGGCTCCAGGTGGCCGGGCCGACGCGGAACGTCTGGAAGACGCCAAGCAGGCCGGGATGCTGGAAGCGGTACTCGGCGGCGATGTCGCGCGACCGCTCGGCCGAATACGTCGATTCGACCGCCTGAATGTCCCGCGGGGTAATACGAACCGACTTGCGGGAGCTGTGCGTGCGGGCGTGGTCGAGGGCGTGACTACAGTACTGAATGATTTCTCGGGGACGACACAGCGAGCGGTCTGTCATGTACTGGAACGACCACCGTGGCCGGGTGAAGACCGCGCCCCAGCAGTCGTCGTCGCTGCGCGTCTTCATATCGGGGACCGTGTGGCGGATGCGGCCGGCAATCATCTTCCAGAGCCCGTCCTCGTCCCAGGAGACGACCTCGATGAGATCGCGGAACTTCTGGGCGTCGTCGTAAATCGCGGGAATGCTGTCGTAGAGCTCCTGGCGCAGCGACATGCAGATCCGCAGGTGCGGCGAAAGATCATTGATCGACATGCAGGCCTGGAACAGGCCGGCGACGAAGGCCTGGGCGTCCTCGGAGGCGTCCCAGCCTCGGTCCAGCTCGTCGACGAGCACCGTCACCCGGCTGCGTTCGCACAGCCGGACCAGCGGGGGCAGCAGATGTTCGATTTCCTGGAGTTTGTAGAGATACTGCAGCTCCCGGGTGCGGACACCGGCCTCGTACCGGCCTATCTTCACCGACTCGATCCGGCGAAGATAGGAGACGAAGGCGTCGAAGGTGCTCGTCCCGCCGGCCGCGTGATGGTCTCGCAGGTAGGCGTGGATCTGGCTTTCCGCGCCGCGCCGCAGCCGGCCGTGGCGGCGGGTCAGCTCCTTCATGATGAGTACGAGGATCAGGTACTTCCAGGCCGTCGCGTAGGCGCCCAGCTTCGCCCACGCGCCGTCCAGCTCGCGGGTCATGGCGGAGCTGAGGAACTCGTAGGAGTAGTCCTCGGGCGCCAGCTCGATTACCGAGCGGCCGGCGTCCCGCTGCCGGTGCGCCATAGTCTTGAAGATCGCGCTCTTGCCGGCGCCTCGGTTCGCGACCAGGATCGTCTTCGTTCCCGAGTTCACCTGGTTGTAGGCGGAGGACTCGATGAAATAGAAGTCGAGCCCCCGACGGATGTCCCGTTCCGCGGCGGCCGCACCGAAGCTGAGGCGGGCAAGATCGACCATCAGCACCCTTTCGACCGAACGCTGGCGTGTGGTCCGAATCTGAACGCTCACGACGATACCGCGAACACTGTCGAATTGCGGGTGCTTTCTTTTCGGATATGCGGATCCGACGCCGTCGTCATGGCGTGGTTCCGCCCGTCCAGCCGGCATTCGTGCAGGTCAGGGTCGGCGCGGGTCGGATCGGTCCGGCGGGGGATTCCTTCGCCCGGTTGCGGCAGGGCAGCCGGGGCCGCTGACGCCTGCACCCGAAATCTGCGAAAAGTCCGCCTTGACGCCGCGGCCGATGGGCGTCGCCCGCCCGCTGCCGGGGCATCGGGCGTTCGTCTTCGTGCGCAGGCAATGGCGGGCGGGTCGCGATGGCCGACCCGGCCGGGGGCCCGGTCACGGCCTCCCTGGGGTGGCCGGGCTCCGCGGGACCGGCACGTGATCCGCGGTGCCCCGAACGGGTGGCCTCGGAAGGTGTGGGGTGTTAGTCGCCGAGGAGGTCGAG
>NZ_JAMPTM010000092.1 GCF_025403375.1 Frankia gtarii
GCCCGAACCCACCCTGATGACGCAGTTCGGCGTATCCCGCCCCACTCTGCGCGAAGCCTTCCGCGTCCTCGAGGCGGAGGCGCTGATCTCGGTGCGCCGCGGAGCTCACGGCGGCGCACGGGTCCACCTCCCAAGTCCAACGGTCGCCGCCCGCTACGCCGGCCTCGTCCTCGAACATCGCGGGGCCACCCTGGGCGACGTCCACCAGGCCAGCGCCATCATCGAGCCGCCGTGCGCGGCGCTGCTCGCCGAACGGCACGACGCGGTGGACGTGTCGGTCCTGCGCGGCATCCTCGCCGAGGCCGACGAGGTCGTCGACGACCCCACGGCACTCGCGGCGGCGCAGGCGGCGTTCCACCTGGCCGTCGTCGAGCTCACCGGCAACAAGTCCCTGTCGGTGGTCACCGGCATGCTGCAACATCTCGTCGAGCTGACCAACGCCCAGCATGGTCATGCCCTCGCCGCCGCGGGCCCCGACGCATCGCCCGCGGCGACGGCCATCGACCGGGCGGTGGACAACCGGCTGAGCGCCGGTGCCACCCGCCAGATCCATGCCGCCCTTGTCGACCTCGTCGAGATCGGTGACGCGGCGGGCGCCGACCGGCACTGGCGGCAGCATCTGGCCGCCCCCGACCATGCGATACCCGGGGGTCCGGCCGACCGCTGCGTCCTGGACCTGCTCGGCTGATCAACGGCCGCCGTCAGCGGCGTGGTCACCCGGCCAGACCGTCCACTGGGTCACCGGCATCGCCGCCCGCCACCCGGTAAAGCCGCCGACCGGTGACGCCCGGCTGACCGACAGGCGGGTCAGCTCCCCACCTCGCCGCGCGTACCAGGCCGCGAGCACCGCCTCGGACTCGAGCGTCACCGCGTTGACCACGAGCCTGCCGCGCCCTGCCAACGCCGCCCAGCAGGCTTCGAGCAGCCCGACGGCCGTGGCACCGCCGCCGACGAAGACCGCGTCGGGCGCAGGCAGGCCCGCCAGGGCCTGTGGGGCGTGGCCCGTGACGACGCGTAGCGCCGGCACCCCCAACGCCGTCGCGTTGCGCCGGATGCGCTCCGCTCGATCGGCCCGGGGCTCGATGGCGATCGCCCGGCAGCTGGCATGGGCACGCATCCACTCGATGGCGATGCTGCCGGAACCCGCCCCCACATCCCAGAGCAGCTCGCCGGGGACAGGGCCGAGGCTGGCCAGGGTCACCGCCCGGACCTCGCGTTTGGTGATCTGACCGTCGTGTTCGAAGGCGTCGTCGGGCAACCCGGGGGTGCGCGGCCGGTGCGCGGCCCCCGGCGCGGGCAGCGGCTCGACGGCGACCACGTTGAGATCCGCCGGCGGGCGAAGCGGGGAGACGATCCGGGCGCTGCTCGGCCCCGCCGCGCCGTCACCCGTGCCGTTGGCTGTGCCGTTGGCTGTGCTGCCCCGCGGACCGTCTGGGCCGCGCGTCGCGGTGGCCTGCCAGACGGCGGACGCGGCCGCCCAGTCTCGGGCCGGGGCCTGCTGTCGAGCCTCGTCGGCCGCGCCGAGCCGCTCCAACACCGTCATCGGACTCCCGCCGTAACCGCGGTCGACCAGCAGATCGGCGAGCTCGAGGGGCGTGGTCCCGTCGGCGCTGAGCACCAGCAGGCGGCGATGCGGCGCGAGCGCGGCGTGGACCTGAGCCAAGGGGCGGCCCACCGCGCTCACGACGTCGACCCCGTCCACGGCCCACCCCAGCCTCGCACAGGCCAGGGACACCGACGACGGATGGGGCAGCACCCGCACCCGATCCGCCCCCAGGAGGCGGACGAGTGTGGTGCCGATCCCGTAGAACATCGGATCGCCGCTGGCGAGGACGCAGACGTCGCTGCCGGCATCGGCGCCGTCTGTCTCGACCACCGCGACGCCATGCTCCGCCAGCATGCCGGCGAGGGCTGGCAGCAGCGGCGAAGGCCAGGGCACCCGACGCGCCCCGATCGGGCGCCCGGCGGCCCGGTCCGGGATGAGATCGAGCTGTCGCTGCGCCCCGAAGAGCACATCCGCCGCGCAGACAGCCTCGCGCGCCACCGAGGACAGGCCGCTCCAGCCGTCCGCGCCCACGCCGACGACGGTGACCCGTGAGGGCGCGCGCGGGTCGGCGATCGTCGAGGCGGACGAAGGCTCCGCGGCCGCAGTCGCGGGACCTGGCAGTGGGGCGGGACCTGGCAGTGGGGCGGGACCTGGCACAGCGCGCCAGCGTAGTCCCGCGGGGGGCCACAGGCCCATGGCCGACCGGCCGACGAATGCCTGTGACGGGCGCCGGATCAGCACCGGCCGTGGCTCGGGCACCAGGCAGGTTGGCGAACCGTGAGTTCCGCGATCGCGGTAGCCCGTACCGTCGTGGGGGCAGGTCGACGCGGCGAGAGGATCCGGACGTGACGCTGCTGTTCCCATCCCTGGACGTCGATCACGATGCTCCCGCCGTGCAGGTCGGCGAGGTGGTTCTGTCCCGGGCCGAGCTGATGGGTGCGGCGGCGACCGTTGCCGGGCGCGTCGCGGGGGCCGGGGCGGTCGCGGTGCACGCCGAGGCCTCCATGGCCACCGTCGTCTCCATTGTCGGCTGCCTGCTCGCCGGGGTGCCCGCGGTCCCGGTTCCACCGGATTCCGGTCCGCGCGAACGCGGCCACATCCTGCGGGACTCGCGCGCCGAGCTGCTGCTCGGCTCCCCGGACTGGGAGGATCTGCCGGTCCCGACGGTGCCTGTCGATCCCGCCGCCCGCACCGCGTCGCCGGGGGAGCTGCCGGGGGAGACGACGGGCGGCCAGCGGCGTCCGGACCAGACGGCACTCATCCTCTACACCTCCGGCACGACCGGGGCGCCGAAGGGCGTCATGGTGCCGGCCGCGGCCATCGCCGCCGACCTCGACGCCCTCGCCGAGGCCTGGGCCTGGACCCCGGACGACACCCTCGTGCACGGGCTGCCGCTGTTCCACGTGCACGGCCTCGTCCTGGGTGTCCTCGGCGCGCTGCGGGTCGGCAGCCGGCTGGTCCACACCGTCCGGCCGACCCCGACCGCGTATGCGGCCGCCGGTGGAAGCCTGTACTTCGGCGTGCCGACGGTCTGGTCCCGGGTCTGCGACGATCCGGACAGCGCGCGGGCCCTGGCCGCGGCCCGGTTGCTTGTCTCCGGAAGCGCGGCCCTGCCGGCGCCGATCCTCGCCCGGCTCGCCGCGCTCACCGGCTCGGCGCCCATCGAGCGCTACGGGATGACCGAAACTCTGATCACGACGAGCAGCCGCGCCGACGGCGAACGCCGCGCCGGCTGGGTCGGCGCGGCGTTGAAGGACGTGCGGACCAGGCTCGTCGACGACGAGACCGGTGCTCCGCTGCCGGCCGACGGGCAGAGCATCGGCGAGTTGCAGATCCAGGGGCCGACCTTGTTCGGGGGCTACCTGGGCCGCCCGGACGTCACCGACGCCTCCTTCACGGCCGACGGCTGGTTCCGTACCGGAGACGCGGCGGTGATCGCGCCGGACGGGCACCACCGCATCGTCGGACGACGGTCGACGGATCTGATCAAGTCCGGGGGCTACCGCATCGGCGCGGGTGAGGTGGAGGCCGCGTTGCTGGCACATCCGCAGGTACGGGAGGCGGCCGTCGTCGGCCTTCCCGACGACGACCTCGGGCAGCGGATCGCCGCCTTCGTCGTCGCCCCCGACCTGATCGGCGGTGGAAGGAGCAGCCGAGCGGCCGCGGTCGACCTCACCGACTTCGTGGCCCGGGAGCTGTCCGTCCACAAACGACCGCGGGAGATCCACTTCGTCTCCGAGCTGCCCCGCAACCCGATGGGCAAGGTCCGCAAGTCCGCCCTGACTCCCTGACTCCCCCGGCGACGGGATGATCACCCCACGGTGGCGCGACGCCCCGCACGTCCCGCTCGACGGCGCCCTGACGGGCCGAGGGGGCCCACCAGGCCGTCGCCGCCCCCCGGCGGCGGTCCGAACGGACCCGTCGGCGGCTGCTCGTCCCGCGCAGGTCGCTCCTGCGCCGTTGCCCGGGGCCGCGCCGGTGGGGCTGTGGCGAGCCTCCGGTAGAACGCGCTGGTCGCCATCAACTCGTCGTGGGTGCCCTCCGCGATCACCCGTCCCTCGTCCAGCACGACGATGCGGTCGGCGGCACGGACCGTGGAGATGCGGTGGGCGATGACGAGCAGGGCGCGCTCGGCGGCGATCCGACGCATCGCCAGGGTGAGCGCGCGTTCGTTGACCGCGTCGAGCTGGGACGTCGGCTCGTCCAGCAGCAGCACGGCGGGGCGCGGCAGCAGCGCCCGGGCGATCGCCACCCGCTGTCGCTCCCCACCGGAGAGCAACACGCCGTGATCGCCGACCGGGGTGTGCAGCCCGTCCGGCAGCCGGTCGACGAGATCCCGCAGCCCCGCCGTCGCCACCACCTGCGCGATCTCGTCCTCGCCCGCGTCCGGCATCGCGTAGACGATGTTGTCCCGCAGCGTGCCGTGCAACACCGGTGTGTTCTGTTCGACCAGGTTCACCCAGGTCCGGGCGCTACTACGGGAAATGGAACGGACGTCGCGGCCGGCGAAGAGGATCAGGCCCTCAGCCGGATCGTAGAACCGCTCGACAAGTTCGAGAACGGTCGACTTGCCTGCTCCCGAGGCGCCGACCAGCGCGATGTGGCCCCGCCTCGGCACCTGGAACGACACTCCACGCAGCACAGGCGTCGCGGTGTAGGCGAATCGCACGTCTCGTAGCTCGATCGCCGCCGATCGGTCGCCGTCACCCGCCGCCGGTGTCGGCGTCGGCGTCGGCGTCGGCGGTGTCGGTGTCGGCGCCGGTGTCGCGGCCGCAGCGAGCCGTTCTCCCCCGCCTACTCGTTCGGCCGGGGCCACGCTGTCGTCGTCCTCCCGCGGCAGCGCGAACACGGCGTTGACCCGCGAGAGCGCGCCGAGACCCCGCTGGATCGTCGCCGCGGACTCGATGAGCGCAGACAACGGCATGACCAGGTAGGTCGCATAGAGGAGGAAGGCGACGAGGCTGCCGAGTGAGACCGAACCCCGGGCCACCAGCACACCACCGGCCAGCAGGACGACCAGGACGCTGCCCTGCACGGCCAGCTGCATGGCGGGAGCGATGACCGAGTCCAGCTTCGCCATCCGCAGGCCCGCCTGGTAGGCATCGGCGGCGTGATCGCCGATCCGCTCGGTCTCGCGGAGCTCGGCCCGGTTCGCCCGCACGGTGCGGATGGCGACCAGGGCTCGTTCCAGGTCCGCGGTCATGCCCCCGACGCTGGCCTGCCCCTGCTCGGACACCGCGCGGATGCGGGACAGCGCGCTGAGGACCACCACCCCGGCCACGGCGACCACCGCGAGGACGAGCAGGAACAGCCAGAGATTGAGGTAGACCATCAGGGCGACGGCGCCGATCACCCCGATCAGGTTGGTGATCACCGAGGTGAAGCTGTAGGCCACCGCCTCCCGCACCACGGTGGTGTCCGTGTTCGCCCGCGAGATGAGATCCCCGATCCGGCGGGTGTCGAAAATGTGCACTCGCAACGCAAGCAGATGGCCGATCAGCCGTCGGCGCAGGCTGAGCAGGATCCCCTGACCGGCTCGTTCCAGTAGGTAATGTCCGATGGTGTCGATGATCGCCTGACCCACGAACAGGCCCAGAAGCGCCCCGACCAGCCACAACGGGATGCCGCCCGCCTGCGCGGTGTCGATCACTCTCATCACGAGAAGTGGCTGGAGCACCCCGACACCGGTGCCGATCACGGTCAGCACCGTGGCGATCATCACGGGCCGTCGATGCCCCCGCAACAACGCCCAGAGCTCAGCCAGACCCCTCACCACGGCGCGGTCCCCGGCCCGACGGCGAACAGCGCCCGCAGATAGCCGGGCGGCATCGGCTCCCCGACGATCACACCGTCGGCCTCGACCCACGCATGCGCGGCAAACGGCGCGACGGTGCGCACCCCGACGCACCAGGTCGGCATGCTGCCCGTCATCCGGCACAGCAGGGTGGTGGCGATCGAGCGAGGCACGCAACCCCGCTCCCCCCGACACGTGGGGCTCACGGCCATCACCGCCCGGCGGGCGGCGAGTGCGCTGGTGTATTTCGCCGGCCGGGCGCCGGAACCCAGCCGGGCGAGCACACGACGGATGCGCGCGGGCGGCTGGGTCGCGAGCAGCCGCGCGGCCCCGACCGCGACCATCGCCCCCAACCGTCGACCGGGGCGCAGCAGGACCGTCGACGGTTCGACGACCATCGGCGCCGTCACCACCGTGCCTCCGACCTGTCTACGTGGCGGCCGGGGCATTCGGCCGCGGCCTCGGGTGACCGGCTGGCCTCGGACTGCGGCTCGATCAGGCCGACATCGGCGAGCTGGGCCAGCAGGCCCTCGACGTCGCGGCGCGCGACCTGCGGATCGACTTCTCTCGTCGCGCACAACTCCCGCACCGCGGCCGCGACGTCTCCCCCGGCCAGCATCACGCGGAGCACCAGATCACCCGAGGGGTTGAGCGTCCAGTACCGCCCATCGTCGGTGTGCAACAGCACGGCGCCGTATTCGGTCGGCGCCCGCACCACGTCGGATCGCAACATCACCATGTCCACTCCTGCTGGTCCGTCGATCGTCAGCAGATCTCCCTCGCCGTGGATGCAGTCGCCGGCCTCCCACCGCCCGCCCGCGCTCAGCCGCGGCGACCGGCGAGGGTACGCAGCCATGCGTCGGCCGCGAAGGTCGCCTGCAGGGTCCCGGTCTCTGGCCGGCGGTCCGCATCGGCGCCTCGCCGGCACGCATCCCGCAGCGCGTCCGGTTCGATGAGCCCGAGCTCGGCCAGCGGCGAGTCGTCGCACAGCCCCATCAGGACGCCGCGGTTCGCCCGCAGCCCCCGGTTCTGCTCGGCGTCGGCGTCCGCTCTGGTCTCCCGGCACCCGCAGTTCACCGGCACCACCTGCCGCATCGCCTCCTTGAGCAGCGGCCTGTCCTGCCACGGAGAGGTGCGCTCCTCCGGCCGAACGGCGAGTGCGGCGCGGACGACCCGATCGTCGAGAAACGGCGCGCTCAGCGGCGGGCCGACCGGGGCCGCGACCTGGTCGAGCAGCCGGAAAGCGGACGCGGCGGTGCGGATCGCGAACAGGTCGCCGTGTCCGTCGCGCGTCGGTGCCAGGGGGCTGGCTCGGCGAGCCGCGTCGCCGAAGGCTTCGGCGATGAGCCCCAGGGCGACGCGGGTCAGCCAGACCGGGACGATCGGCGGCAGCGTCCAGTCCAGCGCCGTCACGTCGGGTGGTCCGTGCCGCGTCGGGCTCCCCCCACGCGCAGCCTGCTGGAGGGTTCGGGCCATGTCGCCCAAGCAGTCGGGATAGTCCCGACGGCGCATCATCCGCAGGCTCGCGCCCCACGGCCAGCCCCGGCGGGCGTGGTAGCCGCTCAGGTGCCGCATCGCGGTCCAGGGCTGCCGGCGAGCCAGCCGAGGCAGGTAGTTCGGCGTACCCCCGGCGACTTCCTCGCCGCCGGAACCCGTCAGGTGCAGTCGCGGACCGTAGAGGGCGACCCGCTCTAGTCCCGCGCGCAGCCTCGCCCGGTCGACGACGCCGGCGAAGGGATGGTCGAGCGGCTCACCGGCGCAGGCGAGGCCGTCGAAGACAAGCGGGAGCTCCCGTGCGGGCACGATTTCCCGGGCGACGCCGGGCAGCGAGGCGACCGCCCGGGCCACCCGGTGCGGATCGTCGCCATCGGCACCCCGGGCGATCCCGGTGACGGCGACGATGTCCGCCGGGCCGCGGGCCGCCAGGCAGCACACCGAGATCGAATCCAGCCCGCCGGACAGATCCGCACTGACCGTGCGCCCCGCCGCCACCCGCACGGCCACCGCCTCGGCGAGGGCCGCGCGCAGGATCGGTGCGCCCTCGGCCCGCGAACGCGCCGCTGCCGGCTGCCGCCACCAGCGCATCAGCTCGACCCGTCCATCACGGTCCGCGAACAGGTAGTGGTCGGGTGGCACGGCCTCGACCGACTCCCACGCAACGACGTCGTCGAGCGGGTGCGGCGGGCAGGGGGTAAGCAGGGCCAACGCCAGCGCCGTCCGGTTCAGTCCGCCGCCGGTCAGTTCGGCGAGAACATCGGCGCGATCCGCGGCGACGTGCTGCCCCCCCACAATCGCGGTGAAGATCCGCCGTGTGCCGGTCGGGCTGCCCTGGAGCCTGCGCTTCCCATTGATCTCGGCGATGACGTGATAGTCGCCGGCCACGACACGCGCGATGTCGAGGGAGTGCACGTCCCGCGCGGCCAGGAGCAGCCGCAGGAGCTGGGTGGGATTCGTCGCGGCGCAACCGACCAGCGCTATCCGAGCCTGACCGGTCGCCGCGCTGACCACCGCTTCATCGGGCCAGTCGCCGACGATCCACGGCCGCCCCGAGGCGTGTCTGAGCACTCTGCGGATCCCGGCAGGCAGTGTCACCGGTTCCCGGTCCGCGAAGGCGACGAACCAACAGCTCGGCCGGGACGGCGCTCGCCGGGCGTCGCCGCGGCCAAGCCGGCGGGTGGTGATGGGCGTCGTCACCGCAACCCCGGCCGCTCAGCGGAGGAACCCGCCGGGGACGGATCCCCCACCGCCGTGACGGCCTTGCCGGCCCCGGGTCGCCCCGCCGAACCGGCCGCCGGCCGCCAGGTGCTGGGATCCACAGGTCGCCGTCATGGGTGCTCCCTACGTTCGCATTGCTCCGCCTTACGGACAGGAGGAGGCAAGGTCCCCCAGTGGGAATTCCCGCGGGTGGTTCACTGCCGGTTCAGCGGTGCCGGCGTGCCCGGCCGCTCCGAGGACGGCCGCTTTGCAGACGATCGCGACCAGCCGCGATCCGGGTCCAGGACCTGCTGGTGCACGCGGCGCAGTTCCGCGCCGGGCTCGATCCCAAGCTCCGTCACCAACCGCTGATAGAGGTCGCGGTACTCGTGCAGCGCCTCGGCCCGGCGACCGCTGCGTTCCAACGCGACCAGCAGTTGCGCCCACAGGCGCTCCCGGGTCGGGTACTCCACAGTGAGCGCACGCAGCGCCGGTAGCACCTGGTCATGCTCACCGAGTGCGATGCGCGCGTCGATCAGCGCCTCCCGGGCCGTCCACCGGGCCTCCTCCAGACGGAGGCTTTCGGCGCCACCGACCTCGGCCGGCAACTCGTCGAACGCGTTTCCGCGCCACCAGCCGAGCGCCTGCTCGAGCAGCTCGGCGGCCTGGGCAGGCATCCCTGCGCGGGCCGCGACGCAGCCGCGTGCGGCTGCCTGCTCGAAACGGACTATGTCGATCTCATCGGGCTCGACGACCAGGCGGTACTCCCCCGGGCGGCTTTCGATGCGACCTGGGCCGGCCGGGCGGCGAAGGACCGTAGCCCGCGGGCTCACCGCCCTGATCGATGCCGGCACCGCCGGATCCCCGGCCGCCGTGGGCAGCGTGTGCCGCAGCTCGGACAGGTAGGTCTTGATGTTGCCGAACGCCGATCTGGGTGCGTCGTCCTGCCAGAGCGCCAGACGCATCTCCTCCACCGAGGTCCACCGCCCGGCGTGCAGCAGCAGCGTGAGCAGAAGCGCCCGCTTCTTGCGTTGGTCGATGCGGACGCGCTCCCCCGGCCCGCGCCAGACCTCCAGCGGGCCGAGCACGGCAAACACCACACCCGACCCGGGCCCGGCCGCCACCGCGCCGGGCCACCGGAAGCCATGATCTGCTTCGCCGGGAGTCCGGATGCCGGGACGGACGATCGGGCCCGAAACGATTCCGAGCTCGTCGACCATGATGATCCTCGTCGGTCGGAGATCCTCGTTGATCGGACCCCGTTGCACCTTTGCCCAGGGGCCGACGGCCCGCCTGGGCCGGTGCAGGAAATACCCCGCTCGACCGGCGATAGTCCTCTTACCCCGCCGGTGTGCGACGGCCGCTCAGGAGATGGCGTCCTGCGCGATGCGACGGATCGTGGCGATGCGACGGCCGTCTGGCGCCCGAGACGGCACCGCCGCCGGGTGGGCTGCGACTCCACCCGGCGGCGCCGCACAGATCGAGATCTGTCAGATGCCGAGGCGGGCCCGGGTCTGGGGCCCGACCACGCCGTCCACCAGCAGACCGTGCTTGAGCTGGTAGTCCTTGACCATGTGGTTCGTCTGGTAACCGAACTGGCCGTCGACGCTGATCGGGTAACCGAGGTCGGCCAGCTTCCGCTGAATCTGCTGCACGTCCTGTCGGTAGCCCAGCCCGCTGGCAAGTGACGGATACCCGGGCGCAGGCGCGACCGCCGGAGCGGACGCGGCATAGGAGATGCTACGGACGCTGATGCCGCCGGAGACGGCCGCCGCCGCGGCCTGGCCGCGCCCCAGGAACTGGTTGTACCTGCCGTAGGTGTACGCGCTCCAGGCCGTGACGCCCTGGCTTTCGCAGACCCGCTTCGCCGCCCAGGCGTTGGTGGCGGGATCGTAGAGGTTGCGGCTACCCACCCAGCCGGCGTGCGCACGCATGTTGATCTGCCAAAGCCCGCGCGAGTCCTCACCGACCGTGGCGTGGGCGAAGGTGTTGCCGCCTGACTCGCCGAGAGCGACCGCGACCCAGGTGGACAGCGGGACGCCACGGCAGCCGGCGAGACCCGCGTTCGCCGCCGCGCTGGCGATCTGCACGTCCGAGACCGTGCCGGTGGCGGCACTCGCCGGGCTCGCGGTGGCGAGCATGCTGGCTCCGGCACCGATCACGCCGGCGGCGGCGATGACGGCGCCGCGGTGCCGGGTAGGCCGCTTCCGATGCTTTCCCTTAGCCATTCTTTGACATCTCATTTCGGTGTCGTCGAACACAGGTTTTGAATCGGCGATGGCTACCGCTCAGCAGAGGGGAGCGGTTCTCATTCGCAAAATATGGGCAGCACGGACTATCCGATTTTGAAACAGCATCCGTCCGAGTCGCGCGAACGATCGACGAAAGGAGCTTCGAGATTGGGTGAGAGTTCCGGCCCGCTCAGCGCGATGACCGCATCACGCCTGGCCGCCCGATGTGGACGGTCCGGGGATCGCAGTCGACCGCCGACGGCGACCCGTGCGGTCCGCCAGGTGGGTCGGTGATGTCATGCGTGCACATGGTCGACCGGCAGGGCGCCGGCCGGTGGCACGTTCTCGCGGCTGCGTCAGGGCGAGAACGGCGCCCGTCGTGGCGAGGGCGCGTCGCAGAAAGCACAGGTCGGCAGGGCGATCAGCCAGGCCCTGGCCGCGCGTTCCCGATGCACAGGCAACGTAAGAATCCTTCCCGTACGCCTGCGAGGTTAGCTGTCGGGTTCGGGCCGGGAAGCCCGGTCGTCTCCGTGGAGGCGACTTAACCCCGAGGGCGGCCGTGACGGGGCCGCCCGGCGGAACATGGTTCCCCCGCTTCTGCCCAAGCTGTCTCGGAGGGACCCCGGACCGTGGGCAGAACTCGGCGTCGACCCGGGGTAACTAGTGCCCGGCAACCGTAGCGAACTACGTACCGTAATGACAAGTACTAGTTCTGTACGAATTTCGGCGCACGCTCATCACGTTGCGTGCATAGCGCTGCAACAACGCAACTCTCGGAGATCGACCGAATCTTCAGGTCCTGAGAAGGATCACCGATTGTTGGCGGTGCGACCCGATTCGTGCGACCGAGGCGGGAGACCGCCGATGTCGGCGGCGGTGGTAGAGCCCGAGATCGCGGACAGGTCCACGCACGGCATCGGCGGCGGCACGATCTGCGGGCTGACCAC
Source organism: Frankia gtarii (assembly GCF_025403375.1). Classification (GTDB taxonomy): domain Bacteria; phylum Actinomycetota; class Actinomycetes; order Frankiales; family Frankiaceae; genus Frankia; species Frankia gtarii. Next base: position 11,713 of record NZ_JAMPTM010000092.1, read on the forward strand.
CACGAGCCCGCTCGGGACGACCGCGCAACGGGCGGCGGCGGCGGCGCGTGCGTCAGCGGCGGATGCGCGGGAGAGCGCCTCCATGTCTCTTCCACAGGGTTCGGCGTCCGATTCATCCCTGCGGAAGAGACATCTGGCGCAGCCCCCTGCACACCGCCCTCCTCGCGGGGGCGGTGCGGGGCAGCCGCTGCGGCCACGCTCGTGCGAGATCACCGTCGGATGGCGCGGCGCCTTCGGCTACCTCGACGTCCGGGTCAACGAGGGCGACGGTCGACGTGAAGGGGCTGCCCGGTCGGGCTGGCTAGGCCGACCGCGCAGCGGAGGCCAGCCGTGGTGTCCGAAGGCCTTCCAGGAAGAGCAGGATGTGCGCGCCGGCCGCGCGACGCCCCGAGCCGGACAGCACGCCCCGGCCACCGGGAAGGGCCGCGAGCCTCGCCCGGCGGGCGGTCCGCGTCGCCATGCGAACGAGCGGAAATGGCGTCACCGGATCGTCCTCGCCGTGCAGCAGCAGGATGGGGAGGTCCGGAAGCGATCGCGGGATCGGCTCGCCGGGATGCTCACCGGCGACCGGGCGGTGCAGCAGCGGCAGGTCCACCAGGATGAGCGCATCCGGGCGGACGGCGGGCGACGCGGCGCCGACAAGTGCGCGCAGGGCGCCGCTGTCCGAACCGAGCAGAACGAACGGCAGGTCCGGCTCGCGCGCCTCGCCAAGGGCGAGGACCGTGTCCTGACCATGGTCGAGAAAGGTCACCTGATAGCCATCGAGAGCCAGCCTGAAGGCCAGGTTCTCGAAAATCTCAGCGGATTCCCCGCGGCCGGGAAGAAGGACCACAGTGGCCCCCGCGCGCCGGGTGGTATCACCACTCGGCCAGTAGCGGGAACCAGGACCACCAACGTAGCCGCGTGGACGCGGATGGGAGGGGAGTGGGGAGAGCGGAATGGACATGACATGCTCCGATCAGAGCCGTCCGGACGCGGATGACAACACGCGCCAGCACGAAGAAAGAGGGCACGCGAAAGCCACGGGAAAACCGATCGGCGCAGCCAGGCCGAATGGCGGTGGGTGCGGCAGCGATGAGGTGCGGTGGCAGAGCGCGTGCGAGGTGCCTGGAACGACGGCGACGCGCCGGCGGGAAGGGCTAGCGAGACACCCGAACCGGACAGACCGCGGAGGCGACACGCAGAAAGTCGATGTGGCCACGGATGACCAGAGTGGACGGCCGTCGAGCCGGACGAGGCATGGTCGAAATTCTGGCCGCACCCCGAACGCATGTCAACACGATTAACCCTAGTTTCCTGGATATTTCCGCCGGTCGCCGGAGTCCGCCGCGTTGCGTGCTCGAGGCGGACTCCGACCTCCGCGGCGGATAGAGCCCCACGGACATGCAGGTACATGGACGTCACGCGGCGCTGGCGGGAGCGGCCGGACAGCCGCGGAACGCGAACACCGCAGAACGGCGGCGGGCCCGCAGCCAGCTCAGGCAGCGGCACCCACCATCGCGTTGCAGCTGTCCATGCAGGCCCGGCAGGCCCGGGCAAGACGGGCGAGCTGGTCGTCGCGCGGCATCTTCTCGCACATCTCCGCGCAGGCGCCGCAGACCCGTGCACACATGGCACACATCTCGCTGTGGAACGGCGACATCCGGCACATGAGGTCGGCGCAGGTCCTGGTGACCGCCGCACAGTCCATCATAAGCCGCAGGTTCGCGGCATCCATCATCGTGCCGGGCATGTCCATGCAGTAGGAGATGGTCTCCTCGCACAGGGCCGAGCACGACATACACTCATCAATGGCCTTCCGCATGTTCTCATTGATCATCTCGGTGTGCTGCATCAGAAACCTCCGAGGTACGGTCGGCGGCTTGTCCGCCATACCGGGAAACCCACGGCCAGACAGGTGTTCCCGTCCGACCGGGCTCCTCCGACGATAGCTTTCGCAAGCAGATCCGCATCTCGATGGGCAGCCGCCGCGGCACGATTCGGAAATGACCAGAAAACCACGGAGAAAGTATTTCGGGGAAGACGGCCGCGGCGCCGGGTGGAGGTGGATGATTGCAGACCGATCCCGGCGGAGCGGCACACCGGTCAGCCGGTGGCGGGCCCCGACGGGAGCACCCGGCCGGCCGCCGCCCGATCGACAGCGTTCGGCACCGGGCGCGTGGGCGCTGTCGCCGGACCCGTCATCGAGGCGGGCAGCCGCGGATGCGCCAGCATCGGGCGGCCACCGAGGAAGACACCGCCGACCGCGCCCGGCTGTTCAAAGAGCCGCAGGTCCGCCGGGTCCTCGTCGAGCAGGATCGCGTCGAACGTGTAGCCGACGGCGATCCGCCCCAGCTGGTCCCCCACCCCACACAGCCTCGCCCCGGTGGCGGTTGCCGCGAGCAACGCCTCGGGCGCCGTGAGCCCCGCCCGCCGCAGCTGGCTGATCTCGGCGAGGTTCGCGCCGTGGCGGGTGCGGTGCCGGGCGTCGCTGCCCAGTGCGATGGGCACCCCCGCCGCGCGGGCCACGGCGATCGTCTCGGCAAGCGAGGTGGCGCTCGCCTCGGCGCGCTCCACCGCCCAGCCCGGCAGCACGCCGGTGCCCGCCAGCGCGGCCAGGTCACGGTAGGGCGTCAGGGTCGGCACCAACGTCACACCGCGGACAGCCATCGCCGCAGCAGCACGTTCACTCAGCCCGAGGCCGTGCTCGACGGAACGCGCGCCGGCGGCGACCGCCGCCACGACCGCCCGCTCGCCGAGGGCGTGCATCATCACCGGCCGGCGGTAACGGGTCGCCTCGGCGACCGCGGCGGCCAGTTCCGGCTGGCCGAACTGGAAGTCCGGACTGCCCGGACGGGTGGACATCACCCCACCGCTGGCATAGATCATCACCCAGTCGGCTCCGGCCCGCAGCACGCCACGCACGGCGGCGGGCAGGCCACCCGCCTCGACGACCGAGTGCGGCGGCCGCCCGGGATAGTCGGGGCCGAGGACATCGTCGGCGGACTCCAACCCGGGGCCGAGGATGCCCCCGTCACCGTGGCGCCCGGAGCGGCTCAGCGCGACGATGCAGACCGCGAGCCGCGGGCCCGGCACGCTGCCCGCCACGAGCGCGTCGCGGATACCCGCGTCGGCGCCGCCGGCGTCGCGCAGATAGGTGACACCGCCCTGCAACGACGCCCGCAGCGCGTCCGCCGTCTGCAGGTAGCGTGCGGACAGCGGGGCCGTCACCAGCTCGAACTGGTCGTAGGTCGACTGGGTCACATGCGCGTGGCAGTCAACGACCCCGGGCATCAGCCACAGGTCGCGGGCGTCGATGTCGACAGCGTCCCGGTCGAGGCCGAGACGGGGCCCGACGGCCCGCACGACGCCATCGCGCACCGCGACGTCAAGTGGCTCACCGAATCGGCCGGTCGCGTCGAGGACGTGCGCCGCACGCAGCGTGAAGCTGGTTTCCGCGGGCCCGGGCCGGCCGGGGGGCCCGGGCTGTTCGGATGATGCAAGGGGACTGGTCATGACCAACGCCATTCCTGCCGGTGTCGACGACCTTCCGCCCCGGGTCACCGGTCGGCTCCGAGCTCCGGTCCGGCGACGGCACGGCCCGAGGGACGGGCGCCGTCACATCCGTGGCGCGGGAAGGTCAGGGAGGCTGGGGACGTCAGCGGGGACAGGCGGTCGCACTGACCCGGCAGGTGTCGATGTGCCGACGGTGCGTGAGCTCGTGCATTCCGGCGCCGGGCCGAGGGCGCGGCGCCGCCGCGATCCCAGACCGTCCGCCGAACACGAGGCCTCCTCCACCGTCACCCGCGCGGGCCGGACATTCACCCGCGGATGTCGCCGCTCCCGGCGTGACTCACCGAGGTCCACGGTAGCCAGTGATCAGGACCGACGCAAAGGGATGCCGGCCCCGAGCCCAGGCTCGGCCACTCCCGGGCAATCACTGCCATTCCCCGGCGAGCAGCTCATACGAGCGCACCCGATCCGCGTGGTCATGCGCGATCGTTGTGATGATCAACTCGTCCGCCCCGGTGACGTTGCGCAACGTTTCCAGCTTGCGCACGACGGTGGCGGGACCGCCGACGAACTGGGTCTCGACCCGGTCGGCGACGAGGGCGCGTTCCTCCGGGGTCCACCGGTGGGCCGCCGCCTCGGCCGGGCTCGGGAAGGGGCGGGCCCCCTCCCCGGACCGGATGCTCAGCACCCACAGCCCGTAGGGCGAGGCGAGCTCGGCGGCCGTGTCGTCATCCGGGCCGACGACCACGTCCGCCGAGACCATCACGTAGGGCCGGTCGAAGGTCGCCGACGGAACGAAGGCGTCCCGGTAGGCCCGCACGGCCTCGAGCACCGAGGCCGGCGCGACGTGGTAGTTCGCGACGAACGGCAGGCCCAGCTCGCCGGCCGTTCGGGCGCTCGCGCCCGCGCTGGAGCCGAGGACCCAGATCTGCAGGTCGGCCCCCTCCGCAGCCGGCACCGTCAGGTGCTCGCCCTCGGCGGTCCGGTAGTCGCCCCGTAGGAACGCCTGAATGTCGCGGACCTGCTGGCCATACTCGTCCTCGGCGCCCGGCCGGTAGCCGACGAGCGCGAACTGGCGGCGCAACCGTTCGGCGTTCACCCGCATCCGGGGCGGCGCCGGCAACAACAGCCCGTCGATGACAGTCGCGGCGGGAGCGGACGCGGCGGGAGCGGACGCGGCGGCGGGCTGGTCGGATCCGGGCGGCTGGCCACTGCCGTTCGCCGCGGCGAACAGCCGGTCGACGGCGGGACGCCCAAGCCCGAGATCGATCCGGGCCGGATGGATCTGGGCGAGGGTGCCGAATTCCTCCGCGACGGTCACCGCCGTGTGATGACCCATCTGGACCGCTCCCGAGCCGACCCGGATCCGGGTCGTCGCATCGGCCACGAGCGCGATGACCACCGCCGGCGCCGAGGAGACGACACCGGGCACCAGATGATGCTCGGCGAGCCAGTACCGGTGGTAGCCGAACTTCTCGGTACGCCGGGCGAGGTCGAGGGTGTTGCGCAACGCGTCGCCCGCGGACGCGCCCTGCGACCGGGGCGACAGATCGAGCACGGACAGCGGCACGCGCCCGGCCTGGGACACGCGATCGGCCTGGGACATGAGCACGCCACCTCCGCGCGGCGACCCGGTCCGACGAGGACGACCGATCCACGGGGCGGGACGCCACCTGACAGTGAGTAAGAACGCGACGGACGCCAGCCGCTGCACCCCACGCGGCGGCCACACGGCGGCACGACGCCAGGAACCAGCGACAGGTCAACGACAGAGACGACTGGCGACCCGCATGAAGTCGACCGCCCGCCGGCGCACGAGCGGGACCCGGCGGCGCACCATCACCGCGGGCCGGCCGGCCGCGGCCCGGGACACGAAGTCGTCCAAGCCCGCCATGATCTCACTCTGGCATGGCGGCCGCGGTGAGACAAGGCGCGCCCGCGGCCCGGCGCTGTTGACGTCGACCCGGCGCCCGTGATGGGATCATTACGTGCAGCGCTCGGCCGTCCTCGTCACGCGTGGTCACGTCGACTTCGCCCTCGTGAGCTCCGCCATCTGTACTGCGCGCTGAGCCGCGCGGCGTCCTCGCGCGCTCAGCGCACTCAGCACACTTCTGGGATCCGTCAGCGCCCGGCCGCCCCGCCGATGTCGCGAGGCGTCTGGTGATCATCGCCGTGTGAGTCCGCCAGCTCCGTTCCTCCGTGCGGACTCTCTCGCGGCGCGCGGCGCCGGCCCCGCGTCCCGACCATCCAGCGCCGGCCGGATGCGGCGCCCCGGGGTCCGCCAGACCAGCCGAGTCCCTCTCCGCCACGCCAGATGGTCCCGGCTTGCCGCCAGGCCGCGCCGGATGCCGTCGCCGCCCAGCATTCCGGGCGGCCCGGCCCCTATCTCCCGACGCATCGAAACGAGGTCCCGTATGTCCCGCCGCCTGTTCACTTCGGAGTCCGTAACCGAGGGTCATCCCGACAAGTTGGCCGATCAGATCAGCGACGCTCTGCTCGACGCCTACCTGGCCGCCGACCCGACCTCCCGGGTCGCGGTCGAGACCCTGCTGACCACGGGTCACGTCCACGTGGCCGGCGAGGTCACCAGCTCCGCCCATGTGGATGTGACCTCGGTGGTGCGACGCACGCTCACCGAGATCGGCTACGACGCCGCGACCGGCTTCGACGGGGCCACCGTCGGCGTGCTGGTCTCGATCGGCGCGCAGTCCCCCGACATCGCCCAGGGCGTCGACAGGGCCTACGAGGCCCGGGTCGAGGGCGGCGAGGATCTGCTCGCCCAGCAGGGCGCCGGCGATCAGGGAATCATGTTCGGCTACGCCAGCGACGAGACGCCCGACCTGCTCCCGCTGCCGATCACCCTGGCGCACCGGCTCGCCCAGCGGCTGTCCCAGGTCCGTCACGAGGGCGTGCTGCCCTACCTGCGCCCGGACGGCAAGACTCAGGTGACGATCGAGTACGACGACGACGACCGGCCGGTGCGGCTGGACACCGTCGTGGTCTCGGCGCACCATGCCGCGGACGTCGACCTCGCGACCCGCCTCATCCCCGATATCCGCGACCAGGTCATCACGCCCGAGCTCAAGCGGCTGGCGGAGGAGAACCTCGGCCTGGAGGTGGACGGCTACCGGTTGCTGGTCAACCCGACCGGCCGGTTCGAGATCGGCGGGCCGATCGGCGATGCGGGTCTGACCGGCCGAAAGATCATTATCGACACCTACGGCGGGTACGCCCGTCACGGCGGTGGCGCCTTCTCCGGCAAGGACCCGTCCAAGGTCGACCGGTCGGCCGCCTACGCGCTGCGCTGGGTCGCCAAGAACGTCGTCGCGGCCGGCCTGGCCCGCCGGGCGGAGCTCCAGGTCGCCTACGCGATCGGGAAGGCCGAGCCGGTGGGCCTGTTCGTCGAGACCTTCGGCACCGAGACGCTGCCGGTGGCCGAGATCACCCGGGCTGTCACCGAGGTTTTCGACCTGCGGCCCGCTGCGATCATCCGCGACCTCGACCTGCTGCGGCCGATCTACCGCCAGACCGCGGCCTACGGGCATTTCGGCCGGCCGCTACCCGACTTCACCTGGGAGCGCACCGACCGCGCCGACGCGCTGCGCGCCGCCGCCGGCCGCTGAGCCGCAACGCCGGCCCCTCCCCCGGTGCCCGCCGTGATCCCGCGGGCACCGGGGACCCGCGGTCCGTCGCGATGGTGGCCGGTCGGGGCACCGACGCGCGCCCAGACCGGCCACCCGGCGCCGCAGCGCAGGACAAGCCCCCGACCTGCTGGTCACACTGGCCGGGATGACCACTTCCAGAGACCCCGGGCACCCCGACGGCGGTGAGCTCCCGCGCCACCGTCCAGGCCGGGACGAGCATCCCGACCCGGTAGCCCAGACCGCCGAACGGCCCCGCGACGCGCTCGGTCGTTTCCTGCCGCCCGGGGTGGCCGGAGTGCCGCCACTGGAGCTGCCGACCTCGCTGCCGCCGCGGGCCGCACTCGCCGCCGCCCAGCATCTGCTGGACACCGGCCATCCCTTCCAGGCGCACGAGGTGCTCGAGGTGGCCTGGAAGTCCGCGGGCGACGTCGAACGTAACCTGTGGCGCGGGCTGACCCAGCTCGCCGTCGGAGTCACCCACCTGGCCCGCGGCAACGTCCGCGGCGGCGTGGCCGTGCTGGGCCGCGCCTCGGCCAACCTGGCGCCCTATGCCGAGTACCCGCCGCACGACGTGGACGTCGCCGGCCTGCGCGGGTGGATCGCCGACCGCGTGGCCACCGTCGGGCGTGCGGATTCGCGACCGCCCTGCGTCACGGCCGGGCCGGCTGCCTCGGCCGACCATCAGTTCGGCGGGAACGAGTCCCCCGGCACCCTCGTCGGCCGTCCGCCGCGACTGGTCCGCTGACATCCCTGGCGGTGTAGACACGCCGCGGTCCCCATCTCGGCGTCCCCGGGACAGCAGCCCTGGACCCGCGAGCGACCCATGTTTCCCCCGGACCACCGGGCCGACCGCCGCCGGCCGCCGGTCGGTCGGTCGCGCCGCGCCACGAGATATGGAATTGTCAATCCAATCTGTCTGTTGAGGCAGCAGAAGCAGTCTCGTAGCGTCAGCTCGAACGGTCGCGAAGCAGAACACGGCAACCACCCACCCGGCGCAGGCCCGGCCGGCCGGTGGCAGGACCGCACACGTCAGCGTGGTCCGTGCGATGGTCTACTTAGCGAGCGCTAGACATCGGCGCGAATGCTGGACATCAGGTGGGCGGCACGGACAGGGTGGCGGATCGGTCTGCCACGCTGGTGACGAGGGAGATCCCATGGAAAACGCAGTCATCGTCGATGCGGTCCGGACGGCGTCGGGTCGCGGCAAGCCCGGTGGGGCACTGTCCGAGACCCACCCGGTGGAGCTGCTGGCCACCGTGCTCAAGGCGTTGGTCACACGCAACGACCTCGACCCCGCGCTGGTCGACGACGTGATCGCGGGCTGTGTCGGCCAGGTCGGCGAGCAGTCGCTGAACATCGGTCGCACCGCCCTGCTGTCCGCGGGCTTCCCCGAGTCGGTGCCCGCCACGACCATCGACCGCCAGTGCGGGTCGAGCCAGCAGGCCGCCCACTTCGCCGCGCAGGGCGTCATCGCGGGGGCGTACGACATCGTCATCGCCAGTGGAGTGGAGTCGATGAGCCGGGTGCCGATGGGCGCCGCGGTCATCGGCAAGGACCCCAACGGCCCGGGTTTCCGCGCCCGCTACCCGGAGGGCCTGGCCAACCAGGGCATCGGCGCCGAACTGATCGCCGCGCGCTGGAAGCTCAACCGCGAGGACCTCGACGCCTTCTCCGCCCGCTCGCACCAGCTCGCCGCGGCCTCCGCGGCGGCCGGCGACTTCGCGAACGAGATCGTCCCGGTGGAGATCACCCTCCCGGACGGCACGAAGACCCAGCACCTCGCCGACCAGACCGTCCGGCCCACGACCACCTTCGAGGGTCTGCAGCAGCTCAAGCCGTCCTTCTACAGCGAGGAGTGGGCGGCCCGCTTCCCGGAGATCTCCTGGAGCATCACCCCGGGCAACTCCTCACCGCTGACCGACGGCGCCTCCGCCCTGCTGATCATGAGCGAGACGAAGGCCAACGAACTCGGCCTGCGGCCCCGGGCCCGCTTCCACACCTTCGCGTTGGCCGGCGACGACCCGCTGCTCATGCTGACCGCCCCCATCCCGGCGACCCGCAAGGCCCTCCAGCGCTCCGGGCTGTCCATCGACGACATCGACGCCTTCGAGGTCAACGAGGCGTTCGCGCCGGTGCCCCTGGCCTGGGCCCGTGACACCGGGGCCGACCCGGCCAAGCTCAACCCGCGTGGCGGGGCGATCGCGCTCGGCCACGCCCTGGGCGGCTCAGGTGCCCGCCTGATGACCACCATGCTCAACTATCTGGAGGCCACCGGCGGCCGTTACGGCCTGCAGACGATGTGCGAGGGCGGCGGCATGGCCAACGCCACCATCATCGAACGCCTCTGACCTCCGAACGTCACTGACCCACGAACGCTTCTGACCTTCGAACCCTTCGACGGTCGCAGCGGGTGACGCGGTGCCGTCGGCGGCCTGGCCCGTCGACGGCACCAGCCCGGAGCTCGATCGCCCCGGGTGCGCCGAAGCGGTGGATCGCACTCCCCGTAGGTGGTCCGGATCCATCCGCGGCACCGCCCGGTCCACACTGGACAGGACCAGCCACGTCCGGGAGGCCCATCGTGACGGCAGGACCCGTGCTGAAGGCGGCGAACTGGCGCGAGTTCGCCCCGCCTCAGCTCACCCCGATCCTGCAGGGTGCGATGGACGCCCTCTACGAGCACGGGTATCACGGCACGACGGTGCGCGACATCGCGCGCCGAGCCGGCGTCACGGTGCCCGCGCTCTACTACCACTACGCCAGCAAGCAGGGCATCCTCGTGGCGCTGCTGGACCTGGGGATCGAAGACGCGCTCGGCCGGGCCCGCGCCGCGCTCGCCGAGGTGGGCGAGGACGCACCTGTCCGCGCCCGCTTCGTCGCGTTCGTCGAGTCGATGACGCTGTTCATGGCGCACCGGGTGCGCATGGCCGTGCTCGACTCCGAGCTACGCTACCTGGAGCCGGCGAACCGCCGCGGCTACGCCGCGAAGCGCAAGGAGCTCGAGACCCTGCTGCTCGACATCCTCGTCGACGGCAACAGCAGCGGGATGTTCCAGATGACCAGCCCCGCGGACACCTCTCGGGCGCTGCTGGGCATGCTGCGTTCGATCACCGGCTGGTACCACCCGGACGGGCCCCTCACCCCGGTGGAGATCAGTGGACGCTATGTCGACATCGCCCTGAGCACCGTCGGTGCCGCCGGTCCCGCCGTCGGCTGACCGCCGCCATCGGGACCGGCGGCGGTCAGCGGGTGAAGGCGGTCACGGACAGCTGCTGCACGGTCGGACTGCTGCAGGCCGAGATGCCGGGCAGCGTCAGCCGCAGGGCCGTCGTGTTCGACGGCGGGAAGATCCGCAGCGCCGCGACGGGTGTGCTCTGCCCCGGTTCGGTGCAGCCCTGCTGGATGCCGGGATGCACGGTGCGCAGAGTCGCCATGGCCGAGGCGCCGGGAGCCAGCCGGACCGTCGAGCCCGCCGGCCCGGACCGGACCGCGGCCGCGCCGACCTGACGGCCCGCAGCGTCGAGGTAGGAGACGCCGGGGAAACCGCGCACCGCGCAGGACGTCGTGCCGGTGTTGGTCAGCACCAGGTTCTCGTACGTGCTGCCGGCCGCACCCTCACCGTCGGCGGAGCGCACCGCCAGCCGGGCGGTGGGGCACAGCCCGGCGGCCGGCGCGATGACGCCCGCGGCCGGAACCGTCGAGGCCGGCGTGGCGGTGGTCGTCGCCGGAG
>NZ_JAMPTM010000093.1 GCF_025403375.1 Frankia gtarii
GCCCCGATGTCGGCCCCCGGGTCAAGCTCCGGCCGGACGACGGCGTCCGCTGTCTGCGCCGGCGGAGCCTGCGCCCCGCCGTCGCCGGCCCGGTCGTCAGCCTCGTCGTCGGCCGGCGGCGGGGGGAGATCCAGCCTGCTGATGTCGATCGGGTCGAACCCGACCCAGCCGATGCCGTCGAGGGCGACCTCCGGCCAGGCGAACGCACGCTGGGAGGTCGCGGTCAGCACACCCGCGGCCGACGAAGGACGTTGTTCGAGCAGGTATCCGACGGCGATCCGGGTCGGCAGGTTCTCGATCCGGGCGAGCAGCGCGAACGCCGTCGCGAACTGTTCGACGTAGCCGCGGTGCGCGACGTTCGTGGCCTCCAGGAACTGCGCCAACGCGCCGTAGGAGTGCCCGGGGCGGGCGTTGATGTCGACCGAGAACAGCCTGGGGTTCCGCAGGTACTCGACGAGCGCGGTCAGCTTTCCGTAGGTGGTGGTACCGCCGTCCGTCGCGTACGTCGCGAATTCGCGCAGGGCGTCGGGCATGCCGGCCGGCCGCGCGAGGTAACGCTTCATCGCCGGGCCCTGCGCGGGACGGGCCGCGCGCAGCTCTGCCTCGCCCGGGACAGGCATCCGGGCGGTCAGCACGTAGCGGTCCCCGACCCGCAGGGTGTCGGTCGCCGCGAGAACACCGGCGGCGGGCTGGTAGGCGTACTCGATGTTGGCGTCGCGGATGCCGGTCGGGCTGCCGAGCGAGGGCAGGAAGGGACCGCCCGGAGCCTCGACGGTCACCTCCATCCGGACGTCGGCACCGACCGTGCGCACCGATCCGTCATCGCCGAGCGTGCTGCCGCTGCGGACGAAGACGCCGTCGTCGTACCAGCTCGCGCCGTCGAAGTCGGAGAGCACCGCGGTGCGGACACGATCAGGGACGATCTTGCGGCCGTTAGCCGAAAACCGCACGGTGAACAGGTCCTGGTCGGCCGCCTTGCGCGCGGCCTTCACCTGGACGAGCGGGTTGAGCGACGGGGTGATCTCCACCGGCGGGTGCCGGTGGTCACGCGGGTCGAACCGGTCGCTCCCGACCGGTGCCAGGCTGGTGAGCCCGGTGCCGAGCACCGCGACCAGCGCCACGACCGGCAGGCCCACGGTCAGCCGGCCGACCGCCGGGCGCAGACGGGCCCGGCGAGACCCACCCCCCGCGCCAGGAGCGCCGGCCCCCACCACGGCGGCTGGTCCGTCCGCGCCACCGGGATCCGACCCGTCGTCCAGCGCGCCGAGCCCGGCACCGCCGTCGCTTCCCAGCGACACCGCGACCACCTGCCCCTCGGCGGACAGCTGCGCCGCGCGCACCACCGCGAGCGCGAGCGCGGCCGCCGCGATCAGCCCGGTGAGCGGGAGCAACGACCGGTCCCGCGCCGCCACCAGCAGCAACGCGACGACGTAGCCGAGCAGCGGCGGGAGTGCCGGGGCGAGCACGGCGTCCCCGCGCACCACCAGCACCGCGGCGGCGAAGGCCGCCGCCCACAGCACCAGCATCGGTAGTACAAGCAGGTCACCGTCGGGCCGCGCGGGCAGCCCGACGGTGAGCATCCGCGCCCACCCGTCGCGCACCGCCGCACCGAAGTCGGCGGCGAACGACGGTCCGTCGCCCAGCCGGCTGGGGTACAGCACGAGCACGCTGAACAGCAGCGCGCCGGCGGACCCGACCAACCCGACCAGCAGGCCGGACCGCAGCCGCGCGCCGGCGAGGCAACCGAGCATCGCCGCGCATGCCACCGCCAGGACCAGCAGCGCTGTCGCGTGCCCGGTCGGCCCACCAGCGAAGAAGCCACCGAAGGCGACCCCGACCAGCGTTGTCAGCACCCCGGTGAGGACCACCTGGAGTGGCCGGAACGACCTCGTCACGGGTGGTGGCGGGCGGAAGGTGGCGCGCAGCGCCGCGCGGGGCACATGCTGCGGGCGCGGGCGGATCCGCGGCCGCCGCAGCCGGGCCGGCCGTTCCGGCTCGTCGGACGGCCCCCCGCCGGTACCACCGGTGGCAGGATCCGCCGCGTCAGCGCCGGCACGCGCGGCCGCAGCCGGAGCGAGGCGCGCACGCGGCGGTGGCGGTGGCGGACGGTGCGGCGGGACCGAACGGGGTGGCGGCCCCGAACGCGGTGGCACGGCGACGTTCGGGTCGAACACCGGCAGCGGCTGCGTCGTTTCGGTAGAGGACACTTCGTCCCGCCCACCGCCCGGCCAGGAGGCTCCCGGGGTCACCGCCGCACCCAGGCGTTCCAGACCGCGGCGAAGTCATCGCTGGTCCGCACGTTGACGGTCAGCACCCCGCGGACGGGCAGCCCGGGGCGGCCGTGCTCCTCCCCGACGCACACGATGCTCGCCATCGCGAACCGGGACCGGACCGCGGACACCGCGCCGAGCCTGGCTCCCGGCGGCTGTCCGGTCACCACTCCGAGCACCACGCCCTCCTCGCCGGGAACCACCCGCAGCAGCTCGGCGAGTCCCTGGTCAGCCGCAGCGGGCTGGGCACCGGCGAGCAGGTCGAGCACAGCCATCACGTCCCGGCCGGCCTCGATGGCGGCACGCTGCCCGCCGGTGGTGCGCAGCTCCACCGGGAACCCGTGCCGGGCCCCGGATACTGCCAGCGACGCCGCGACCCGCACCGCGTCCTCGAAGTAGCCGGCCTCGTAGGGCGGCGCGCTGGTGTCCAGCACCACCATCATGCGCGGCTCGTTGGGCACCACGTTGTGGCGGACCATCATGCGCCCGGTGCGCGCGAACGAACGCCAGTGGATCAGGCGCAGGTCGTCGCCGCGGACGTACTCGCGCAGGCTGTGGAAAGCGACACCGCCCTGCGGCGCCGTGGCGCTGGTCGGGCCGTCCATGTCCGGTGACCCGCCGGTCGGCAGTGGGTCGACCGGATGGATCCGGGGATGCACCCGCAGCATCGAACGGGACGGGAACGCGCGCCCGACGTGCAGCAGCCGCAGCGGGTCGCTGTGCCCCACCACAAGGGGCCCAACCTCGAACACCCCGCGGCGGCCGGTCGGCAACGGGTAGGTCGCCTGAAATCGCCCGCCGGGCGCGAGGCTCGGCAGAGCGACGGCAACGGTCTGGTCGCCGACCGACTCGGCCGCGAGAATCGGCGGGCTGCGCCGCCGGGCGGCGTTGGTGACGGCGATCAGCGCCCGCGCGCCGTCACCCTCGAACACCCGCGGCGGGTGGATCTCCCGGGAGAGGGTGACATCCGGCGTGACCAGCATCCAGCCGGCCGCGAACAGCAGCGCGACCACAGCGACCAGCCCGAGCGCGAGCAGCTCCGGGTAGTCCAGCAGGAGCCCGGTGGCGACGAGCACGACGGCACAGACCGCCATCGCGACACCGGACCTGGTGATCATCGCGCTGCCCGTGTCGGTGGCTGGCCGCCTGCCGGCCAGGCGCATACCGGTCCGGGTGGCATCAGTATGCGACGCGCTGGTCGGGAACCGGGACGGAGGCGATGATCCCGCCGAGCAGGCTCTCGCTCGTCGCCCCGGACAGCTCGGCCTCCGGCCGCAGCAGCATCCGGTGGGCCAGGACGTAGGGCGCGAGCGTCTTCACGTCCTCGGGCGTCACGAACGACCGCCCGGACGCCGCCGCGTGCGCCTGCGCCGCGACGGCGAGCGACAGCCCGCCACGGGTGCTGACCCCGAGCCGCAGCTCGTCCATCCGGCGGGTCGCCGCGATGATCGTGACGATGTAGCCGAGCAGCGGCGGTGAGAGGTGGATCCGACGGACGATCTGTGTCATCCGCTGTACCTCCGCGATGTTCACCACCGCGGAAAGCGACTCGGCCGTCACCCCACGCGCGCCGTTCGCGAGGATCTCCACCTCGGCTTCGAAGCGCGGATAGCCCACGTGCAGGCGGGCCATGAACCGGTCGATCTGTGCCTCCGGCAGGTCGTAGGTCCCGCCGTGTTCGACCGGATTCTGGGTCGCGATCACGATGAACGGCCGCGGCACCGCAAGGGAGACGCTGTCCATGGTGACCTGGCGTTCCTCCATCACCTCCAGCAGCGCGGCCTGCGTTTTGGGGGAGGCCCGGTTGATCTCGTCGGCGAGGACGATGTTGCCGAACACCGCTCCCGGGGAGAACTCGAACTCCCGCGTGTCGGCGTTCCAGATCTGCACGCCGGTGACATCGGTGGGCAGCAGGTCGGGCGTGAACTGGATCCGGCGCATCTTGCCGTCGATGGAGTTGGCGACGGCCTTCGCGATCGATGTCTTGCCGACGCCGGGGACGTCGTCGATGAGCACATGTCCCTCGGCGGCCAGGCACACCAGCGCCAGCCTGACGACCTCCGCCTTACCGCGGATGAACCGTCCGACGTTGTTCTGCAGCGCCTCGAAACGTTCGCTGAACCAGGTGGCCTCGGGCGCGCTGGCGGGCGCGCCTGCAGGTGGACGTGTCATGAGGAGCTCCGCGGTGTCACGCCGCGAACCTAGGTCCGGCATCGGCGCCTCGACGCCCGGCGCGACGACGCAGTCCCCAAAGGGCAGCGGGATCCGCTCGGGCGGGGCGCGCCCTCGGTACTTCCGGGCAGCGCGGCCCGAGCCGCCACGACCGCCGGTCGACGCGCCGTACGGTTCCTCGGACCGCAACGGCGAACGAGACGGACACGAGCGGAGTGCGATGGATCCGGAGGTCGTCCTGCGGGACACGCGCCTGCAGGTCCGTCCCGGTGAGACGGTGCGCACGACGGCCACCGTGCGCAACACCAACGATGTCGTCGCCCAGTACACCTTCGAGGTGCTCGGGCCGGCCGCCGCCTGGGCGGAGGTCATCCCGACCAGCGTCTCGGTCGTCCGCCGCGGGGAGAGCACCGTGCAGGTGCTGTTCCGTCCGCCGGCCGGTCCGGGCACTGCGGCGGGCACCGTACCGTTCGCACTGCGCTGCGCCTCCCGGGAGAACCAGGACAGCGCCGCGGTCGCGGACGGCGAGCTGGCGGTCGGGGCGATCCACGAAGTCGTCGCGTCGCTCTCGCCGTCCATCGCCCGTGGGCGCTGGACCGGCCGGTGGACGGCCCGCTTCGACAACCGAGGCACGGCCCCGGCCCGGCTGCGGCTGTCCGCCTCCGACGATCGGCGCGCCCTCGGCTTCGCCCTCGCCCCGGCCGAGCTCGTCGTTGAACCTGGACAGACCGGATACGCCTACCTGAAGGCGCGGGCCAGCCGCCCGGTGCTGCTCGGCGCGCTTGCCCGCCAGCAGGTGCGGCTGACCTACACCAGGGCCACCGGGGCGGACGAGAAGGTCGCGGAGGGCTTCATCGACGTCGCCTTCGAGCGAACCCCGGTGTTGACCCGGACGATCGCCGCCCTCGCGGGAACGGCGCTGGTGGGCGGCCTGGTGGCAGCCGTCCTGCTGGCCCGCGCGACGCCGCGGGACGAGACCGCGTCGCTCGATGTGGCCGCGCCGCTGCAGCCGACCGGCCTGAACGCCGCGTCGGGCGCCGGCGGCGCGATCCGGCTGAGCTGGCTCGAGGTCGCCGGAGCGCGCAAGTACGCCATCTACAAGCTCGCCGGCGAGGCCGACGACGCACCCGCCGAGGAGGCCAGAAGAGTCGATCCCCCGGTGACCGTCCTGGTGTGGAAGGGCCTGCAGGGAGGGGCGCGGACCTGCTTCCGGCTGGTGGCGGTCAACGAGGGCGGGATCTCCGAACCGTCCTCCCTGCAGTGCGCGTCGGCCGGGATCACACCGGTGGCGAGCCCGACCCCGACCGACTCCCCGGATCCCAGCGGCTCCCCGGATCCCAGCGGCTCACCGACACCTGCCGACTCACCGCATCCGACGCTCTCCCCGACACCGGGCCCGCAGGTCACGTCGCCAGGGCCGCCGGACCCGGGGGTGCCGGCACGCGAACCCGAAGGCAGCTACGTTGTCCTCGGGATCTCCCCCAAGAAGGACCCGACGGCCCAGCGGACGCAGGAGTCCGCTCGGCGTCAGGGTGAGATCGACAGGGCGCTCGGCGAGCGCACGCGCCTCGCCGACGCGGACGCCTCACGGCGGCTGAGCGCCCACTACGCCGGTTTCATGGTCATCTACCTGGACGGCTTCCTCTCCCTCGCCGACGCCCAGGAGTACTGCACACAGCTGCGGGCAGGCGGGAAGCTGGGCCCGAACCCGCTGTGCGAAGTGTTCCCGGGCCCGGCGGGCGGCGAGGCGCCCCTGGCCACCGCCCCCTCCACCACGGCCAGCACCGGCATGCCGGTGGCTCGACCGGCCACGGCCATTCCGACGCCCGCCGTGGCGCAGTAGCCGGACCGGGCACGGGACAGGGACAGGCGGGGGCCGGTATGGCATATGCGCTCGGCATTGATGTCGGCACCACCTTCACCGCCGGCGCGACGTGGCGCGGCGGTCGGGCGCAGGCGTTCGACCTCGGCAGCCACTCCACCGCCGTCCCCAGCGTGCTCTTTCTCCGCGAGGACGGGGTGATGCTGGTCGGCGACGCCGCCGAGGCACGTGCGGTGACCGAGCCGGCCAGAGTCGCCCGCGAGTTCAAACGGCGGCTCGGCGACGACGTGTCGATGCTGCTCGGCGAGACCTCGGTGGCCGCCACCGAGCTGACCGCGGACATGATCCGCTACGTTGTGGAGAAGGTCGCCGAACGGGAGTCGCAGGCCCCCGGCTATGTGACGCTGACCTGCCCGGCGACCTGGTCCGAACACCGTCGCGCGTTGATGGAGCAGGCCGCCGGGCTCGCTGGCCTGGCCGAGGTCGGACTGCTCGCCGAGCCGACCGCGGCGGCCGTGTACTACGCCGCACAGCAACAGCTGGAGCCCGGCGAACTGCTCGCCGTCTACGACTTCGGCGGCGGCACGTTCGACGCCACCGTGCTGCGCAAGACCCCCGGCGGTTTCGAGGTGTGCGGAACGCCCGGCGGCGACGACGAGGTCGGCGGGGTCGATGCCGACGAGGCCGTCCTCGGGCATGTCGCGCGGGCGGTCGGCGCGCCCTGGCACGACCTCGACAGCGCCGATCCGGCGACCGCACGGGCCCTGGCGGCGGTCTCCGCGGCCGCCGTCGCCGCCAAGGAGGCCCTCTCCGACGACGTGCAGGCCGAGATCCCGGTCATCCTGCCCGGGGTGAACAGGGTCGTCCGAATCGGCCGTGACGAACTCGAGGACTCCGTGCGGATCCTGGTCCTGCGTACGGTTGACGCGCTGCATCGGACGGTGCGTGCCGCCGGATTCCGAGAGACCGACCTCTCCCGGGTGCTGCTGGTCGGTGGGTCGAGCCGGATCCCGATGGTCAGCCGGCTGCTCCAGGAACAGCTCGGCGTCACCGTCGCCCTCGACGCGCACCCGAAGCTGGCGGTCTGTCTCGGCGCCGCGATCTCCGCCGGCGCACGGCTCGCCGACGAGTCCATCCCGGCGGGTCGGCGGGCGTCGGGTACACCGGCCACGGGACCGATCGCCCACCCGACTAGCCAGGTCGACCCGACTAGCCAGGTCGACCTGACCGGCGAGGTCGACCTGACCGGCACGGGCGGCTTCGGCATGCCGCCCGACTTCGACGGCACCGACGACCTGGACGAGGCCCACGAGCGGGCCGGCAGCGGCACCGGGCGTGCCGCCTCGGATGACGCGGCGGTCCGACGCGCCGCCGACCTGGTGGCCCCGGTGTATGGCGGGGCCGGGGATCCACCCGCGGCCCCGGTCGGCCTCGACGTCGACCTCGGCCAGGCGGGCCTCACCGCCCCGACGGACCAGCTGCTGCGCCCGGCCGTCCACGCCCGACGCGCCGTCCGGCTGACCGACCGCGACGCACCCCTGGTGGTGCGGACCGCGGGCGACCTCGACTACCGGCGCGCCGGGCGCCGCACCGCCGTCGCGCTCACCAGCGCGGCGCTCGTCGCGGTGCTCGCGGCCGCCGTGGCCGCGGCCGCGCTTTCCGCCGGCGGCTCGGACCCCCAGAACCCACCGACCGGCCAGCCGGCCGCTGCCACCGCCGGTTCCGGTCCAGCCGCCCACCCCACTGACAGGATCGCCAGGATCACCGGCGGCGCGCTGCCCGGTGCCACCAGTACGACCAGCGCGGCCAGGGGCGCCGGGTCGGTCGGGATGGCGCATGCCGCCGCCGCTCGACCGGGCAGCGGATTCGTCGCGGTGGGCGCCTCCGGCGCGGTCGACCCCACCGAACAGATCCCCACCGCCTGGTGGACCACTGACGCAACGGCCTGGCAGCGTGCTCTTCCACCGCTGCCCGCCGGCAGATCCGCGGGCACGATGAGCGGCGTGGCCACGGTGGCCGGTGGCGGCAGGCTGGTTGCGGTCGGCTGGGTCGACGGCGGCAGGAGTACGGGTGGGAGCGGAAATACCGGTGGGGACCGGCCCGACGCCGCGGTCTGGACCTCCGACGACGGGCAGAACTGGCGGGCCGGCGCCGTCGAGGACGGTTCGGCGGCAAGCATGCGCGATGTGGTGACGACCGCCGGTGGTCTACTCGCCGTCGGCCAGGACTACAGCGTCGACGGCGAGGGCGACGGCGCGGTGTGGACATCGACCGACGGCACGTCGTGGCAGCGGCGGTCTGTCTCCGGGGTCGAGGGCCTGGGCACCCAGGCCCTCGACCGGGTGGTCCTGGCACCTGACGGGAACCTGCTCACCGTGGGCCAGGAACCGTCGGGCGCCGGATCGGTGGCTCGCGTCCGGCGTTCCACCGACGGCGGTGCGACCTGGGCCGCGGCAGATACCGACCTTCCCGACGGCGCCGAGGTAACCGGCCTGGTCGCGATGACCGACGGCCGACTGGTCGGCGCCGGTTCGGTGCGCGGCGCGGGCCACCGGGAACCCCGCTTCTGGGTCACGGACGCCGCCGCCAGGCGCTGGGAACCGCAGGAGGCAGTCGGCCCCGGCAGCTCGGTCAGCACCGGAAGCAGGGACGACGCCGGAATCGACCTGCTCGGCGTGGCCACACCCGGCACGGTGCTCGCCACGGGCGGGGTGATGGGTCCAGACGGCCCCGTCCCGGCGTCCTGGACGGTCACCGTCGACCAGTCTCGCTGACTCGGCGCCCGGTTCCGCCGGACCATCCCGGACGGAACGGACGCCCCGGGGACGCTCCGCCGAGCTGCAGCTACGGACCGTCCGTGATGCCCTCCCGCCCGACCCGGGGTGGTGTCCTGGAACCGCTCGGAAGGCCCGTCGCCGGGCCCGGCGCGCCGACGGTCACGCCGGCCTCCAGGACCGGACGTTGCCGCCT
Source organism: Frankia gtarii (assembly GCF_025403375.1). Taxonomy (GTDB): domain Bacteria; phylum Actinomycetota; class Actinomycetes; order Frankiales; family Frankiaceae; genus Frankia; species Frankia gtarii. Next base: position 9,235 of record NZ_JAMPTM010000093.1, read on the forward strand.
GGCACCGGCGCCGCCGGCTCAGCCTTGAAGGAACGCGAGAAGGCATCATGCTCAGCGGCCCCGTCCTCGAACGGCGCTTTCTCGAAGGGTCGCCACCTTGAACGCGCCGGCGGGGTACCAGAACTCGGCTACCGGACCGGACCGGACCGGACCTGGTCTTTTAGACGACTCATTCGTATTCATTGATCAAGCCGCCGAGTACGGGGCCGCCTACACGTCGACCGCACTGGTATCCCCTGGCGCTACCTCCCCCACGACTATCCGCCCCGGGAAACCGTCTACGGCTACTTCGCCCACGGGCAAGACGACGGCGTCCTCCACCAGCTTGTCGAGCTGACACGACTCCACGTCCGCACCGCCGCGGGCCACGACCCCAAACCCACCGCTTGCGCGATCGACTCCCAGAGCGTCAAGACCGCTCCCACCGTTCCGACCGCCACGCAAGGCATAGACGCCGGAAAGAAGATCGCCGGCAGGAGACGCAGCATCATCGTCGACACTCTCGGGTTGCTGCTCATGGTATGCGTCACCAGGGCTAGTACGCCCGACGGCCCCGCCGGCATCGAACTGCTGACCAGACGCTGTTGCATCGGCGATGTCCGCCTTCGCGTAGCCGCCGATCGGTCGTGATCGGTGGGTGCGTCGACGTCGTGTCCATGTCCCGGTTCCGGCGTCGGAGTTCGCCGGGTTCCGGTTCCCACCCGAGGTGATCGTCCTGGCGGTCCGCTGGTACCTACGGTTCGCGCTGCCGTACCGGGCGGATGACCAGTACGGACAGGTCATCGACGTCCTCGCCAGCACCCGCCGCGACCAGGCCGCCGCCCGCCGGTTCTTCACCCGGGCGCCTACGGCCGCCGGCCGGTCGCGGTCACCACCGACAAGGCCCCGGTCTACCCGAGGCTCCTCGACGAGCTCCTCCCCGAGGTCTGCCACATCGACGCGGCCCGGGAGAACAACCGGATCGAAGCCGATCATGGCCGGTTGACAGCCCGACTGCGGCCGATGCGCGGCCTGAAACGGCTCCGCCCGGTCCAGACGATCAGCGCCGGTCATGCTCTCGTGCAGAACATCCGACGCGGCCACCACGAACTCGCCGTCGACACCGACCCGCGACTGCGGCTCGCCGCCACCGTGTTCACCGCACTCGCCACCGCCGTGTTCACGGAACTCGCCGCCATCTGACCGCAGGTCGCTGCGGCCGCTGGCATGCCTTGCTCCCTCGGAACGCAACAGCGCCGTCCTGCTCGACTCGCTGGACACCTACCGGCGCCTGTCCGAGAATCGGTTGGCGGCCCGCCCGGTCCGCCGCGCCGCGACGGTCACCCGCCGCACCTGCGAGGGTCTGCTCCGCACCCCGACCGGCGGCTGGCGTGGTGGTGGCTGACTTCGCAAGAAGGAACGGGCCATCGGAGAAAGCCAGCACAATCGAACTCGGCGGCGGGGAGAATGCACCATGATCTGGGAGTTCAGACCTCGGCAGCCTCAGGTGGCCGGCGCCGTTCGGGCTCAGGCAAGAAGAAGCCATGCGGCGCTGACCGGCCGCCGCGATGTTCGACCAGGGTCCGGCCGCGACCATTCGATGCTGCTCCTGCAACGCAGCGCGGGCAATGCCTCCGTGGCCAGAATGATGCGGTCACCCGGCAGGAACGCCGTCCAGAGATGCGCGTCGGATTCCTGCGGCTGTGTTCCGGAGGAAAACACACAGACCATTCACCGGAGCCTGGAAGCGGCCACCCCGGTGCGACGTGAGGGCGCAAATGCCGACGCGCCGTCCGCGAACAGCGACACGACACCCGAGGGCTCCAACACCTGTGGTCCTGGATCCGCGAACCCCTTCTGTCTTCCCATTCCCGGCGAGGATACCCCGTGTAAGCCCTTCGCCAGTCATGACCATGCACTGTCGGTGTGGGCCTCCCTGAGCGGTCAGGTGCCTCTGGTGACCGCCGCGGCGACTCGGTGTCCTGAGGTCGCGCCAGTCTGGGAGGCGTATTTCGCTGGTACCTCCGCGCCGTTCTCGTTCGCCGAGCCGTCAAGCTGTGTCGTGGCCGCGGCCAAGCGGGACCCCGAAGGCTCGGCCACGGCCAAGGCAGCAGCCGCGGGGCTTTTCACGGACATCCTGGACAACCTGCCGACCACCCTGCGAAGCGTCGTTCCGACTCCGTTTCCCCTGGGTGGTTTGGTCGCCGTGCTACGGATTCCGCTCGAGCAGGCCATCGGGACTCGGGACAAGGTCGACCTGCGGCCCGACATCATCTACAACGACCCGTTCAACGCGGCCGCGAACCTGGCCGGGGCGGTGGGCGGCAAGGGGCAGGGCAGCGACATATTCGGCGACGACGAACGGCTGATGGGGGGCACCGTCGTCGTCGAGATCCAGAAGAGCGACCCGCTCGGGATCATGACCGGTCAGGTCCGCTGGGTTCCGCACGTACACGTCAAGGACACGGTCGATCTCTGCCCCGGAAATCTGGGTGCTTCGTTCCAGCGCCAGTTCACGGTCCCGATGAGCAAGCTCGAAGCAGAAGGACTGACCAGAGACGTACCCATCACGATCGACTATGACCTCGACCTCATGGAGTCGGGATTCAGCGTTGCGCCGTTGATCGGGCCGCTGCCCGGCCCGCCCGCGTCCCCGCCGGATCCACCATCCCAGCGACCGACGTCCGGTCCCGCGATGACGACCGGATCATCACTGCGGATCCGTAGCGGACCGGGTCTACAACAGGCGATCGTCGGCCTTCTCCCTGAACGCGGAACCCGGATCGATGTGATTGCTCAGGTTCCGGGCGACCCGGTCGACGGTAACGACACGTGGGACCGGATCGACCAGGGCTTCGTCGCCGACCGTTTCGTCGCATTCGACGATACGGCCGGCAATCCCTGACTCCTGGACCATCCCGCCGGTGGGGGCGGATGCCGTCCACGACGCGCCCGGACCACACGTACAGTGACGCACGCGAGGCCTTCTCTCGATTCCAGTTGCTTGGTCGCTGCTTTACTTGGTCGCTGCTTTACTTGGTCGCTGCTGATCGTGGAAGGCCTCGCTCCGTCTCGCCGTCGAGCCACGGCGTGGACCCGGACATCGCGAGACAGCTCACCCAGGGGAGACTTGACCCATTCGTACAGGATCGGCCTCCGTGAAGTCTTCGACCTCACTCTCCTGTCGGCGGGAAACGGCGCGCGCCGATGACCTATGCCTACATGCCGGCCGGTCAACCCGGCGAGACCCGGCCAGACACGATCATTGTGCCAGCGGCGCCCACGGCATCTGTGTCTCCACCTCCTCCCGGCGACCAGCGGATCGCGCTCCATGCGGTGACCACCCTGATCACCGCTGTTGTTGCTCTGAGTTTCCTGTTCGGGCTGGGTAACGTCTGGGCGTTGGGCATCCGACTCGGCGTTCCCGCTTGCATCGCCCCACTGGTGGCTCCCGCAGTCGATCTCTCTGTCGTCGCCCTGCTCGTCGCCACCCGCCAGCTCGCCCTCGCCGGCGCCAGCCGAGTACAGATCCGGCCCGCGCAACGCCTGTTGATCTTCTGCAGTCTCGTCACGCTGTCGTTGAACGTCGCGGAACCCCTGATCACCGGCCGCTACGGCAGAGCCGCGTTCGACGCGGTCGGCCCGCTTCTCCTGATCGGCTGGGCCGAGGTCGCCCCCGACCTGTTCCAGGCCATGCAGACCACCACGACCAGCACACCTCCATCCACCGGTCTGGTCGTGGACGGCCCTGGCATGACCCGCGCCGACACGACGGTCATGCCATCTGAATGCCGACCAGTGACAACGATGGCCCCGCCCGTCGAGCTGGCGCGTCACCGCGACGGCCTGGATCCGCGAGAGCAGGATCTGCTGCACCGGGCCCGTGCCGAGGACGTGCTGCACTGGCAGCAGCACCAGCGGCCGATCTCCGCCGAAACCCTACGCAAACGGCTTCACGTCGGCACCAATCCCGCACGGACCCTCGTCGCCCAGCTACGGGCAGACTCACGCAGCGCACTTGATCGGCAGCCTTCGTCGCTCGCCACGCCGTAGCGACAGACGAGTGCGGACGGCCCTGGTCGCACGCCAGCCCACCTGACCTGCCAGCGCGGGCCAGCCGGGAAACCATCGCCGCCAGCCGGCGCGCTGTGGGCCTGTTGCATGAACGGTGGTTCCGGCTGTTTGGTCAGTAGCTGGTGGCAGATGGCCAGCGGTCACCAAATGTGATCGCGAAGGCGTCGACGACAGGCTTCCAGCGGATCATCCACCGGGCGCGGCCGGTCCCGGTGGGGTCCAGGCGCCGGGTCACAAGGTACAGGCATTTCAACGCGGCTTGGTCGCTGGGGAAGTGCCCGCGGGCGCGGACGGCGCGGCGGTAGCGGGCGTTCAACGACTCGATCGCGTTGGTAGAACACAGGAGCCGGCGTATTTCCGCATCGTAGTCGCGGAACGCGGTGAACTCCTCCCAGGCGTTACGCCACGGGCGGATCATCTCCCAGTACTTCTTTCCCCAGCTGTCCTCGAAGGCGTCCATCGCTGCTTCGGCGGCGACCCGGGTCGGTGCGGTGCGGTGTAGACGAGTTCCAGGTCCCGTTTCACCGCGTTGTGGTCGGCACGCGAGGTCAACCGAAAAGTGTTGCGGATAAAGGACTCTTCGCAGTTGACTGGAACCTGTAGCAAGACGACTACAGGACTGGCGCTTACAGGGTGACAATCTGCGGCCTGGCTACGTCGTCGGAGGTGTGGTCAGCGTGACACTCGTCGCTAAAGAGCTAGGTCAGGGCGTTGTCGATGCCCAAGTCGCGAGGCTGCCATACAGCTTGCAGTCACGCTACGCCATCGTCGACCGTAACTGCCGGCGATCGGTTGAACACAGCTTCCGGCGCACTGCGAAGAGCCGGATATCCGGCAGCCGACCGATCAGCCAGGGCTCGTCACCACGGGCAGAACCGGACCGTCGGGCGAAGTGGTTCCGGCAGGAGCTGGTACCAGCGGTAATGGATGTAACGGTCGAAGACATTTGCGGGAACGCTCAGCAAGGCTCTCAGCTCCACCTCGTCGTTCCGGACGAAGAACTGGTTGAGCCCGTCGAACAGGGCCAGCTCGTAGCCGGCCGAGCGAATGAATCGTTCCGCGCCCGGCCCGACCCGCACCCGGCTGTGCGGCTCGGTCGCCTCAATCGCCACCACGCGAGGTTGCCAGTGCTTCAGCCGCGCGCCGGCCAGTACCTCTTCTTCCCAGCCCTCAACGTCGATCTTGAGCAGGTTGAAGCCTGGCCGGACATCGGCCTCTCGCAGGATATCGTCGAGCGGCCGGAGGACCACGGTGGACTCCGTCATCTCGTATCCGGCCGCCTCATGCCGCCGGGCGAGCCGACGGTCCAGCGTGGAGAGCCCTCCGCTGCCAGGAAAAGTGTAATAGGGTGCGGTCAGGCTGTGGGAACCGATCGCGGACCGCACGACGATGTCCGTGGGATAGGCGGACTCCAGCCGCGCCGCGAAGACCGGGTCGGGCTCCACGTGGACGCCCGACCAGCCGAGTATCTCGATCAGATTCTTGACCACGCTTCCACCCGTCGGATCGCCTGCTCCGACGTCGACGAAAGTTCCGGCCGAACGGTCGTGGAATGCGCGCATCAGCACCACGTCCTCGCCGTTGTCTGCGTATGAGACCAGCCGCATCTCGGACATATCCATCGTGATGCTCTCCCGGCGCTGAGGAGGATGTGGGAAGCTCTGCTGAGGATCACCGATGGCGCCCAACGCCCTGGAACGACATGCGACGCTCGGTGTCCCGTCTCGTCGTCGGTCTGCTGGCCGTTCTCGAACGGTTCTTCAGGCGCGCCCGGCCGGCTGGGCGCGATATCATCGCTGGGGGCTTCCGGTCGCGGTGGGGCTGGCTCGGAGAGCGGCTGCCACCTAGTTCCCGACGAATATCGCCGTGGCGAGCGAGGGCGGGGGCAGCCTTCCCGCGGTGCGGTGATCGGGGGCGCTGTCGCAGGTGGGATTGGTCGGATCCGCCCGGTTCTTCCCACGGTGTGCCGTGGGCCGGCCGCGACGGGTAGAAGCGGGCGCTCAGCTGGGCTGCTTCCGAGTGACACCGGCATCCGCGAGTCCTCCCCGACGGAACATACCATGCGGCAGTCCCCGCCCGGCTCCGCGACACTCCTTACTCGCCGTTGGCATCCGGTGCGCGGGGAGTTCCGGGGGTCCCGAGCGTGCCGGTGAATCGCGCCGGGCTGCTGTCCATCGGCATCATCGAATGCCATGATAGGCGTCAGGCGCGTCCGGTCGGCAGCCTTGAGAGCTCGGCAGGTTTATGGGGGCACCATGGATCCGATTTCTGTCGTCATCGCCGCGCTCGCGGCCGGCGCGGCGGCCGCCGCGAGCAGCGCGGTCGGTCAGGCCGCTACCGATGCATACCAGGCGCTAAGGGGCCTGGTACGGCGGCGGCTTAGACAGCGCCCTGGCAGTGAGGTGATTCTCGACCGATATGAAGAGAACCCCGAGCCCTGGACCGAGGCTCTGCGCGCCGAGCTCGCCGCGGTCAACGCCGGCGAGGACCGGGACCTGGTTTCGGCCGCAGAACTGCTGGTGGGGCAGCTTCAGGGGTCCAGGGAGGGATCGGTGATCTTTCGAACCTATTTTAACGACAAGGTGGAGGGAGTGGTGGTGGGAAATCAGAACCAGGTGAGGATGCACTTCGGCCCTGCCGGTGCCGGAGATGAACCGCGCGCATGACGGAAAAATCCGACGGAGACCAGCAGATCCACTTTCATGAACCAGTCTACGGGTTCGTGGGAGGCAGTCACAATCAGGTCAGCATAACATTCGAGGCTCCGTCGCGACCTGTGCCGTTCATGGCTCCCCCGCTGCCTCCGCAGGGCCTAGTCGGGCGCGACGGTCTCCTCACCGAGCTCAAGTCCGGGCTGCTCGCCGGGAAAGCGGTGGCGGTGCACGCCCTCCAAGGGCTTCCGGGGGTCGGCAAGTCCGCGCTGGCGGTCGCTTTAGCGAACGATCGGGAAGTCATCGATCACTTCGTCGACGGCATTCTCTGGGCCGGCCTGGGGCCCAGGCCTGACATCCAGGCCAAGCTGAGTCTTCTCGCGATCCCTCTGGGCATCGAGTCCGACCAAGTCTCGGAGCTTTCAGGGGTGGATGCTTGGGCAGCCGTCATTCATTCGTCCATAGGCGCTCGACGTATGCTGATCGTGATCGACGACGCTTGGAGCATCGGCGACGCGCTCGCGTTGAAGCTCGGTGGGCCGAACTGCGCGCACCTGCTGACGACCCGGCTCGCGGAGGTCGCGGTTCGGTTCGCCGTCGGATTCGCGATCCGCATACCGGAGTTGCTCTTGTCGGACGGACTGGCGTTGCTGCGCGGCTTCGCGCCGCGGACCTGCGCAGAGGACCCTGCCACCGCCGAGGAGCTCGTGCAGCTGGTTGGTGGCCTACCGCTCGCGTTGATCCTGATCGGAAAGCATCTGGCTGTCGCCGAGGCGACCCAGTCGCGCAACCGGTTGGCCCGCACGCTCGACCAGCTGCGGGAGGCGGAACGCCGACTGCGGTTGGAGGAGGGCTACGGCCCTCTGGACCGCCCGGCCTGGCTGACGTCCGGTGCCTCGGTCTCGCTGAACACGGTCATCGACGTGAGCGTCGCCAACCTCGACACGCCGCTGCGTCCCAAACTGCGGGCGCTCGCGACCTTCGCGCCCAAGCCGAACACCTTCCGGCTGGACGCCGCCCTGGAGGTGTCCGGCGCGACCGAGGATGAGGTGGAATCCCTCGTCGGCTCCAGCCTGGTCGAGTTGAGCGCCGACGGCCGGCTGAGCATGCACCAGACCATCAGCGACTTCCTGCGCGGCCAGGGCGATTCCTCGCCCGCCGAGCACCGGTTCGCTCGCTTCTACGCCGGTCTGCTCGCTGTCGCGGCTGAGCATCAGGACGAGGCGGGCGATGACGAGGACGCGGAGCTCAACGCACTGCGGGCGGACGTCACCGATATCTCCGACGCGCTCCGCTACGCGGAGAAGCACAGCGACCACGAAGCGACGCTGACCATTGTCGACGCCGGGTTCCCGTTGCTGAATCGGCTCGGCCTATACCTGACCGCAGCCGATCAGCTGCGTTTGATGCTCGCCGACGGGGCGGACCGGCCAGAGCTTCCCCCACGGACTCGGGCGCGGCTTCTCCACCGGCTGTCCGTGGTGCTCGAGAAGCTCGGAAATCTCCAGGATGCGGAAGCTGCGGCTGCCAGCAGCGTTGCTCTGGTCGGGCAGCACGCGGACCTGGAGACGGAGGTTGAAGCCACCCTCCGTCTCGGCTGGTCGGTGGCCCTGCAAGGCCGTACGGATGAGGGCAGAGCTCATTTCGAACGGGCTCGGCGCGCGGCCCATGAGGGGCGCCTGCTGGTGGGCGAGGCCCGAGCGAACCAGGCCTTGGGGTGGGTCCAGAGGCAGTGGGCGGACCATGACTCGGCGCGAGAGTACCTGTACGCCGGACTGGAACTGGCAAAGACCGCGAGGCACGCCGGAACGGTCTCCGATCTCTTGCAGTTCCTCGGCTGGACCAACGCGATTGGTGGCCGTTACGACCAGGCGGAGGCGGAGTTCCGCGAGTGCCTGGAATACGCCGAGCGACTGTACCTGCGGTCCAATGAGATCGATGCCCTGCACGGCCTTGGCTGGCTTTCGGCCATTCGCGGACGCTACCAGGACGCACTGCCATACTTCGACCGGGCGCTAGCGGTCGCCCGTGAGATCGGCCATCACGAGCAGGCACCGCTGCTGCTGAGCATTGGTTGGGCGCAGCGGGAAAGCGGTAACCTTGAACTCGCCGACCAGGCCCTGCGCGAGGCGTTGTCCTTCGCCCGGCGCGAGGGCCGGGCGGAGAAGATCAGCCAGATCCTTAAGGAGCTGGGCCACCTGGCCCGCCAGCGCGGTGACCTTCCGTTGGCCGCCGACTATCTTGAGGAGAGCCTGGCCACAGCGCGGCAGGTGAATACCGCGGACGCGATCGTGGGGGCGCTGCAGGCGCTGGCCTTGGTCCGAAGCGCGCAGGGCGACGTGGACGAGGGCCGAGCCCATCTGGAAGAGGCGCTGCGGATCGAGCAGCCCGGAGGTAACGTCACGATGATTGCCATGATCGAGCGAGATCTGGGCGAGATCGAGTGGGCGGCAGGCTATCCGGATGTGGCTCTTCTTCGCTACCAGGAGTCTGTCGCGCTGGCCGAAGCCAATGACCTGCCGGAGATCGCCGGCACCGCCCGCTTCGGGGTTGCGCTCGCGCTCCGGGCAGTCGGCGACCACGCGGCCGCCCTTGCTCAGGCGGGCCGGAGTCTGGAGGAACTCACCGCGATCGGCCACCACCGTCGTACCGAGGTGCAGGCGTTTCTTGACGAGACTGGCTGAAGGCGGCGGAAGCCGGCAGCACAGTGGTGTGCGCGGTCTTTTCCCAGGCGGTGTCCCCTCGTGCCGTCCGCCACAGGGCACGGACGGCGGCCAGAGACAGGAGACCCTGGAAGGCGGGCGCGAATACCCAGAGCTTCAGGTGCTCCCGAAACCGGACGCGTACGCCGAAACGTTCCGGAAGTCTGGAGAGGATCACCGTCAGCAGGCCGGTATTCAGAATACCGAGCGCCGTGGGGGGCGCCACAATCAGCAGGTTGGCCAGGCTTGAGCCCGCCAGACCGACGCCCAGGAGAAGTGCAGGGAGGGCCAGCGCACGTGCCGGTGCTTCGAGCAGGACCCGCAGAAAACCAAGGCGCTGGCGCCAGGGCAGAGACACCCACTCGGACCCACGGAGGACCTGGATAAATCCCTGGTTCCACCGAGTCCGCTGCCGGACGAAGGAGGCGGGACCGGGCGGAACCTGTTCGATGGTGACCAGGGAGTCCTCATACCACGTCATTGTGCGCGCCCGCGCGAGAGCCAGCCGTAGGCTGAGGTCACAGTCCTCGGCCAGCTGGTCCGGGCGCCAGCCGCCGATTTTTCGGAGCGTCTCGGCGCGCAGAAACACCGAGTTCCCGCTCAGTCGCACCACACGGTGGCTGTCCGGGCGGCGGGTAGCGGTGCTGAGAAACATCCAGCGGTACTCGGCGATGTTATGGAGCTGGTACCAGTTCGGCTTCGCCGCCACTGCCTGATTGCCGGTCTGCAGAGCATCGAGATCGTGTCTGGCGAAAAGGTCCTCGACCCCCCTGAGCAGATCTGGGCTGACCAGCCCGTCAGCGTCGAAGACGCCGATCATGTCCTGAGTGCGGCCGGCCACGGCCGCGTTGAGGGCGGCGGGTTTCCGATGGGTCCCAGGCGGCTCGAGGAACACCGAGACCCGTCCCGGGTGTAGCGACACCGCCTGCCGGGCGGCCGCGAGAGTGCCGCCATCGTCCGCCGGGTCGACCACGGCGACGATCTCCACCTCCGGGTGGTCGACCAAGGCGAGCCCCCGAAGGGCGACACCCAGCACGTCCGGCTCGTCGTGAGCCGGTACGAGGAGCGCGAAGGAGAACCTGGTCGCGGCGGCGTCCGGGGTCGGCGCGTCCGGCACACGCGGGCGGTAGGACACCGCCCGAAGAAGCGCGTGGAGCTTGAACAAGGACCCGAAAGACATGATGGCCGCGGCCGCACCGAGCAAGGCGACCGATCCTGCGGTCATGGCCGGCTCCGGTCACGGCCGGCGAGATCCGCAATCTCGTTACGAGACTGCTCATGCTCCGTCGCCACCATCTCCCAGACCTTCCCGAGCATGCTGGAGGCATCCTTCCAGGAAAGCATGTCGGCACTGACTAGCAGCATCTGTTCCCTACGGAGCGCGCGCTCGTCACGAGCACGTAGCAGAATCGCCGTGGCCGTTGCGAGATCCGCCAGGTCATCGACGATGTGGAGGGCGGAACGTACCCGACCGGTGATGCCCTGCGCCCCGATCGTCGTGGTTACGACGGGACAGCCGCGGCGTATCGACTCCAGGACCTTCACCTTGATCCCGCCGCCAGCGCGCAGCGGGCATACCAGCACGTCAGCCTGGTCGAAGACCGTGGCGACATCCTCCACGAAACCGATCACCTCGACGGCGGGTACCCGGCTGGCAGATTCTCGCTGTTGCGCGGAGATATTGCTGCCGGCTAGTAGAAGACGGGCCTCCGGAATCTCGTTTAGGATTTTGGGCCACACGCTGTTTAAAATGACCTGGAGCGCGTCCGCATTCGGCAGATATGAGAAGTTCGCCACCATGAGGGCCGTGGGTGGCGCCGAGGGGGGCAGCACGCGCCCGGCACCCGCGGGCAGGTGATCGCTCCCGTTCGGCACGAGGAAGACGTCCGGCCGGCCGCTCCGGCGCTCGATCTCGGCCCGATCCTCTGGCGTCACCGCCGCCACCGCACCCGCTCGCCGCCATGCGCGCTCCTCCACCTGCGCTGTTCTGTGGGCGGAGCGGGCCAGGACCTGGTCACCGAGGAGGCCGGCGAACTGGCGAAGCACGTCCGATTCGATGTTGTGCTCGACGAGGCAGGTGTGCCGCTGGAGTTCGGCGGGCACCTGGTGAAAGAGGTAGCCGCCCTCCACATGTATCACGTCGATCAGGTCGTCCCGGTACAGGCCGGCCGCGAATCTCGCGGAAAGCCTGCTCGAGTAGCGTTGGGGGCGTGTGCTCCGGCGGCCCTCGTCGGGGTCGAGGATGGTGGATCGCACCCCGAGCGCCCGCGTCACCGCCGCCGGAGTCGCCGCCGTCGATCGGCAGACGCCCGCGACGTCTATCGTGAAGTTCCCGGCGAGTTTCGAAAGCAGTTGCGTCTCGCGTACCGTGCCGCCACACCAGGCGGGCCACGGAGACTGGTGGGTGACATAGAGAACTCGGTAGGGAGAGTCGGGAGAGCGTTGGGACGGCAGCCTCGGTGTCACGTCGCGCTGGTCTCGATCTCGCGATTCAGTGCGGCGATTCCCTCCGCGAGGAAGGGCACGAGTTCCGCTTGGCCGACGAAACTCAGCTCGCGCGCGCGAACCTCGCCCTCCCAGTGCCAGGGCGTCGTCCACAGCTCCTGCCGGTGCCGGTAGGCCTGAAAAAGCTCACTCGGTACGAACCGGTAGAGACTCATCCAGCTAAGCTTCGGAATGAAGAGCAGCTCGCCATCGTTCACCTGGACGATCCACCGGTGTTTCTCGTAGCCCGGATACAGGTCGGAGTTCGGTAGCGCGTCGACGTCGTAGCAGCATTCGATCCACATCGACGGGACCTCGACGTAGCCGGCGCGGGCCACTCGGGACAACTCCGCGCACAGCCTAATCGGATCTCGAATATCCTCGAGAGTCTGGCCGCAGTAGACGAAGTCGAACTGATTTTCCCCGAAGGGAAGCGGCCCCGCGCAGATGTCGGCCTGATGCCAGGTCGACGCATCAAAACGCTCGGGCCCAGGCCCTATGGACCCACCTCCGCCACGGGTTTCGAAGGGGAGGAGGTCGACCACATGATTGGCCCGGTTGAAGGGCTTCCACCAACCTCCCACGTCGAGCACAAGCGCGTCGTCCTCGATCCTCGCGAGGACGTCGTCGACATTGGCGGGCAGCGGATCGGGGTAACGGACGTCGGCTGCTCCGATATCGGACGTCCTCTCGTTGTGTAGGGCTGTCCGGGCAATCATGCCATCACTCCTATCAGCTTCGCACTTTTCGGATCGCCGTCCTCGTGGCTGGTGAGCATGTCGGCTGGCCTCCGCGCCGTACGCGCAGGCCGGGCGAGCGACGGGCGGCCTGCCAGCCGAGTCATGATCGTGGTGCGCAACGGGTGGTTCGGCCACGCCCGGCGGCCGGCCATGGCTCGCCGACCCGAAGGGAACCACCGCTGAGCCCGCGGCTGCCGCCGCCCAAACCAGCGTCGGCAGGGAGCTCGGCCCTGAGCGGACGCTCTCGGCGGCCACGCCGAACTCGACGCTGATCCCCGTCGCCGGCTGGCAGCGGCTTTCGCTGGGAGTCCGAGCGGCCCGGCTGCACGACGCGCGCCACACCATGGCGTGCGGGTCGACGGACACGTTCACCGAGGCACGGTCGCTGAGAGCGTCGGTGCCCACCGAGTAACCGGACAGATGCCAGTCGGCGAAATCGTCGAGGCCGGTACCGAAGGCGGTCTGGTTCGGCCCCGTCGTAGCGTCCATCGGCGGATCGGGCGCCGGCCGGTCGCCGCCGTCGACGTCCGGGCTGGCTGACGTGTCCGGGCTGGCTGACGTGTCCGGGCTGGATGGGGAGGTGGCGATGGGCGGGGACGGGGAGTCCGGCGG
>NZ_JAMPTM010000094.1 GCF_025403375.1 Frankia gtarii
GGTTGGGCGAACTGGCCGGGCCCGTGATCGAGGCTGCGGCCAAGGTGCAGAACCGGCCCTGGCCGTTGGGATGCGCGGAGGCGGCGTCGCGCAGCGTCCGGTTCAGTTCGAGCAGGACCTCGCCGAGGTCGGTGCCGCGGCCGGTGAGCAGCCGCAGGACGGCGCGGGCCACCCCGGTGACGGTCGCGGCCTCGGCGCCCTTGCCGCAGACGTCGCCGATGGCGATCGTCCAGCCCAACGGGCCCCACAGCAGGTCGAAGAAGTCCCCGCCGACGTCGAGGCCGGCCGACTGCGCCGCGCCGTAGGCGGAACCGAGGTCGAGGCCCTCGATCATCGGCAGTTCCGGTGGGCGCAGCCCCGCCTGCAGCGTGCCGGCGAGCTCCACCTGTCGGCTGTAGAGACGGGCGTTGTCGATGGCGAACGCGGCCCGGCGGGCGAGGTCGGCGAGCAGGTCGATCTCGTCGGCGGCGAAGGCGTTGCCCTCCGGGCGCCCGAGGGCGAGCACACCGAGGACCCGGCGGCGGGCCTTGAGTACCATCACCATGGCCGGGCCGCCGAACGCGGTCAGCGAGTGCATCCGGTCCCCGCTGGCGGTGCGCACCGCGGCCATCAGCACACCGCCCGGGTCGGCCGCCGCCACGCCCAACGCGCCGGCCATGCTCTCCTCGGCGTGGGCCGCCGACCACAGCGCCGGATCGGCGTTCTCCCGGTGCAGGTAGACCGCGCACCACTGCGCGAGTCGGGGGACGGGCAGCCGCGCCAGCAGGGCCAGCGAGTGGCCGAGGTCGAGGCTGCCGGCGAGCAGGTCGGACGCCTCGGCGAGGAACGACAGCATCCCGATCCGGCGCTCTTCGGCGCGGCGCATGTCGCCGCCACCGAGAGCCAGCGCCATCCACCGGGTCGCCAGCCGGATGCGGTCGACGTCCAGTCCGGCCGGGCCCGCGCCGGGGGCCGGCCACAGCAGCAGCTCGCCGAGACTCGACTGGGTCGGATCCAGCGGGAACGCGACCGCCCCCGCACCCTCGCCGACGACGCCGAGGGTGGCTACGGTCTCGACCCGACCGCCGTCGCGCCCGGGGCGTCGCACCAGCCCGGCGGTCACGGTCAGCGCGTCGACGAGCTGCGCGAGCAGCTCGTTCACCTCGCCCTCGGCGGTCAGGGCGCGCGCGGTGTCACGGGCGATGAGCCGCGGCGGGCGGCTCTGGGCGGGCACGGTCACCCCACCGTCGTCCTCGGCGGAGGGGTCCTCCGTCGGGACGTCCGCGGCGGTGAGCCGGAACCAGACGGTCTTGCCGCCGGGGCGGTGCTCGGTGCCCCAGCTCGTCGCGAGCGCGTCGACGAGGGCGAGGCCGCGGCCGTCCTCGCGCAGCCCGTCGAGGCCGAAGTCGGCCTCTTCGGAAAACGCCGACGGCGGGCGCGGCACGTCCACCTTCTTCACCCGCGCCATGCCGATGCGGACCGGATGCCGGTCGGCGACACCGACGCGCACGCCGCTGCCCTCCTGGCGGACGTCGACGGTGGCCGCGGTGCCCGCATGCACGACGACGTTGGTGACCAGCTCGGTGACGAGCAGGAGCGCGGAGTCGAGCAGGTCGTCGTCGAGCCGGCCGCGCAGCGTCTCGAGCACGAAGCGCCGCGCGGACCGAGGGGAATCGGGCGTCGGCGGCAGCGTAATGGCATGTGTCGGCGTCGTCGGACCCCCTCCTACGCCATTCATGTCGCTCAGTCTCTCCTGCGTTGTCCATCGTGAGGCGGATACTGGCGGCTGGTGTCACCTGTCCACCGACGCCCGCCCACGCCGGTGCCCCGAGGAGATCGCCCCTGGCCCGGGCTCCTCCGCCCGGCCCGTCGTCCGAGACGATCGTGCCGATCGAGCTCAGGTAGGAGACCGATGAGTTCCACTGACGACCAGCAGGCCCCGGCCCGCCGTGATCCTGTCGCACCCGGCGGTGACGCTATCGCGACCATCGTCCCCCATGCGACCCGCGACGTGGACGAGACCCGGACATCACGTACCTCGTCGGATGAGCTGATCGCCGATCTTCTGCACGGTCTGACGAGGTTGTGCGAGGGCGACTTCTCCACCCGCCTGCCGGCTCGGGAGGGGTACGCCGGCGAGGTGGTGCGCAGGTTCGACGAGCTGGCCGCCATCCAGGAGCGCCACGCCGGTGAGCTGGCCAGGGTCAGCAAGGTGATCCGCCGCGACGGGCGGCTCACCCTGCGGATGGAGGACCTGGGCCACCCCGGCGGCTGGTCGGACATGACTCAGGCGGTGAACTCCCTCATCGACGATCTGGCCCGCCCGACCCATGAGGTCGCCCGGGTCATCGCGGCGGTGGCGGAGGGCGACCTGTCCCAGCATATGGCGCTGGAGATCGCCGGCCAGCCGGTGCGCGGGGAGTTCCTGCGGATCGGCACCACGGTGAACACGATGGTGGACCAGCTGTCGTCGTTCGCCGACGAGGTGACCCGGGTGGCCCGCGAGGTCGGCACCGAGGGCAACCTGGGCGGGCAGGCCAAGGTCAAGGGTGTCTCCGGGGTGTGGCGGGACCTCACCGAGTCGGTGAACTCGATGGCCGGCAACCTGACCAGCCAGGTCCGCAACATCGCCCAGGTGACCACCGCGGTCGCGCAGGGCGACCTGAGTCAGAAGATCACGGTCGACGCCCGCGGTGAGATCCTGGAGCTCAAGGACACCCTCAACACGATGGTCGACCAGTTCTCCACGTTCGCCGACGAGGTCACCCGCGTCGCCCGCGAGGTCGGCACCGAGGGCGCGCTGGGTGGGCAGGCGCACGTGCGCGGGGTGTCGGGGGTGTGGCGGGACCTCACCGAGTCGGTGAACTCGATGGCCGGCAACCTGACCAGCCAGGTCCGCAACATCGCCCTGGTCACCACGGCCGTCGCCCGCGGCGACCTGTCCCAGAAGATCACTGTCACCGCGCAGGGTGAGATCGCCGAGCTCAAGGACACCGTCAACACGATGGTCGACCAGCTCTCCTCGTTCGCCGCGGAGATCACCCGGGTGGGTCGGGAGGTCGGCGTGGAGGGCAAGCTCGGCGGCCAGGCCACGGTCGCCGGCGTGGCCGGAACCTGGAAGGACCTCACCGACAACGTCAACCAGCTCGCCTCCACACTGACCATCCAGCTGCGCGCGATCGGCGACGTGTCCACCGCCGTCACCCGAGGCGACCTGACCAGGTCCATCTCGGTGGAGGCCGAGGGCGAGGTCGCCGAGCTCAAGGACAACATCAACCAGATGATTGCCCGGCTTCGGGAGACGACCGAGCTCAACGCGCAGCAGGACTGGCTGAAGTCGAACCTGGCCCGCATCGGCAGCAAGATGCAGGGCCAGCGCGACCTCTACGCGGTCTGCCAGATGATCATCAGTGAGATGACTCCGGCGGTCGACGCCCAGCAGGGCACCGTCTACCTGCTGGACTTCATCGAGGGCGACAAGCTGCGCTACGTCGCCGGCTACGGCTCGGTGCCCCGGCGCCGCTCGGACGGCACGTTCCTGTTCGGCGAGGGCCTGATCGGGCAGGCGGCGCTCGAACGCAACCGGATCCGGGTCGAGCACGTGCCCGCCGGCTACCTCAACATCCGCAGCGGCCTGGGCGAGGCGCCGCCGTGCGACCTCGTCGTCGTCCCGGTCGTCTTCGAGAACCAGGTGCTCGGCGTCATCGAACTGGCGTCGTTCACGCCGTTCTCCGAGCTGCACCTGACCCTGGTCGACCAGCTTGTCGACACCATCGGCGTCGTCCTCAACACGATCATGGCGAACGCGCGGACGGAGGAGCTGCTGGCCCAGTCCCAGCGGCTCACCCAGGAGCTGCGGTCGCAGTCGGTCGAGTTGCAGCGCACCAACAACGAGCTGGAGGAGAAGGCGGCGCTGCTGGAGGACAAGAACCGCGAGATCGAGCTGGCCCGCATCGGCCTGGAGGAGAAGGCCGAGCAGCTCGCGCTGTCCTCGCAGTACAAGACCGAGTTCCTGGCGAACATGAGCCACGAGCTGCGCACGCCGCTGAACAGCCTGCTCATTCTCGCCAAGCTGCTCGCCGACAACCCCGACCGCAACCTGTCCCGCAAGCAGATCGACTTCGCCGAGACGATCCACTCCGCCGGCTCCGAGCTGCTCGGCCTGATCAACGACATCCTCGATCTGTCCAAGGTCGAGGCCGGCAAGATGGACGTCGACGCCGCCAACGTGAGCACCGCCGCCCTGTGCGACGCCGTCGCCGGGGTCTTCGGCCCCGTCGCGGACGAGAAGGGGCTGGCGTTCGAGGTCAACCTCGCCGCCGACGTGCCGGCCGAGTTCGTCACCGACGAGCAGCGCCTGCAGCAGGTGCTCAAGAACCTGCTGTCCAACTCGGTGAAGTTCACCGACAGTGGCACCGTTCGCCTCGACGTCACCCTCGCCCGCTCCGACCTGCCGCACCTGGCGTCGCACCTGCGCTCGGCCGGCACGGTGCTTTCCTTCGCGGTCAGCGACACCGGCATCGGCATCGCCGCCGACAAGCTACGCATGATCTTCGAGGCGTTCCAGCAGGCCGACGGCACCACCTCGCGCCGCTACGGCGGCACCGGGCTCGGCCTGTCCATCAGCAAGGAGATCGCTCGTCTGCTCGGCGGCTCGATCGCGGTGTCCAGCGCGGTCGGCCATGGCAGCACCTTCACCCTCTACCTGCCGGCGGCCCCGCTCGCGCAGATGCCGGCCTTCGGGGTCACGCCGGGCGAGCCCGACGACGTTCTCATGATCGTCGGTGCGTCGGACGGTGCTGGCTGGGGCCTGGACGAGCCGGTGCGAGCGGGCCAGGTCGCGGCCAGCTCCCCGCCCGCGCAGGGCTGGCGCAACGGGATCGCCGACCGCATCGGTGGCGTTGCCGGCCAGCACAACGGCGCGACCATGCCGATGACCACCGCCGACGGCGGGGTGAACGGCTCCAGCGAGGCGAACGGCGCTGGTGGGGCGAACGGCGCTGGTGGGGCGAACGGGGCCGAGGGCCATGCCGGCCCGGCCGAGAACCGGGCCCTGCCGCCGGCCTCGCCCACGCACACCACGGGCTGGCGGTCGAGCGACACGACGGTGGGCACCCCGTTCCTGACGGAGCCGGCCGACGCCGGCGCCCGGCTGGCCGCAGGCGACCTCGACGAGTCCGACCCGCTGATCGGAACGACCGTCCTGGTCGTGGACGACGACGTGCGCAACGTGTTCGCGCTCACGAGCGCCCTGGAGATGTACGGAATGCGGGTCCTCTACGCCGACAACGGTCACGACGCGATCCGTACCCTCCAGCAGGACACCGCGCCGGTGCACCTCGTCCTGATGGACGTCATGCTCCCCGGCATGGACGGCAACGAGACGACTTCGATGATCCGGGACATGCCGGCCTTCGCCGACCTGCCGATACTGGTGCTGACCGCGAAGGCCATGCCCGGGGACCGGGAGAAGAGCATCACCGCCGGCGCCACGGACTACATCACCAAGCCGGTGGATCTCGATCATCTCCTCGGGGTGATGCGGTCGTATCTGTATTGATCAGATCGCGTATCGTGCGCATTCGGGTGCCTATCGGTGGGGCGGTGAGATGCCGTCGGGAGCGATCAGCGATGGTGGTGGGGTGGCGACACCCACCATGGACCGGCAAGGCGATCGCGAAGGAGGAGGCAGGCGGGTGACCGAGCGGAGCGGCGGTTCCGTCGACGGCGAAGGCGGGCCGGCCACGGAACGACCCCGCAGCAAGATCCTGCTGGTCGACGACCGAGCCGACAATCTCATGGCACTGGAGGCGATTCTCGCCTCCCTGGATCAGGATCTTGTCACGGCCTCGTCGGGCGAGGAGGCACTCAAGCGCCTTCTCGTCGACGACTTCGCGGTGATCCTGCTGGACGTGCAGATGCCTGGGATGGACGGATTCGAGACGGCGCATCGGATCAAGCAACGTGGGCGCACCCGGGACACTCCGATCATCTTTCTCACGGCGATCGATCGGGAGCCGCACCATGCGTTCCGCGGTTACGCTGTCGGCGCGGTCGACTACATTGCGAAGCCCTTCGATCCCTGGTTGCTGCGGGCGAAGGTCAGCGTGTTCGTGGAGTTGTTCGAGAAGAACGAGCGGCTGTCCGAGCTGGCCCATCAGCGGGTCCGGGACTTCGACCTGATGGCGGAGGTCGCCGAGCGGCTCATCGCGCTCGATGTCCTACTGGAAGGCGGCGCCGAGAGCTCTTCCGAGGAGACGCTCGCGGCGGCCGGCGCCGAGGTGCGCGGGCTGGTCGCCCGGCTGCAGCCCTTCGCCCGTTCGAACAACACCTGACGGCATCTGCCGGGATTGTTCGCGGGCATCCGCGGGCATCCGCGGGCGTTGTCGGCATTGTCTGCCTGTTTCGGCGGTTCGATGCCGCGGTGGTGGAGCGGTGCGGGCGGGGTCGCCCGACCGAGCCGCGGGCTGGGTGGCCTATGACGTCGGCCGGTTCGCCCCGTTGATGGCACCGTGCCTTCCTGCAGTCGCGGTGCTGCGTAGAGAGACCGCTGGCCGGCACGTCCGGATGGGGGCCGCAGGTGCACGGCGGGGTACCGCGGGTACCCGGCCGGGGGACCTCCGGCGTGTGGCAGGTGCGTTGCGTCGGTCACATCACACCGTCGTCGGGGATGGCGACGGACCCGATCGGAGGCTTCATCCCGTTCCCGATTCCTCACGCTTCGTTGTAGGAGCGACGCCGACCAGCGCCAGATCGGGCGTCCAGCCGCATCGGAACGTCCGTGTCGGGTCGCTCATATCCCCGATGTCCCGGCTGACACCACGCCGCGACCGAATGGATGCCGTCCCCACCCCCGCCCCGCGCCGATAGCATGCTTTTGTCGACCAGATCCGCCGCCGTGCCCGCACGGCCGGTTTGTGCAGCCGTAGGAGGTTTCGTCGTATGGCGATTGCCCGGCGCACTCCCCATGCTCTTGCCGGGTTGGATCCAAGGACTATTGGTCCGTACACGGTTGAACGGAAGCTGGTCGACGCCGGGACAGGCCCGGTGTTTCTCGCCCGTAACAATCTTGCGCAGCCTGTCCTCATCAAGCTGATCACGGCGCCGTTTGGCCGTGATACGGAGTTCCGCCGCCGCCTGCGCATCGACCTCGATCGTCTGCGGCGGCTGGCTCCGTTCTGCCTCGCCGCGATCTTGGACCTGGATACGCTGGCCCGCCCCCCTTACGTGGTCGTCGAGTACATCGACGCGCCGACCCTCGCTGCCAGCGTCGAGGACGACGGTCCGTTGCACTCGGCCGACACCGCCCGGCTCGCCGTCGGGCTTGCGGCTGCATTGTCCGCGCTCCATGGCGAGGGAATTGTCTTCGGTGATTTGAAGCCGACCAATGTGGTGCTTTCCGGGCGAGGGTTGCGGTTGGTCGACTTTGGACTTGCTCGGGTGCTGAATGCCGTACCCACCGACAATTCGGGCACTTCCACGGCCGGTATCGGGACGCTCGCGTTCATCAGCCCGGAACAGGCTCTTGGGCAGGCTGTGACCGTCGCGTCCGACATCTTTACCTGGGGCGGCGTGCTGCTGTTCGCCGCGACCGGCCGCCCGCCGTTCGGTGCCGGGACGCCGCGTGCCCTACTCCAGCGCGCCGTCTACGCCGAGCCCGACCTGTCGGAGCTGGATCCCGAGCTGCGCGAACTGGTCGCGGCCGCGATGCGCAAGGACCCCAAGCGTCGGCCCCGCGCCGTCGACCTGCTCGAGCACCTCATGGTCGGTGCCCCCGAGGACGACACGTGGTCCGGGGCCGATCACGTCGTGCCGTGGCTCCCCGCCGACGGCGACGGCGACGGCGACGCCGTTGCGTCGATGCCCCGGGCGACGTCGGTGACCGCCGGCCCGCCGCCCACGGTCGGGCTCGTCACCGACGACCATGTGACGCCGTCAGCTGATCCGGAGGCAGAGCCTGACACCCGGGCGGAGCTCGAGGCGGTGGGCGACCCCGAGGCGAAACCCGAGGTCGAGGAGGTCGAGGAGGTCGACGAGCCGGACGCGCAGCCGGCCCGTGAACGCCTGCGTCCCCTCGTCCCGACCGGCGCCCCCACCGAGGCGGCGACGAGGCGTGCAGGCGAGGAGATGCCTGCCGCGCCGGCCGCGCGGGCAGGGACATCGCCGCGCGCCGTGAGCTCGGCCGGCCCAACGCTCTTATCCCGAGTGGCCGGTTCCCGACAGCCGTCCGGAGACGACACGCCCCCGCTCCCCGGCGACCCGTCCCCCCGACCCGGGCGCGGCGACGAGATCCCGCCCGACGCGGACCGCACGGCCCCGGTCGCGGCCGTGCCTGCGTCCGACCCGTCCGACCCGTCCGACCCGTCTGACCCGTCTGACCCGTCTGACCCGTCTGACCCGTCCGACCCGTCCGACCCGGATGACTCGGGCGGCCCGGATGACTCGGGCGGCCCGGGTGCCGCAGCCGGCGCTGGTGTCTCGGGCGCTGACGCCGTGATCGGGGAGCAGCCGGGGGCGGCGACGACGACGGCCGAGGCGATCAATGCGCAGGCGGTGGCGACGCCGCACCACGGCCGGCCGGATCGCGGGTGGCTGCGGCGCGTGCTGTCGCTCGGTGTGGCGACGTCACTGCTGATCATCCCGGCGTTCGCGGTCCTGGACACCGTGCGCGACCGCAGCGACTCGGCGGCGTCGCGCCATGCGGCTGGGGCCGCGATCCGCCTGCTCGACCGGGAACCGGACCTTGCCGGGCAGCTTGCTGTCGCCGCGTACCAGATCGAGCCGACCCCGCCGGCCGCCCGGGCGCTGGTAGCGGCGAGCCTCCGGCAGATCGCCGCGTCGACCGGTGCCATCCATGGCCTGCGGGTCACCTCGGACGGCCGGTACCTGATCGCGGTCGGCGATGCCGGCGGGTCCGTGTGGGACATCGCCGATCCCGCCCGGGTCCATCGGGTCGGTGATCTGGCCGGGGCCCCGTCGGTGACCACCGTTGATCGCCGACAGCTCGCGGCCGGCTCCGGCAACCGTTCCGTCGGCGCCGTCCGGCGCGGCTTCAGCGCCACCGAGTTCATCCCCGACGACGCGGACCCTGCCGCTGGTGACCCCACCGCTGGTGGGACGGTCGGACCGGCGCTGCGTGCCGTCACGACCGTGTCGGGCCCGTCCGCGTCCGCCGCCGCCCCGGCGCCGCAGACCGTCGTGACGGCCGGCGCGGACGGGGTGCTCCGGCTATGGCAGCTGATCCCGCCACGGCTTGTGGACGACGGCGAGCTGGACCAGGTGCGGACCGCCGCAGCCGAAGTGGTGCCGCTCATGGACCTGCGCGGTCACGTCGGCGCCGTGACGGCCGTCGCGGCCAGTGCGGACGGCCGGACGCTCGCCTCGGCGGGGGCGGATCGGACGGTCCGGCTGTGGGACGTTCGCCGCCCACGCACGCCGCGTGCCCTCGCCGTGCTGACCCTGCCGGCGGAGGTCACCAGCGTGACCTTCACCCCCGATGGGCGTTCGCTCGTGCTCGGCGGCCCAGGTCACCTCGCCGTGTGGGACGTCGCCGATCCGCGGGACCCGCGAAGCCGCGCGGAACGCACCGCCGCAGCCGACGTTCGGGCGATCGTCGTCAGCCCGGACAGCCGCTGGTTCGCGGCGACCACCACGACTGTCCGCGGCGTCCAGACGGAGATCTTCGGGCTCGGCGACCCGCGGGGTCTGCGCCGGTTGACGTCCATCGCGCCCGGACCGGCCCCGGCCGCCGCACCGGATCCGGACGGGGCTCTCGCGTTGTCCGCGGACGGCCGGGTGCTCGCCGTCGGCGGCGCGGCCGGTCAGATCACGCTGTGGGACATGTCGTCGCCGGTGCGGCCGGTGCGCCGCGGTGTCCTGCCGGTCGGCGCCACCACCACCCCCGGCCTCACCACCACCCTCGGCCTCGCCGGGCCCGCCGGCACCCTGGCGGCCGCCACCGGGGACAGTGTCCGGCTCTGGCAGCTCGATCTGCTCGCGGCGCAGGACGAGGTGTGCGCCCGGGTCGGCGACCGCATCGGTCGAGAGCAGTGGCGCAGCTATCTCGGCCACCGGCGCTACGACCCGCCCTGCGACTGACCGCGCCGGGGGCCATGCGGTCGCCGGCGGACGGCTGGCGGCTACCCACCGCCTACCGCCTACCTACTACCTACCTACCGCCTACCGGCTGAAGTGCCGGGCCGCGCCGTAGCCGGGCCCCTGTTCGGGCCGGCCGGCCCGGGAAGTCCAGCGCCACTGCACGGAGATGCGGGCGCCGACGTGCCCGGGTACCCGGGGTACCGCGTGCAGCCAGTCGGCCTGGGCGCGACCGCCCAGCACGATCAGATCCCCGCCGGCGGGGGACAGGTCGCGCCCGCCCGGCGCCTGCGGGTCGTTGAGGAGCCGCCGGCCCGGCGGCAGGTGGCGTGACTTCACCAGGAACGGCCGCTGCGCGCCGAGGGTGAGGATGGCGATGATCGTGTCATCCAGCCAGCGCATCTCACGGTCGCGGTGGAAGCCGACGGAATCGGAACCGTTCCGGTACATGGACATGCCGAACCCGTCGAACTCCACCCCGTAGGCGCGGCGCAGGGCCCGGTAGGCATCCAGCAGGGCGGGGAAGGGCACCGCCGCACCGCGGGGGACCCACGCGGTCAACCGCGGCTCGGCGACCTGGCGCTCGTAGCGCCACATGGTCCCCTGCCGCCAGGGCAGGCCCGAACGCATCGCCTCGCACAGCTCGTCCGCGCCGCGCAGCCATCCGCGGGTGACGTCGACCCAGGACTGCTCGTCCAGCCAGATCCGTTCCGATCGTGCGCCCGGATCGACCATGCCGGCGCCCACGGCGGGTGAGACGGCGTCCGGCACTCTCCCGACGCTACCTCGCGGCCACGACGGGCCCCGGTGTGGGCCGATCGATGGTCGCGACACACCGCAGCTGTCGCCGCGCAGCGTAACCTGCGGGATCCAGGAGGCTGTTCACGATGATGGCAGGGACGCATTGACCGGACGTTCCCCCGAGCCCGGCGTCGCCGAGGGCCCTACCGCCGGCCTGCCGCCTACCGCCGGCCACGCCGCGACCGGTCTCGACCAGGACGTGCGCCGGCTCACTGAGGTCATCACCCGGCTGCGCCGCGTGCTGCGGACAAGCATCCGCACCGACTACTCGTGGGAGTCCCTGCCGATGGCGCAGGTCGAGCTCCTGCAGTGCCTGGCGGAGAAGGACGCGACCCGCGTCGGTGAGCTCGCCGGGCGGCTGCGACTCGCCCCGAACAGCGTCTCGACGCTGGTGCAGCAGCTCGCCGACGTCGGTTACCTGCACCGTGAGCGCGACCCGGCCGATCGGCGGGCGGCGCTGCTGCGGCTCACTCCAGCCGGGGCGGCGGCCCTGTCCGGCTGGCAGCGCGCCCATGAACGACGCCTCGGCGCGGCCCTGGCCCGGCTGGTCGAGGCCGACCGGTCGGCCATCCTGACCGCTCTGCCCGCGCTGTCGAACCTGGTGGAGGCGCTGGGCGATCGCGGCGAACCGATCGGGTGACCGGCGAGGAGCCGTTCACCGGATGAGGCGCCGGGTGGTCAGCCCTGGGCCGGCAGGCGCCTGACGCCGGCACTCAGGACCGGACGAGGCGGGCGATCGCGGCGGTCGCCTCCCGCAGCTTCTCCTCGGCGACGGGGCCGCCCTCCGCCGCGGCGTGGGCCACGCAGTGCGCGAGATGGTCCTCCAACAGGCCGAGGGCGACCGACTGCAGGGCCCGGGTCGCGGCCGAGACCTGGGTGAGGATGTCTATGCAGTACTTGTCCTCGGCGATCATGCGTTGCAGGCCGCGGACCTGCCCTTCGATTCGACGCAACCGGGCGGTGTACTCGTCCTTGGTGTTGGTGTAGCCGTGCATCCGCCGCGCCTTCCCCCACGATGACCAGTACCTGACCGGTACCCCCCTACGGTACCTGTGAGGGTGCGACGTCCGTTCGGGTTCGGGCCAGGTACTGTCGCCAGCCGCCGAGCGCGGTGATGTCCAGCGCCCCGTCCACTGCCGTCGATTCGCACAGGAAACCCAGCGTGGGGCCGCCGGCAGGGGCTTCGGTGCCCAGATCGCCGGGAGCTGAGGTTGCGGTGGTCATGACGGTCCTCCTCGGGCGAGCCGACGGTGATCGGTCGTGCTGGTGGGCGTCTGCCGGGTCCGCGGTCAGCTCCTGACACCCGGGGCGCGGCCGCGGCTCAGCACCATCCGGGTGATCGCCCGGGCCGCCCGCTTCTCGACGACGTCCATGGACTCGCCGACGTGCTGGCGCAGGGCGGCGACGCTGCCCTCGAGATCGCCGGCGAGCACCCTCTCGACGATCCCGAGATGCTGGACGATCGTCAGATGAACCCGGTCCGCGGTGACGAGGTCATGCATTCGAACCAGGCGGATCCGAGCATTTATCGCGTCCAACATGTGCGCGATTTCGACGTTTCCCGACGCGCGGCTGAGAGTGATGTGGAAATCCTCGTTCAGGGCGACGAAATCGGGATCGGGGGCAGGATGATCATCGCGTAGCGCCCGCCAGCGGTCCCGCAGCGGCTCCAGCAGCGCGGGGTCGTGCGCGGTGCCGGACTCCACCGCGCGCTGCAGCCCGCGCAGCTCCAGCATGACCCGGATCTCGTAGAGGTCGCACAGGGAGCCGAGGTCGGGCTCGGCCGGGTAGTAGCCGCCGTCCGACCGCTTCTCCACCAGGCCGTCGCCGGCCAGCCGGGTCAGGGCCTCGCGGATGGGGGTGCGCGACACGCCGAGCAGGGCGGCGAGGCGCTCCTCGGCGAGCCGGTCCCGAAAGGAGAACTCCCCGGACATCGGCCGTCGACGCAGCGCGACATACGCCTGGTCGCGGAGACTACCGGCGGCGGCGGACGTCGGGGTAGGCGACGTCGGGGTAGGCGACGGAGTCATGCAGCCGAGCATCCGACATCGACGTCGACGGTGCGCCACCCCCCTCGGCCGGCCCGCCGCCCGACATCGGCCGGCGAGCGTCCCCGGACGGTCGCCGAAGGTAATCGTGACGTCCTCTCCGTCGCTGTTGCATACTGCGCCGTGTACAGAGCCGTGTACAGAGCCGTGTACATGAATTGGACGGTAAGGATTCGAATGTTTCCGATCAATGCGCTCGTTGTTACTTTCCGGCGAGGGGAACTGTGGACGCGTTAACGACGATCCGTGGACGGCTTGGGCCGGCGGGCGGGACGGAGGCTGACGCAGCGGTGGACGTCGGGACGGTGGACGGGGCCGGGACGGTGCGTGGGACGGCACGTGCGCCGGGAGCTCGGCGACCGGCCGGCGCAGGCCCCGGACCGGCCGTCCTGGCCGTCGGCGTGCCGTTGGCCGGCGCCGTGCTGCACGGGCCGGCCGTGGGGTCACTGCTGCCCGGCCTGCTGGCACCGGTGGCCGCCGCGTTCGCACAGGGCGGCGTGGTCTCCGTCGCCCGGACGCTGTACGGGCCCGCGTGGGACTCCACCGACGCGTCGGTGGATCCGGGACGCGGTTGAACGGGATCTGGTGATGTTCCTGGACTTCGAGCCGCCGCCCCTGCCCGTGCGGATCTGTCCGACGATCATCATGGTGGGGGCGGACTCGCCGCCCGCGCGCCATCGCGCCGCGCGGCTCCTGCGGGAGAAGCCGGGGCTGACGGTCCAGGTCGTGCCGGGCTGCGGGCATGCCGCTCATCTGGAGGCGCCGGCCGCCTTCGCCCAGCTGCTGGAGGGCGTCCACCTCAGCCCCAGGGCCCGTTCGGCGCCTGGTTCCCGCGGGAAGTCCTGTTCCGACCACGGATTGCGTGTGCCGGGGACGGATGCACCGAAGTAAACCGTTCCCCGGTACCTGCATTTGCGTCCCCGCCTGGCGCGGGGGCCGGCACGGGCGCTCAGGCTTACCTACCGGTAGACGTATTGCGTCGGGAAAGCCGGCCGCGCACGGCGCTTTCCGCCTCGTCTCCCGCGGGCGGCCGGCGGTGTCCTCCCCGGATCAGCGTTCGACGTGGTGCGGCGGGAGATCGGCGAGGAGTCGCTCGATGTCCGGGTCGTCTTCCTCGGACAATGACTCGTCGCCCCATCCGATCTCCCGTTCGTCGTCGAACGAGTCGTCGTCAAGCGGCTCAGTGGCGCCCATGATCTTCCCCTCGTGTGGCGCGGCTTGTTCGCCGCCGCGGTCCCGGTCCGGCGATCGAGGCTGAGGCGGCAGTTCGCTGGTGAAACGATTGTCGGCAAGATGACACCGCGCCCGCCGGGCTGGTTAGGCGCGAGCCGTTGTTCGGCCCGGCGCCCGGGCCGGTGACCGGCCCGGGCCTGCTAGTGCAATGCCGTCAGCTGGGGCGCGTGGCCCGGATCCGGGTGCCGATGATGCCGGCCCGGTCCGGGCCGCGCGCCGGCGGTCAATCTACGCCGCCGGAACCGCTGTGGGTGGGCGGCGGCTTGGTCAGGGCATGCCCGATGACCTCGACGACCAGCCGCAGGGTGGCCCGGCTGCCTGCCAGGAATGCGTCCGTCTCCCGTTGGGACCACGCGGAAGCGACGACCCCGGGCTCCGGTGTCCGGACGGCCAGGACCGCCCGGATGGACGCCCGGTAGCGGCCCACCGTGATCGGCGGATCCCCGATCGGATCGGTGTCGTAGTCCTCGTCGCGGTCTAACAGGGCCCCGACCTCATCGGCGCGGCGTGGCGTTGGGGGCATCGGTTTCCTCCTCCGTAAATTTGCTATGCAGCAAAATAGACCCTAGCGAGGTTCTTGGGGAAGAGCAAAGTGGTTACGATGTTCCGCGTGGACGACGGTGAGCAGTTGGTCGGCATCGGGGACATCGCGTTCCAACTCAAGATCACTCGCCAGGCGGTGGACTACTGGACGCGCAAGGACTCCCGGTTTCCGGCACCCTTGCAGGTCATCAACGCGCCGACGGGTAGTGGTGCCAAAGGCACCAGAGTTTGGCGCAAGCGAGAGGTAGACGCCTGGATCGTGGAGCACTATCGACGCCGCAAACAGTAGGCGGTGTGTCCGGTACGGCGGTGCGGGCGCGTGACCCGGTCCGGAGTCGCTCCGGACGGCGCCCGTCGCCGCCGTCGACCCTCGTCGGCCTATGCCGC
This sequence comes from Frankia gtarii, assembly GCF_025403375.1. Lineage (GTDB taxonomy): Bacteria > Actinomycetota > Actinomycetes > Frankiales > Frankiaceae > Frankia > Frankia gtarii. The sequence goes on from NZ_JAMPTM010000094.1 coordinate 15,087, forward strand.
CCGGGGTCGAACGGAAATGCCTGGAAGCCGTGCTGAATCGCACTATCAGCGCATTTCGGGGAGCTGTACGAAACGGAACGTCAGCTCCAATGCGGGTTCACCGCGCAGCGGTGCTCCGGCCTGAGTTCAGCGCGCCGGTCGCCGGTTACCGCCGCGGGGGCGACCGGCCAGCAGGCGCGGGGCTCCGTTCGGTGACTGCGCTCTGGCGTGCCCGGCTGCGGGACTGCGACCGTCGCGTCCCGCTCACACGGCCTCGTCGGGAACCGGCATCGGTCGAGGCGCCGTCTCGTGCTGGCCGCGCCCCTGCGCTGCCCGGGTCCGCGTGGGCGGTGTCCTGCACTGGCGTCACCCGGCTGGACGGCGTCCTGTCCGGGTTGCCTCGGGCTCCGCGACGGAGAACCGAGCGGACATCATCTCGTCCGGCATGCCCGGCGGGTGCGGTGCGTCGGGTACGGTCCGGGGCCGGAAAGCGGGCAGGACGTACCGCAGTACGCGGCCCATGGCCGCCGCTGCCTCGGTCATGCCGAAGGCGCCCAGGGCGGCAGGCGCCCGGACGCCTTCGGCAGACGGTGGAGGTGTTTCGGTCGGTCAGGCCGCCGCGGTGCTGGAGGCCGTGCTCGACGTAGAGGGGGCCGACGAGGGCGAGCCGCTGCTCGCCGCGGCGGGCGACGACGACGAGTCGGAGCTGGCGGTCGACGACGAGTCGCTACCGCCGGCGGAGCTGTCGGCGTTGGAGCTCGTGGCGTCCGCGGTGTCCTTCGGGCGTTGCTGCGTGGAACCGCCGGCGGAGCTCGACCGGCTGTCGTTCTTGTAGAAGCCGCTGCCCTTGAACACCACGCCCACCGAACCGAACACTTTGCGAAGTCGTCCGGCGCAGGTCGGGCACTCCGTCAGTGACGCGTCGCTGAAGCTTTGCGCGACTTCAAGGTCACGTCCGCAGTCGGTGCAGCGGTACTGGTAGGTAGGCACGTACTCCTCCCGGCGTTGGCACTCAGAAGTGGCGACTGCCAACTTTAGCTTGTAGACGGCCCCAGATGTTCCCCGGTGCCGTCAGTCGGTTCGCACCGTAGCGTACGACTCGGGGTGACGATGATCTGCACGTCGCGATCGTGCTCCTCCGTGGGGACGAGATCGAGCAGCTCCTGGTCGTACAGCACGGCAATCACCGGGACGTCGGGCGTGACTCGGCGCAGCGCGCGGTCGTAGGAGCCGCCGCCCCGGCCGAGCCGCCGCCCCGCCCGGTCGACGGCGAGCGCCGGGATGATCACGGCCTCGGCCTCGGACAGTTCCCCGAGCGGTGCCGCCGCGGGGGGCTCCCGGGTGCCGAGAGCGCCCGGGACCAGCGTGCCGACGTGCTCGCGGAAGTCCAGGTCGAGATCGGCGCGCAACACCGGCAGCAGCACGCGGGCGCCGCGGGCGACCAGTCGGGGGAGCAGGTCGGCGAGATCGGGCTCCCCGGGTAGCCCCACGTAGGCCGCGACGCACCGGGCGTCGGCGACCTCGGGTATCTGCAGGATTCGGGTCGCCAGGACCGCCGCGTCCGCCGGCGAGCAGGACTGGTGGCGCAGGGCCAGGGAGGTCCGCCGCTGGGAGAGCAGCCGCGCGCGCAGCCGTCGCTTGGCGTCCGCACCTGGTCCGGTCGGTGCGTCACCACCCGGTCCGAGTGCCGCGCCGGCCACCGCCCAGGAGTGCGGATGGGCCGTCGGCCTGGCGGCGGGCGTCCCCCGCCGGGGATCGGGTGGAAGGTGGTTTCCCTGCACCTGCACAGCCTCCCGCAGGTCGGCGCCGCAGGGGCTGGTTGCGAGCGCCCGGCGTGCCCGGCGGGCTGTGCCGTGGTCGTGCCGTGGTCGTGCTGGTGGTGTCCGGCACTCGGCCGCGTACCGTGTGAGCTGTGCATTGCCCGTGAAGGCGGCCGCCGCTGTGCTCGTGCACTTCGACCCGGCTAAGGTTCCCTCATGCCAGTGACGAAGGCGGTTATCCCGGCCGCGGGCCTGGGCACTCGCTTCCTGCCGGCCACCAAGGCCGTGCCCAAAGAGATGCTGCCGGTCGTCGACAGGCCGGCTATCGAATACGTTGTCGAGGAGGCCTCGCGGGTCGGCCTGCGCGACGTCCTCCTTGTCACCAGCCGCACGAAAAAGGCGATCGAGGACCATTTCGATCGGGATACGGACATCGAGGCCGCGCTGGAGCGCAAGGGTGACGAGAGCCGCCTGCGCCGGGTCCGCGCGTCGGCTGAGCTCGCCGAGGTGCACTCGGTCCGCCAGGCTTCGCCGCGGGGGCTCGGCCACGCGGTCCTGTGCGCCGCCGCGCACGTGGGTGACGAGCCCTTCGCCGTTCTGCTCGGTGACGACCTCATCGACGAGCGCGACCCGCTGCTGGCGGAAATGCTTGCGGTGCAGGCCCGCTTCGGTGGCAGCGTCATCGCGCTGATGGAGGTTCCGGAGGAGCAGGTCTCGATGTACGGCGTCGCCACGGTGGAGTCCGTTCCCACCGGGCCGGACGATCGGTACGGGATCGTGCGCATCCTGGACCTGGTGGAGAAGCCGCCGGTTGCGGAGGCGCCGAGCAATCTGGCGATCATCGGCCGCTACGTGCTGGCCCCGGAGATTTTCGAGGTGCTGCGACACACCGAGCCCGGGCGGGGCGGGGAGATCCAGATCACCGACGCGCTGCGGACGCTGGCGCTGCGCGCGACGGCCGGGGACGCCGACGCCCAGCCGGTGCACGGGGTGGTGTTCACGGGCCGGCGCTACGACACCGGGGACCGGGTCGACTACCTCAAGGCGGTCATCCGGCTGGCCTGCGAGCGGCCCGATCTTGGGCCCGACCTCTATCCGTGGCTCGAGGAGTACGTCGCCGCCGGCGGGCCGAAGGTTAATTTGTCCTAATTAGGAAAGATTTCCGCCAGTTGATGGCACCCCGATTGGCCTAGTTGCATTCGTTTAACCTTGACGCTTCCGGCGTGGCCGGGAACGCTCCCGGGATCGGCCCGGGCGCGATCGGCGCGCAGGCCGCCGTGGATCGGCGGATTGCTGACGGGTGGGTGGCGCCCGCGCGGCCGCTGATGCAACAGAGGTGTCCGGGCTCCGATGGCCGTAGCCCGGATGATGCCGGGCGGGGCCGTATGGCCCGACGGCATCAACGGGTACAGGAACGGGGACGGGCGCCCATGACGACGGTGGATGAACACCTGGAGCGAATTCTCGCGGCGGTGGCGCCGACCCGCCCCCGCCGCGCCGGGCTGGAGCAGGCCCACGGCTGCGTGCTCGCCGCCGACGTCCGGGCGACCATAGCCCTGCCCAGCTTCGACAACTCGGCCATGGACGGCTACGCCGTGCGTGCCGCCGACGTCGCCGAGGCCACCGAGGACGCCCCCACCACCCTGCCCGTCGTCGGTGAGATCCCGGCCGGACCCGGCACGCCGGCGCCCCTGAAGCCCGGCACGGTGGTGCGGATCATGACCGGCGCCCCGCTGCCCCGCGGCGCGGACGCCGTGGTCCAGCTCGAGTGGACCGACGGCGGTCGCGAGTCGGTCGCGATCCGCCGGCCCGCCGGCCGGGGGCTGCACGTTCGCCGCGCGGGCGAGGACGTCACCCCCGGCGCGTTGGTGCTGCCCGCGGGGACGGTCATCGGCTCGGCGCAGATCGGCCTGCTTGCCGCCGTCAACGTGGCGCGCCCCCCGGTGCATCCGCGGCCCCGGGTGGCGGTGCTGTCCACGGGCACCGAGCTCGTCGAGGTCGGCTCGCCGCTGGGCGCCGGGCAGATCGTCGATTCCAACAGCCACGGCATCGCCGCCGCCGCCCGTGAGGCCGGCGCGCTGGTGCGCCGGCTGACCGGCGTGCCCGACGAGCCCGACGCCTTCGCCAGGGCCCTCCACGGGGTGCTGGGGGAGGTCGACGCGGTGGTGACCACCGGCGGGGTGAGCGTCGGTGCCTACGACGTCGTCAAGGAAGTCCTCGCCGGGACCGGCACCGTCCGGTTCGACACGGTGGCGATGCAGCCCGGCAAGCCGCAGGGCTTCGGCCTGGTCGAGGGGGTGCCGATCTTCACACTGCCGGGCAATCCGGTCAGCGCGCTGGTCTCGTTCGAGCTGTTCGTCCGCCCGGCGCTGCAGCGGATGCGCGGGCTGGCCGCCACCGGTCTGCCGCGGATCGTCGTGACGGTCGACACGGAGCTGCACTCCCCGCCCGGCCGGCGCACGTTCGTGCGGGTCGGCCTCGCCCATCTCGGTGACGACGGCCGGCCCGGCCCGGGGACCGTCGCCCGCCTGGCCGGCGGTCAGGGCTCGCACCAGCTCACCTCGCTGGCCGGCGCGCAGGCGTTGGTCGTCATCCCCGAGGACGTGACGAAGGTTCCGGCCGGAACCCGGCTGCCGGCGCTGTTGCTCGGAGCCGACGCAGGCGCCATCCTCTCCGGCATGGGCTGGGCAGATACCGACACGTCGGACCCGAACACGGGGCCAGCGGAGTCGATCGCGCGATGACCGCGCCCCGGCTCACCCACGTCGACGAGCACGGCGCGGCCCGGATGGTCGACGTCACGGCCAAGGACGTCACCGCCCGCACAGCGACCGCCACCGGCCTGCTGCGGGTCATCCCCGAGGTGGTTGGGCTGCTGCGCGGCACCGGAGTGCCGAAGGGGGACGCGCTCGGGACCGCCCGGATCGCGGGGATCATGGGCGCGAAGCGCACGCCCGACCTCGTCCCGCTCTGCCATCCCATCGCGATCTCCGGGGTCACCGTCGAACTCACCGTCCGCGACGACGGGGTGGAGATCACCGCCACCGTGCGGACGGCCGACCGGACCGGCGTCGAGATGGAGGCGCTGACCGCCGTCACCGTGGCCGGGCTGACCCTGCACGACATGGTCAAGGCGGTCGATCCCGGCGCGGAGCTGACCGGCGTGCGGGTGCTGGCCAAGACCGGCGGGCGCCACGGAGACTGGCATGCCGGACCCTCCCGGGAGGTCCGGTGAGCCGGTTGTCGAGGGTGCCGCCGGGGGCGCGCGCCCAGGTGGTCACAGTGTCCGATCGGGCGTACCGGGGTACCTATCCGGACCGGTCCGGTCCACTGCTCGTCGCCGGGCTGGCCGAGCTCGGCTTTGCCGTCGGTCCGGCGCAGATCGTCCCCGACGACCGCGAGCGGATCGTGGCCGCGCTGCGGGCCGCGGTCGCCGACGGAATCGACCTGGTCGTCACCACCGGCGGGACCGGTCTCGGGCCGCGGGACATCACCCCCGAGGCGACCGGTGAGATCATCGAGCGGCCGATCCCCGGGCTCGCCGAGGCGCTGCGGGCCGCGGGCCGCGACACCGTCCCCGCGGCGGTGCTCTCCCGCGGGCTCGCCGGGACGGCCGCGGCGACGCTGGTGGTGAACCTGCCGGGCTCGACGGGAGGCGTCCGCGACGGGCTGGGTGTGCTCGCGGGTGTGGTCGGACATGCCGTGGCCCAGATCCGCGGAACAGATGATCATGCGGCTGTGCCCGGCGTGGCCGGGACGGCGGAATAGGCCACGGTGATGCGGGCTCCGGGCTGGCCGGCGGTGCTGTCCGAGGGATCGGTGACGGTGCGCCCGCTGCGGCTGCGTGACGCCTCCGCGTGGGTGGAGATGCGGCTGCGCAACGCCGACTGGCTGGCCCCCTGGGAGGCGACCCCGCCGGGTCTGGTCCTGGTGCGTGAGACCTGGGCGCAGCGGCAGACCATCTCGGTGTACCGGCAGATGTGGCACCGACTGCGCCAGCAGGCGCGGGTCGGCATGGCGTTGCCGTTCGGGGTCGTTCTCCACGGCCGGCTCGTCGGCCAGGTGACGGTCTCGACGATTGTCCGCGGTGCCTTCAACAGCGCGCAGGTCGGCTACTGGGTGGACAGCGGCTTCGCCGGCCGAGGCATCACCCCGACCGCCCTGGCGCTCGTCGTCGACCACTGTTTCGGCCCGGTCGGCCTGCACCGTGTCGAGGCCAATGTGCGGCCGGAAAACGTCGCCAGCCAGCGGGTGCTGACCAAGCTCGGCTTCCGCGAGGAGGGCCTGCACCGGCACTATCTCGCCATCGACGGCCACTACCGCGACCACCTCGGATTCGCGCTGACGACCGAGGACGTTCCCGAGGGGCTCGTGCGCCGCTGGCGGGAGAGCCACCACAGCCGGCCCTGAGCGTCGGTGGTCCGGGCCGAGCGGACGCCTCCGCGGGGGGACCGGGGGCCCGCTTCCGGGTAATGCCGTGGGTGGGGTGACGAGTTCCACTCCGCCCAGCGGCGGGTGTCGGTAACCAGACGCCCGCCCGATGCGGTCACGGCGCGTTGTTCCGACACTCACACCCGAGCTCATTCGCAGCGGTCTGCTGGAGGCTCGTGCTCTCCCCGAGTGCTTCCGTATGGCAGACGGAGCTCACTGTGGGTCCTCTGAGTCGGTTAGACGACGGCCAGACGACCATCACCCATCCGATTGCGGATGCGACACGCGGGGTTCGGGTCGGTGACCACATGGATTTCGCTCACTAGCGTCAACCTCGAAATCGCAATCCGCTGATGTCGGGAAGAGGCTCCTCATGGTCAGCACCTCCGCGCCCGCCGCGCTCGCCGCGCCTCGCGCGGACGGTGCGTGCCCGGCGTCCGGCGTGGGGATCGTGCCGGTCCCGCCATCGGATCATCGCGCAATCCACCCCAGCCGGACGGCGGTACTTCGATGAGCGCCCTGATCTGGGCGGCGATTGTTGCGGTATGGGGCTTCGTGTTGATCCCCATGTGGCTGCGCCGCCATGACACGGCGTCGGAGCAGCGTTCCACCGAACGGTTCACGGGGGCGATGCGGGTGCTCTCCCGTCGTCCATCGGGCCACGACGAAGCCGACCCTGACCGATTCGACAGTGACCATGAGCGTCTCGGCGGGGTGAGAGGAACGGGTATGTCGCACGCGGATTCGCGCGATCCCATCGCTCCCGTGGAGTCCGCGCCAGCGGGCCCGCCGGCCGCGCAGGGCGAATCCGGCGGCTGGCGCGACACGCCGCCCGGCACGGCGCGGGACTCCTACGCGGCGCGGGTGGCCGCACGCCCAGGCTCCCCCGCGGACTCCGACGGCGCCGCGCCGGTCGACGCGGCCGGGCGTCCGCGCGGCCCGGCGCCGCAGCTCGACCCGGCCGGACCTGGGACACCCGGTGGCGCTGGCCCTGGCGCTGCGGGCAGGCCCGCGGTCCTGGGTTGGCCCGGCACTCCGGGCGGCCCGGGGGCTTCGGCGCGCGCTGCGACTTCGGGGCGCGCTGCGACTTCGGGG
>NZ_JAMPTM010000095.1 GCF_025403375.1 Frankia gtarii
GCCGGGACCTGCGCAAACCTGGCTCGACGCCGCGCCAGCCGGTGGACGCCCGGCCGCCCTGCTCACGGCGCCCACCGCGCAATCCGGGGGCAGCACCACCACCGTCGCGCAGGGCAGCCTGGGCCCGCCGACCATCCTGTTCCGCGCCCCTCCCGTCCGCCGACCGCCTGTACCCGCGACCGCCCCCGTCCACGGGCCGTCTCGTCCGCCGACCGCCCAGTCCACGGATCGCTCTGTACTCGGAGTACCCGACCTGCGGCAATTCGCTACAACAGTCGTCTGATTCGCGGTCCGATTTATGGTCCGATTCGCGATCCGTCGACTGTCACCGAGGCATGTCAGGAAAATGACGGCGACGACGTGCGGCGATCCGACTGGCATCTTCCGGACATGGACGGCCCCCTCTGTCGGACGGGACGCCATCCGTCCGGGCCGTCCGGATCACACCCCACAGTGCCGGCCGCCCGCCGCGGGAGCGCCGGCGATCTCCCTGGGCGGCGGGACGTCGGACCCCTCCCATGGGGGCCGGTCGGACCGGAGTGGCGGCGGCCGTTCGGCGCACCGAATGCGGTCCGGTCGCCCCTGCCCCGCCGCCGCCCCATCCAGGAAGCTCGAACCACGCTCACGCCGACCACGGGGAGCGGACGGGGAGGTCACGGTGCACGCCATCGGACACGGCCGGGACGGCGGGAAGCTCCCGCCGCAGCGATACACCGAGCCGGCCCCCGCCGGCACCACGCCACCTGGTGGTCGGAGCCGGGACGGGGGCGCGACAGGCTGACACCGGGTTCGGGATCGTCGCACCACCGAGGTCCGGCACGGACCAGCGGTCAAGGATGCGGCGTCACCCGACGCAGACGGCTGCGACCCGCGGAGGGATCGGGTCGGAGCCAACCAGGCACGGCGCGGCGGCCACCGACGCGATGGCGAGCGTGTCGGTGGGGACCGACCGCCGCGCCGTGCCCGGACCCCTGCATCCGCCAGCCCCACCCGAACCATCCGCCCCGAACCATCCGCGACCGCACACACGCTCAGCTTGGGACGCCGAGCCGCCTCGCCCTGTGATCCAGGTACCGCAGTCTCGAAGGTGGAGTACGTCGTGCCCTACCTGGCGGAGACCGGCCGTGAGCGTGTCGGACAGACTGTTGTCGAGCAGGAGTCGCGCGTCGGATCAGGCCGGGATGATGAGCGGAAGCTGCTGTTCGCGGACGGCCTCGGCGGCGAAACGGAGCGCCTCGCGGATGTCGTCCGTGTCGAGGTCCGGAAGCTCGACCATGACCTCGTCGGCGGACATGCCGTCGGCGATCATTCCGACGACCGTTGCCACGGGGATGCGCAACCCGGGGATGCGCAACCCGCGGAGACAGAGAACCCCGCCCATCTGCGCCGGATTCACCGCGATTCGGGTGACGTGCACGGGCCACCTCCTCTCGGACTTCAGCATTCGATGATCATGAATGGTCCACGGGGAGCACGGCGACCGGCACCGCATGGGGCGTCCGGCAATCGACGATCCGCCCGGACGTGTGGCGCGGTGTTCCGCGGAACATCAAGATCGTCAGGGTTGAGGGTGAGGCCGGGCCGCCTGGCGCGGTTCCGCGGAACACCTTGATCTCCGAGACCGAGACCGGCGTGCTCGTCCAGGACGACCGTCTCACCGGGAGCCGGTCCGCTCGGCGAAACACGAGGTCGGTCCGGGAATCGCAGCGGTACGGCGGGAGGTGATGCCGCCTCGGCGATCGGGAAACCGGCGATGTTGTCGGACGCAGGCCGTAGTGTCGCCTCAGGCGGAGGCACGGACCACATCCGGCCCGTGGCCGCCGCGCCCTGACCCCGCCTGTCCGCCCGAGGAGCCGATGTCCGTTGTCCGCCCGTGACCAGGTGCGCAGCCGGTCGCTTCGGCTGTTGGACTATCTCGCCGCGCTTGCCACCGAGCGGCGTGGCGCCCCTCGCCGCCAGCTCTCCGACTACTCCCCCGCCCCGATCAGCCCGGCCGCCGTGCCCACGCACGCGGACGTCCGCCTCGGCCCGACGGCCCGGCGCGACTCCTGGCTGGAGATCGACCGCACGGCGCCGCCGCGGCCACCGGCCTGGCCACGCGCGCTCGACGCGATCCTCGATGCCACCGGGGTCAACCCGGATGCGCCCCCCACACTCCCATCTCCCCCGCCCGTGGCCGCGGCCGTGAGTCTCGGCAGCACCGGCCCGAACGTCGCAATCGGCGACGAAGCGGGTGTGGCTGTCCCGACACAGGCGGCGGTGCTTGCGGATGCGACTGCGCAGCCCGGCGATGCCGTGTCCCCCGAGCCCGATCCGCGGGCGGCGTTGCTTGATGCCTGGGTGCGCGACGTCTGGCGGCCCTGGGCGCCGGGGGCACGGGCGGCGCGGGACGCCCGAGCGCTCTACCAGCGCCTGTTCGACCTACGCCTGGCCCTGCAGCGCGACGACGCCACCACCGAGCTCGTGTGGGGGCACGGCGTGCTGTGTTGGCGGGTCGGCGACGCCGTGATCAGCCATCCGCTGCTCGTCACCCGGATGGTGGCGACCCTCGACCCCGACTCCGGCGTTGTCCGCCTGCATCCCGACGGGCCGACGAGCCTGGAGACCGAGCCGCTGCACGGCCTCGGGCTGCCCGGCCTCGACGCACTCTCCGCCCTGCGCGACCGGCTGCGTGACGCGCCGGTGGATCCGTGGGACGCCCCCGGCCGCGCGGAGGTGTTCCGCCAGGTCATCGCGCCGCTCGGGCTGGACGCCCGACTCGTCGCGGGGCCGGGCCTGCCGCCGCCCGGCGCGGCGCCCGTCCTCGTCGACACCTGGGCGCTGTACGCGCGGCCGCGGCCCGCCCTGCAGGCGCAGTTCTACGCCGACCTGCGCACCGCCCTCACCGAACGCGACGTCATTCCCGAGGCGATCGCGTCCGTGGTCGCCGAGGAGGCACTCGTCGCCGAGGCGCTCGCCGGCACCGCCGCCGGGCCACCGTCCGGCTCGGGACGCTGGGACCGCGTCGGTCCGGGGGCGACGTCGGGACTCGGTGCCGATGTCTCCGGCGTCCTGGGCGAGCGGCTGCTCATGCCGCTGGCGACCAACGCCGACCAGGAGCGGATCGCCCGCCAGCTCGCCGGCTCCCGCGGTGTGACCGTGCAGGGCCCGCCGGGCACCGGCAAGAGCCACACCATCGCGAACCTGATCTGCCATCTCGTCGCGCACGGGCAGCGCGTGCTCGTCACCGCGCAGGACGAGCAGGCGCTTGGCGTGCTGCGCGACAAGATTCCGCCGGAGCTGCGCGACCTGAGCGTCGCCGTACTGGGGTCAAGCCGCGCGGACCTCGACGAGCTGCGCGCCGCCGTGGTGGAGATCTCCGGTGCGCTCAGCGACGTCGACCCCGCGCGGGAGACCGCGGCCGTCAAGGCGCTCGCCGAGGAGCTCGACGCGGCCCGCGCCCACGCCCGCACCCTCGAACTGCGCATGATCGACCTGCTGGCGGCCCAGGCCCGCGAGTTCGAGCTGCCGCACGGGCGGGAACGGGCCCCGGCGGTGGCGGCGTGGCTCGCCGAGCGGGACGGCGAGCTGTCGTTCATCCCCGACCGGCTCGACCCGACCCGGGCGCTGCCGCTGGACCCGGCGGAGCTTGCGCTGCTCTACCGCACGGCGCGCGAGATCGGCCCCGCCGACGCCCGCGCGCTCGCCCAGGAGCAGCCCGACGCCGCCGCGCTGCCGGACGCAGTCGCCCTGGCGCGGCTGCATGCCGAGCTCGACGAGGTCCGTGACGGCCTCGCCGACCTGGAGCTGGCGGGCCTGTCGGTCACCGCGCTCGACGCCCTCGGCGACGCCGCGGCGCAGTCGCTGGTTGACGACACCCGCGCCGCCGCCGCGCGGGCGCGGCGGCTTTCGGTCGGCTGGCTCGCCGCCGCCCGAGTGCAGTGCGCCGACTCCGACGCACAGGCCGAGTTCTGGGCCGCGCAGGCCGCGGAGCTGGCGGCCGAGATCACGCAGTTGCGCGGGCTCACCGCGCGGACCTTCGGCCGCCCGGTCGAGATGCCCGACGGTGACCCGCGGGTGCACCTACGCCTGCTCGGGGAGCTGCGCGAGCGTTACACCGCCGGGCGCGGGGTGCCGCGACTCGGCGGCCGCGAGCTGCGGGAGCTGCGCGACGCGGTCCGCGTCGACGGGCTCGTCCCGCACACCGCGGACGACGTGGCCGTCGCCGAAGCCGAGGTGCGCCGCCGGCAGGCCCTCGCCGCCACGGTTTCCCGCCAGGGCGCGATCGCCGCCGCACTCGGCGGCGAACCCGTGCAGGCGGGTGCACTCGATGTCCTGACCCGGCTCGACGCGGCCGCCCGGGACCTCGCCGACGCCGTCGACTGGGAACGCCGAGGCCGCCCGGAGCTCGCCGCCCGGCTACGCGCCGTCGCTCCCGGCGCCGGTGACGGCAGTGATCCGGCCGCGCTGACCCGGCTGGCCGACCTACTCGCCGCCGCGGCCGGCCGCCACCGCGAACAGGAGGTCACCGAGCGACTCGCGGCGCTCGCGCGGACCCTTGAGGAGGGTGGCCGCGGCCCGCGGGCCGGCCGGTTGTGGGGCGAGCTGCATCAGGCGCTGACGCGGCGCGACCTCGCCGCCTGGGATGCGCTGCTCGGCGAGGCCGCCCGGCTGGCGGCGCTGCGTCCCGACGCGGCCGCGCGCACACGCCTGTCGGACCGGCTGCGTGCGGTCGCGCCGCTGTGGGCCGACGCCATCCTCGACCGCCCCGGCGACGCGGCCGCCGCGGCCGGCGGCGACCCGGCGCGGGCCGCGGCGGCGTGGCGCTGGCGGCAGGCGCAGACCTGGCTCGACGACCTGCACGCCGACGGCGACCTCGCGCTGCTCGGCCGCCAGCTCGGCGACGCCTCCGAGCAGGCCCGCCGGCTCGTGCTCGACACCGCGCGCCGCGCCGCCCGCCTCGGGCTCGCGACCCGGCTCGGGGACCCGCAGCGCCGCGCGCTCACCGGCTGGGTGCAGGCCCTCGACCGGCTGGGGAAGGGCACCGGGAAGTACGCCCCGCACTGGCGGGCTCAGGCCCGCACGCACATGCGTGCCGCGATGGGCGCCGTGCCCGTGTGGATCATGCCGACGTACCGGGTGATGGAGAGCTTCGACCCGGGATCCGACGACCTCTTCGACGTCGTCATCGTCGACGAGTCCAGCCAGTGCGACATCCTCTCCCTCGGCGTGCTCAGCCTGGGCCGGCGCGCCGTGGTCGTCGGCGACGACGCCCAGACGAGCCCGGAGGCCGTCGGAATCGACCGGGCCCGGGTCGGGGCGCTGATCGACGCCCACCTGCCCGACGTCGCCCAGCGGTCCCTGCTCGACGTGGAGGCGAGCCTCTACGACACCGCCGCCAGGGTGTTCCCGCGGACCGTGGTGCTCAAGGAGCACTTCCGCTGCCTGCCCGACATCATCGGGTTCTCCAACCGCTTCTACGACCATCAGATCCTGCCGCTGCGGGAGGACCCGGAGCTCGCGATCGGCGCCGCGCTGCGCCCGGTCCGCGTCACCGACGGCGCCCGCACGCAGACCCGCTTCGGCGACGCCAACCCGGCGGAGGCACGGGCGATCGTCGATCAGGTCGTCGCCTGCTGCGCCGACCCCGCCTACGACGCGATGACGATGGGCGTGGTCACCCTGCTCGGCGCCGGGCAGCCCCGGCTCATCGAACACGCCCTGGTCGAGCGGCTCGGCGAGCGGGAGTTCTCCCGGCGGGCGCTGCGCGTCGGCGACCCGTACCAGTTCCAGGGCGACGAGCGCGACGTCGTGTTCGTCTCCGTCGTCGCCGACGACAACCGTTCCGCCGCCACCCGCCGCCGCGACCTGCAGCGTGTCAACGTCGCCGCGAGCCGCGCCCGCAACCAGATGTGGGTGTTCCACACCGTCGACCCGGCGACGCTGCGCGAGGACGACATCCGCCGCCAGCTCATCGAGTACACCTACGCCGGTGCGACCCCGCAGGCCACCGGCCGGCTCGCCGACCGCTGCGAAAGCGAGTTCGAGCGCGCAGTCCTGCGCGAAATCCTCGGCCGCGGCTACCGGGTCCGCCCCCAGCATCCCGTCGGCCGCTACCGCATCGACCTCGTCGTCGAAGGAGCACCCCGCCCGCCGGCGCCCGACGCGGGCGCCGCGCGCGTCCGCGGCCCCCGGCTCGCCGTCGAATGCGACGGCGACCGGTTCCACGGCCCCGACCAGTGGGAGGCGGACCTGCGCCGCCAGCGGATCCTGGAGCGGCTCGGCTGGACGTTCATCCGCATCCGCGGCTCCGAGTTCTACCGCCATCCCACCCGCACGCTCGACGGCCTGTGGCGCCGGCTCGCCGAGCTCGACATCCACCCGGACGTGGGCGTCTGATCGTTGTCGTCCGGTCAGCGGCTCGCCCCGGGCATGCCCGCCCGCGGGGCGATCTCGTCGACGAGCCCCCAGGCCAACGCCAGCTCGGCGTCGATGGGAAGCCCGCCGAGGATCAGGTAGGCGGCCCGCTGCGGGCCGATCCGCCGCGGGATGCTCGCAGTCCCCCCGGCGCCGGGGACCAGCCCCATCGCCACCTCCGGGAGCCGGAAGGAGGCGTCGGGGGCGGCGACGACCCGTCCGCAGAACGCGGGCAGCTCCGCTCCCGCACCGATGCACAGCCCGTGGACGTAGGCGGTCACCGGCAGCCCGGTGGCCAGCAGGCCCAGCGGAATGCTGCGGGTGGTCCGCACGGCGTGCGCACCGACCGGGTCGAGCATCGTGCCGAATTCGGTCAGGTCGCCACCGCTGGAGAACGACGGACCCGTACCGGCCAGCCGGATCTCGGCGAGCTCACTGTCGGCGGCGGCGAGCCCGAAGGCGGCCACCAACCCGTCGCGCAGGCTGATACTCACGGCGTTGTGGACCCGCGGACGGTTGAGGATCACCGTGAGCACCGCCCCGTCCCGCTCGACGAGGACGGCAGGCGCCGCCCCGGTCGCGGGGGCCGTCGCGGGGGCCGTCGGATCCGTTGTCCCGCCGGCGGCACGCGCGCTGCGCCGGGCCCGGCGCCCGGCCAGCCAGCCGGCGAACTCCGGGCCGGCCTGCAACGCCGAGTAGGCAAAAGACTCGGCGACGACAGCGTCACGCACGTCGATCCCGGTACTCACGCGCAGCAACTGCACGAGAGCGGTCGCGGCGAAGGGATTCGCGGCAACCGCGGCGGCCAGGGCGTCCACCGCGGCGTCGACCCCGTCCGGCGCGCTCACCCACGGCCGCGGCGCCCCCGGCTCGTCGGTGAGCAGGATGTCGAACCCGGCGGTGGCGACGCCGTCGGGTACCCACCGCAGATCCTCGGCCACCGCTACGCACACGCAGGGCAGCCGGCGGCCGCGTTCGCCGACCTTGATCGCCGCCGGGGAGGCGGCGTCGACGACCAGGATGGGCCGTCCGCCGAGCGGGCTGAAGGCCTCCGGGTCGGCCTGCAGGTCCGCGAGCACCGCCTCGGGATCGACGACCCGCCGACCGCCCACGCCGTCCAGCCCGGCGAGCAGGTCCCCCCCGATCGGGCCGGGGGCGGCGGCGAGCGGGTCAGAGGTGACCGGCTCAGCGGCCGGTCCGGGCACAGAAGTGTTCACATCTGAAGAAGGCTAGTGCCCCGGCACCGCGGATTCGCGCGGTCGCCCTGCCCGGGGACCGTCAGGCCGGGTGGCCGGGCTGCATGTCCCGGACCTGTTGGAAGCCAAGCTGGGTGAACGGCCCGGCGACCGCGCCGTCGACCGGTTCGATGACGAACGCCGTGTGGTCGCCGACGTCGGCGCGAGTGTGCACCGGGCCGGCGAACCAGGCGCGCGGCTGCTCGAGGACCGGCAGTCCGAACGGACCCTCCCGCCAGGCGCAGCGCGCGAACTTGTCGATCTCGTCGCCGGTCTGCTCGCCGAACAGCGTCGCGAGCTCCTCGTCGGCCTCGTCGAGGAGATGGACCGCGAGGTGACTGGCCGCCGAGGCGACCCGATGGGTGTGGTTGGCCCGGGAGACGCACAGCAGGTAGCGGGCCGGCTCGATGCTGCACTGGGTGTGGAAGCCGACGAGGCAGCCGCTGCGTTCACCGCCGGGCACGACCGCGGTCACGATCACCATCGGGTAGCTGATCACGCTCACGGCCTCGTGAAACGCGGCGGGCTGAGTCATCGCTGGTCACGCTCCTCCGATCGGGCGGGAAGGTCAACGCTTGGGCGAACCACCCGACCGCCCCGCGCGGACTACACACCGCGCGGGGGTCAGCCGCTGGTCGCCGACCGCGGCTTCGGCCCGGCGGCACGCATGTTGACCAGTCGGCCCAGCAGCTCGAACCAGAAGGGGGCGCCGGCGGTGAGGGCGAAGCAGGCGATGGCCAGACCGGCGATCTTCAGAAACCAGCCGCCGACCGTGTGCGGGACCTCCCGCGGGTCGTCGCGGTCGTCGCTCGTCCGAACCCATCCGATCGGCAGGGCCAGGCCGGAGGCGTCCTGCACCGACCTGATCGCACGCTCGACGGCGTCACCCTCACCGGCAGCGGAACCCGCGTCGCGGGAACCCGCGTCGCGGGAACCCGCGTCGCCGGAGTTCGCGTCGCCGGAGTTCGCGTCGCCGGAACCAGTGGTGGCGGAGTCCCCGAGGGTGGAGTTCGCGGGGGTGCTGCCGTCGGCGGCAGCCTGGCCGATCTGGGCCTGGCTCGCGGTCACGGCCGCGTCGCGCACGGTCCCGTCCTGCCACAGCGCGCGGGAGATGGCGACCGCGTCAAGGTTGAACACGGCGGACAGGACGATCGCGTAGCTGAGCAGGAACACCGCGATCCGCCGCTTGTACCACCCGGACAGGCGGTCCATCGCCTCGTCGTACCACTGCGCCAGCTCGGTTATGATCTTCTCTCTGTCGCCGCCCGTTCGGACCACGGCCGCGGTGAGTGCGTCCTTCGCCAGCGAGGGCGGCAACGCGGTCAGCCCATCCTCCAGCGTCCCGACCGTCCCGCTGCCGACCGCCGACACCAGCGCTGCGGCCACGACTCGTCCGGTCGGGTGGTCCACCGGCATCGCGTCATACAGGGCCTGGGCGGACCCCTCGTCGAGTGAGCGCCGGGCGGCGTCGTAGGCGGTCTGGTAATGCTCACGGATCTCGTCGGCGATGTGCGCGGGCAGCGCGTCCGGGCGTAGCTGGGCCAGCATGGCCCGGGCGGGTGGGTCGACCCGGTCGAGCAGGGCCCGGGCGAACGCGGTGGACGGCACGTAGGAGGGCAACCGCAGCCGGCGGGCTCGACTCACCGCGGCCCAGGTTCGCTGCACCGGTGGATGATCGGCCATGTCGGCGGAGGTCGCATCCCGGCCGGCGGTGCGCATGGCCCGCAGGGGCCCGTCGAGCAGCTCCGCGGCGACGTCCGCGGGTGCGGCCCCCGGATCGGGCGATGCACCGCCCGGCGGGCGGCCGCCGAGCAGCCGGCGCAGCTCCGACTCGAGGCGCCGGCCCCGATAGTGCAGGAGGCCGAGCACGGCCTCGTTGATTCGGGAGACACCGAGGCTGAACGCGGCGAACAGCAGCGCGAGGCCGATCAGAACGTCCAGCGCGGACGAGTCAGGCACGTCGAAATCCCCCGTTCCCCGGCCGTACCACCACGGCCGGTCCACGCCCCGCCACCGCCGACACCACCCCGGGTCCGGCCGGGCCTCACCGGCCGCGGGACGAATCCGGGCACCGCGGGCGCATCCAGGCCGGATCGCGCATTTCTACACCGGGCAGCCACGCTCCCACCGAGCGGCGCCGTCCGACGCCGCAACCGACACGGACGGTCACAGCTGCCGGATGGTCACAGCTGCCGGACGGCGACGACTGGGGCTCGGGAGGGGCGGCGGTCCCGCGCAGGGTGCGGGACCTGATCCGGGGTCGGAGATCAGATCCAGCCGCGGCGGGAGGCGAGGGTGCCGGCCTGGAAGCGGCTGCGGGCGTTGAGGCGGGACATCAGATCCGCGATCATGCGGCGCACCGTGCGCACGGAGACACCGAGATGGCGGGCGGCCGCCTCATCCTTGACGCCGAGGCTGAGCAGGCGCAGCAGCAGCCGCTCGGTGTCCGAGGGATCGTCGGCCGACTCCTCACCGCCGCTCGGCGCCGGCCCGCCGCCGAGCGGCTCGGCGATCGCCCAGACCTGCTCGAACAGGGTGCGCAGGACCGCGGTGAGCTCGGGCGTGCGCACGAGCAACATGTGGCCGTCGGCGTCGGCGCCGGCGCCGCGGGCCAGCCGGACGAGCCCGACGCGACCGTCGACGGTGGTGGCGTCCAGCCGGGGGTCGTCGGCGACGCGGGCGACGAGGCCGTGTGCGGCGACGGTACGCACGTAACCGGCACCACGTTCGTCGAGCCGGTAGGAACGCGGCAGCACGCTGCGCATCACGACCCCGCGCCGAAGGGCCCGCAGCTCGGCCGGCATGAGGTCGTCGGACAGCGCCGCCGACCAGCCCCGCCGGGTGCGCAGGGTGAGCACCTCCCGCTCGGCCCGGCCGACGAGGGAGATCAGCTCGGCGCGGGCCTGGTCGACGCCGTCGATGCGCTGCACCTCGACGGGATCGGAACCGGGACGGCCCTCCAGGTAGTCCGAGACGAAGACGCTCACCTGCGTCCGGGCCCGTACGAGCCGCTCATGGCGGCGGATGAGCTGTTCGTGCTGGGCCTGAAGCAGATGGTTCAGGCCGGTTTCTGGATCGGCGGCGACGAAGCGTCCGGGCCGTTCCCGGGAGGCCAGCAGCAGGCCGAGTTCGACCAGCCGGTCGCGGATCCGGCCGACGCCGCCCGCCGGTTGGCCGAGCATCTCCGCGGCCTCGGTGACGCTCAGCGACTCGTGGCGCAACCAGAGCCGGTAGGCGGACAGAGCGACGTCGTCGAGACCGAGGATGTCGAGCACCTTGCCTTTCACCGAATGGCCGTCTGTGGCGTTCACCTGGACCGCTGCGGCTGGCTCGGCTGGGCGCTCGGCTCGGCGGAGACCAGGTCGAGGGCGTGGCGGACCAGCGATACCAGCGCCTGGCGGACCGACTCGCGCTCGCGGGCGTCGCAGCGCACCACCGGCCGGCGCGGGTCGAGGTCGAGCGCCGCGCGGACGTCCTCGACGCGGTACTCGCGGGCGCCGTCGAACCGGTTCAGCGCGATGAGGAACGGGATGTTGCGCTCCTCGAAGAAGTCGATGGCGGGGAAGGAGTCCGCCAGTCTTCGGGTGTCGACGAGCACCACCGCGCCGATCGCGCCGAGCACCAGCTCGTCCCACATGAACCAGAACCGTTCCTGCCCGGGGGTGCCGAACAGGTAGAGGATGACGCTGTCGATGAGCGTGATCCGCCCGAAGTCCAGCGCGGCGGTCGTCGTCGTCTTGGCGCCGATCGCGCTGGTGTCGTCGATGTCGATGCTGGCCACCGTCATCGCGGCCTCCGTGCTCAGCGGCGGGATCTCACTGACCGAGCCGACGAACGTCGTCTTTCCGACTCCGAACCCGCCGGCGATGATGATTTTGACCGGACGCGGCGTCGTCGTCTCCGGCGACCGCGGTCTGGAGGGCTTGTGGTCCATCGAGCACCTTTCCGA
The DNA here is from genome assembly GCF_025403375.1 of Frankia gtarii. GTDB lineage: Bacteria > Actinomycetota > Actinomycetes > Frankiales > Frankiaceae > Frankia > Frankia gtarii. Next base: position 11,581 of record NZ_JAMPTM010000095.1, read on the forward strand.
TGAGGGTGGCGAAAGGACGGTCGAACGGACCGCCTACAGCGGTGACGCGGACCGCATCTCAGGTCACCTCTCCCACATCGTCGCCGTCGTGGGAAACCCGGCCGTCCGCCAGCCCGCGACCGAAGTTGCCCGGGAGGGACGACATCATGCTGCGGACCTCTTCCGGGCTGCGCTGCGTGACGAGCCAACCCGGCCCCCCGTCGGGGCTGTCCCGGCGCAGCTGGGGCGCGAGGCTGGCCCGTCGGATGCGCCGCGGCAGGCCCACCTCGGTGTGCTCCTCGGTGTGCTCCTCGGATGCCTGGCCGCCCCGCCGCGGCAGGCCGGTGGGCTGCTCGCTCCTCGCCGTGGGCTGCTCGCTCCTCGCCGTGGGCTGCTCGGACAGGGCGGGGGCCCGGCTCTCGGCGGCGTCCGGCGGCGGTCCCTGCCGGGGACGCTGCGCGGCGAACCAGTCCGACCGGGCGGCGGCGAACGACGGCGGGACTTCGATGAGCGCCTCGTCGGACCGGCCACGCGGCGCCTCGCCGGACTGCTCCGGGGCGCCGGCGGCGGTGTCACCGTCGCCCTCGGAACGGCTCAGCAGGGCGGCCGGCACCTGAACGATGGCCGACGTGCCGCCGACGGGCGAGGGACGTAGCTCCACCGAGATGGCGTGCCGCTCGGCTAGGCGGCCGACGACGAACAGGCCGAGCCGCCCGCTGCTCGACGAGTCGAAGGGACGCGGGTCGGCCAGCCGCAGGTTGCAGGAGTGCAACTCCTGCGGGCTCATTCCCAGGCCGTGGTCCTTGACCTCGATGACGAGGCCGTCGGGCGCCTCGCGCCCGACGACCTGCACCGGGGTGTGCGGTGGGGAGAAGGAGGTGGCGTTCTCGATGAGTTCGGCGAGCAGGTGGATGACGTCGCCGGCGGCGTGCCCGCCGATGGCCCCGTCGCCGGTGGGCATCACCTTCACCCGGGCGTAGTCCTCGACTTCGGCGACGGCGCCGCGCATGACGTCCTCGACGGCGATCGGTCGGCGCCAGCTACGCGCAGGCTTCGAGCCCGACAGGACGATGAGGTCCTCGGCGTGGCGTCGCATGCGGGTGGCCAGGTGGTCGAGGCGGAACAGCTCCTCGAGCCGGTCCGGGTCGGTCTCCTTACGCTCCAGCGCGTCGATGACCTTGAGCTGACGGTTGATGAGGGCCTGGCTGCGGCGGGCCAGGTTGAGGAAGGTGTTGCCGACGCTTGTGCGCATCGCGGCCTGTTCAATCGCGGTGCGCACCGCGACGGCGTGCACGACGGAGAACGCCTCGGCGAGCTTCCCGATCTCGTCCGTGCTCCGCACTTCGACCGGGAATTCCTCCGCGGACATTTCGACCTGTTCGCCTCGGTGCAGCCTCTCAACGACCCCGGGCAGTCGCTCGTTGGCAACTTCGAGCGCACTACGCTGTAGCCGGCGCAGATGCCGGGTCATCGGGCTCACGATCAGGAGAGAAATCACCACGGACACGACCAGGACCAACGCGGCCCCGATACTGCCGAACAGCGCGTCACGGGTGGCGGAACTGGCGATGTGCTGACTGGTGGAGCTTAAATCGGTCGCGATCCGCCGTTCGACCTGGCGCATCGCCGCGATCTTGCGGTCCGCGGTGTCCAGCCAGGCCTGTTGGGTAATCGTCGGCGGCTGGCCATTCTGGACGGCGTTGACCGTGTCGTCGCGCATTGCGGTGCCGGCGGAGCTGGTTCGGTCGACCGTGACGTTGTAGAACGCCTGCTCAGCTGCGGTGGCGGTGGTCCGGAACTGCTGCAGCCAGGTGTCCTCGGCGCCGACCGAGCCCTCGATCTGGCGCAGGGCCACGGAATCCGGCCGGCCGAGAATGATCACCTGGGCGATCGAGTCGCGCTGCTGAACGGCTTCCTCTGTCGCCCGGGAGATACCGACGAGTGTGGTGGCGCCGTTGACCAGCGACGCGTTGTCGCTGCCGGCGGTGACGCCGGCGTTGAGCGAGAGGAGATCGTGCATGAGGTCGTTGTAGAAAGTCCCGTTCTGGTCGATCTGAGCCTGCCGGGCGTCGATCGCCCTGCGCTGCGCGGGCAGCAGGTCCAGGCGCGTCGAGATCGACGCCAACGTCGTCGCGACGATGTCGCGGGCCGCCGAGGGCAGCCCGGCCTCGCCGGCGTTGAAGGCCGCCGACGCCTGGTCCACGGGGCCGCGGGCGGCGACGGTGGCCTGCCCCGGGCCGGCGGCCAGGTAGTTGGAACCCACGTAGGCGTTCGTCGCGTACCGCTCGGCCTGGAGCGCGGCCACCAGGTCGTCGCCTTTGATCGAGAAGGCGGCCAGCGCCTTGACGCGGTTTGCGGCCCGTACGTTGTCGACGTTCCCCCGCACCTGTATCACGCTCAGCACCGCCAACGCCGCCAGGGGGACGACGAGAATCACCGCGAGCTTCGAGCGGATGGGCCAATTCTGGAGCATCCGGTCCTCTCGTCCGGCACCCGCGAGTTGGGCGCCTCATGTGCGGGGTGAGTGTTCGAGTTCAACGGGCCCTGTCCCCGAAGGACCACGCGCGACAACACCCGCACCGGGGTATTGAAGGCAGGGCCCGGACATCGGGTGAATGTTCCTGGGACGCCGACAACCCTAGCGGATGAATGAAGCGGCCCGGTTAGGGGCGGCATCGTTTAACGGACAAGCATGGCGGCGTTGCACCGCGTGACGGACATTCGTTCTGACCCGCGAAGAGTGATAGTCCAGCCGTGTCTAATTGCAATCAACGTAGCCCGGACCAAGCAGCGTCCACGCACCGGAGCGAGCAGTGATTGACACTAGCCGACAGGAACCGGCGCAGACGCACCGACCACCGGCGGCGGCGACCCGAACCTCTCGCCGGAGAATAACAACAAACACACGAAAATACTGCCCGGAACACATCTCCACATCGCGGGACGCACAGCCGCGAAAGGAACCGGCCGTCGGTTCCGTCGGCGAGCGGTCAGCCGGCGGTCGGGGCGGGCGACGGCCGACCGTGCTGGCTCGCCGGGGCCCGGGAGCGCACCCGGTGAACCAGTGTCGTCTGGCTCACGGTGGCAACCAGCGCACCCGTGCGGTCGTACATCCGCCCCCGCACCTGCGCGACGTTGCGGACGATCGCCTCGACCCGCACGTCCAGCAGCACCCACTCGCCGGTCGGGACGGCCACGATCCGCAGGCTGTTGTCGAGGCTCGTGCCGGCGGCCATCTCTCCCGTGGCCTCGATAAGTCCGACCGGGGCGAAGTCGCCGAGCAGGGCGAGCACCGCGGCGTGCACCGGCAGCCGGGGGCGCAGCCGCAGCCACAAAGCGCTGCTCCCGCCGCCCGGCCGCCCGTCGAGGTCGGTCCTCGCCGGACGGGCCCACCGCTGCTCGACGAGGGAGATCACGCCGTCGCGGGGGAAGTCCAGCCAGGTCGGGTACTCCCGTGGGGGGCAGCCGTCGGGATCCGGCGCCCAGTCCCCGGCCGGGCCGAACCGGTTGACGGCGCCGCTCACCCGGCTGAACGTGCCGCCCGCGAGGAACACCAGCCGGCCGGCCGCGGTGGCCCGCACGACGACCTGCGACAGGCCCCCGGTGGCCGGGTCGATGCTGAGCTCCACCTCCTGGCCGGCGTGCACCGGGGCGAGGAACTGGGTGTGCGCCCACACGCAGTCCCGGCCGCCGCAGGCCTGGACGAAGGCGATCGCGGCGGCGAGGCCGCAGCCGCCCCACAGGGTGCCCCGCGTGTTGAGCAGATGGGCGTCGGCCACGAAACGGCCGCGGTACTCCCCCGGGTCGACCGTCAGCCCGAGCAGCCCGGCGAGGGAGGTGGCGTCACGGCCGAGGTCACCGCGAGCTCCCTCGGCCCGCCGCGGACCGTCGTCCCCGTGACGGAGCCGGGTCGGCAGGTCGACCGCGGATCGTGGCGGGATGCCTGGTCCGTACTGGGCTGTCACGTTCTCATCCTGGCAGGCCCGGTCGGGCCATGCGCCAGGGTCATCCGACGGGATCCGACCGCGCAGCGCTTTCACCTGGGGCCGCCACGGTGACACAGTGAGCGGCATCACCGCCGAGGAGGTCGCAGTGAGCAGCCAGATCGAGTCCGAGATCGCCGACGGCGTGCTCACAGTGCGCATCGCGCGACCGGACAAGCGCAACGCCCTCACCCAGGCGATGTACACGGCACTCGCCGAGGCGTTCGCGGCGGGCGAGGCTGACGCCGGGGTGCGGATCATCCGTATCCGCGGCAGCGGCGGATCATTTACCGCCGGTAACGATCTCGCCGACTTTCTGGCCACGGCAGACCTGGCCCCGGACGGCCCGACGCTGACGTTCATCCGGACGGTCGCCCGCGGCACGAAGCTGCTCGTCGCCGAGGTCGACGGGCCGGCGGTGGGCATCGGCACGACGCTGCTGCTGCACTGCGACCTGGTGTACGCCACCGAACGCAGCACCCTGGGCCTCCCGTTCGTCAACCTGGGCGTCGTGCCCGAGTTCGGCTCCTCGCTGCTGCTGCCGCGCCGGGTCGGGCCCGCGGCGGCGGCCAGGCTTGCGTACTTCGGCGAGCCGTTCGGCGCCGCGCAGGCCGCCGACCTGGGGATCGTCACCGAGGTGCTGCCCGACGCCGACGCGCTGCGCGCTCGCGTCGACGACCGGGTCGCGGCGCTGCTGGCGCAGCCACCGGACGCCCTGGCCGCCACCCGCGCCCTGCTCCACGACGGCGGGACGGCGCCGGTGCTCGCCCGGATCGACACCGAGGGCGCGATCTTCGCCGAGCGGTTGGCCTCGGCGGAGGCCAGGGCTGCGATGACCGCACGGCTGTCGGGCCGCGCGGCCTCGCCGCGGAGGGACTGAACCAGCCGACCATGCCCCGCGCCGGTCTCCCCGCCGGCCCGCCGGCCGCGGCCAGGACGGCCGGTTCGGCGGGGCGTGGCCGGGCATACCGGGACCGTGACCAGTTCCCTGCCGCGCCAGCGCGACCAGGACGAGGTGCTGCGGCGCCGGCACTGGTGGCAGCGGCTGTCCCTCGGACCGGGAGGCGCGCCGCCGGCCCGCAGCGCCCTCGGGCTGCGCCGGGTGCTCGCCGTGTTCGGCCTGGTCTTCTGCGGCGCCATCGCGGGCGTGTTCGCGTCGCGGGACCAGCCCGCCGCCGCGGCGGTGCTCGCGCTGCTCGCTCTGGTGGCCATCGTCGACCTCGCCGTCATCCAGCGCCGGCTGCACCAGCGTTCTCATGCGCGCCGGCCTCCGCCCCCACCTCCTCGGCTGTGACGATGACCGCCGGCCCGCGACCGTGACGATGTCCCGCTCCGACCGCATAAGGTGTCCGGGGATCGGCTGATCAGATCCGCCGGGCCCGCACGGGCATCGAGCTGGTACGGGAGAGGGACGGCGGCCGATGAGCGAGCCGGCGGGCGGCGGGCGGGCGGCACCGGCCGGGTTCCCCCGCGGCACCGCGGACGAGCCCGGACTGCGCCGCGCGCTGCGCCGAATGCGCCTGATCGCCACCGGCATGCTCGCCGCCGTCGTGATCGTCTATCTGCTCGCCCAGGGCTGGCGCAGCCATGGCGGCCCCGGCTGGGTGGCGTATGTGGCCGCCGCGGCGGAGGCCGGCGTCGTCGGCGCGCTGGCCGACTGGTTCGCGGTGACGGCCCTGTTCCGCCACCCGCTGGGCCTGCCGATCCCCCACACGGCGATCATCCCGGAGCGCAAGGACGCCCTCGGTCGGGGCCTGGAGAACTTCGTCAGCACGCACTTCCTCGCCGAGGACGTGATCCGGGAGAAGGTCGACGGCATCGGCGTCTCGGTACGCGTCGGGTCCTGGCTGCGCCAACCGCGCCATGCCGAGCGGGTGACCGCCGAGATCGCCGGGCGGCTCACCTCGGCCATCTCCGGGATGAGCGACGACCTGGTCCGCGAGGTCGTGGAAAAGGCGGTGCTGCCCCGGGTGGTCGAGCGGCCCTGGGCGGGGGTGCTGGGCGCGGCCCTGCAGCGGGTGCTCGACGACCGGTTGCACGTTCGGCTCGTCGACGTGATCGTCGCCGAGGTCTCCGAGTGGCTCGCCCGCAACCCGGAGGTCTTCACCAGGCTCGTGGTCGATCAGGCGCCGAGCTGGACGCCGCAGTGGCTGGATGAAGCGGTCGCGGTCAAGGCCTATGACAAGGCGCTGGAGGCACTCGCGGAACTACGCGCCGACCCGGAGCATCGGGTGCGCCTGGCAGTGGACCGCTTCCTCGGCGACTTCGCCGACCGCCTGCGCGCGGACCCGAGCCTCGCCGAGCAGGTCGAGCAGATCAAGCAGCGGCTCCTGGGGCACGCGGAGGTCGGCCGGGCCGTCGCCGCGATCTGGGCGACGACCCGGACGATCCTGCTCGACCTCACCACCGATCCGACCAGCACCGCCCGGGTCCGGGCCGCCGACGAACTGGCCGCGTTCGGGGCGCGGCTGGCCACCGACCCGGAGCTCGGCCGCACCGTCGACCGGGCAGCCTGCGACCTGGCCGCCCGGGCGGTCCAGCGCTACCAGGGGGACATCGCCGCGATCATCGGCGACACGGTCGCGAGCTGGGAGCCCGAGGAGACCTCGCGGCGCATCGAGCTGCACGTCGGTCGGGACCTGCAGTTCATCCGCATCAACGGGACGGTCGTCGGCGCCCTCGTCGGACTGGTCATTCACGCCCTCACCGCGCTGGCCTTCTGACCCACACGGGGCGCGGCCGCCCTGCCGGCGGCCGGGCACCTTCCCCGGAGGTCCCGTCAGCCCCGTGCCGGTCGACCCGTTCGAGGGTGGCCGTCCGGTCCCTCCCGCCGTGCGCCCACCGCCGCGGCACCGCACCGGGCTCGAACCGGCCGTGACCGCGGTCATCTCGGCCTTCCTGATCCGGTTCTGCCTGCTCAGCGTGCACGCGGCCAGGCCTTTCGCCGGTCGGCGCAGGCCGACGTTCCCGAGGGTGACCCTTATCGCGTCCCCGCCCCGCTCGACCCGCACCGATGGTGATGACCCCGTGCTCGCTGCTGCGATGCAAGCGGTGGGTGCACACGCCATCGGCCTGACGGCACCTTCGTCAGGATGGTCGCACAGCTCAGGGAAGCAGGGCGGAGCAACCCGACACGCTGCGCAACCACCGCCACCGCGGCGATGGCGTCCATCGGCGGGCCGGGGTCGAGACGGGCAGACGACTGTGCGGACGCGCACCGGCACGTCGCCGCACAGTGACCGCCCGAACCGGCGCAGAGGGGGATGCAACGGCTCGTTGCGTGCCGCGGCCCTATCCCCAAGCCCGGGTCGTCGATGTACCGTGAAGGAGACGACAGCCCGAGCGGCTGTCCGCGCCCGGCTGAATGGTCGGGTGTGCGAGGTCGGTGCGAGCGCCATAGCGGGAATCACCCGCCGTTGGGTCTGGTCGCGGAGCCGGCCGTACCCCGGCCGCCGGACGATGCAGCGGGCTGGTGTGGACCTCCTCACCCGTCCAAATGATCTCATGGTGGCCCTGACCTGATCGGCGGATCCCTCTGTCTCAGCACGGAAACTCCCAGTCTCATGTTGCCCATCGCCAGCCCCGCCCGGCCCGCGGCCGCGGTGTTGCAGGTGGTGCCGGACGCGGCGGCCGCGGTCCCCGACCCGGCGGCTCCCGCTTCGGCGGCCCGGCGCGCCCGACCGCTCCCCTCATCACGACGCGCGAACCCCGGCCCCCGGCCGAGTCGTTCGAGACCGCCGGCCTGCCCAAGCGTCTGATCAAGGCGCTCGCCGACCGGAACATCGCCGCGCCGTTCCCGGTGCAGGCCTCGACCCTGCCCGACGTCCTCGCCGGGGAGAACGTCCTCGGCCGGGCGCGCACCGGCTCGGGCAAGACCCTCGCCTTCGGGCTGCCGATGCTCGCCAGGCTCGCCAGCGGCGGTCCGGTGCAGCCGCGCCGCCCCCGCGCACTGGTCCTCGTTCCGACCCGTGAGCTGGCCCAGCAGGTCAGCGACGCACTCGAGCCGCTGACCCGGGCGCTGAACCTGCGGCTGGCGCCGGTCTACGGTGGGACGTCGATCAGCCGGCAGATCTCGGCGCTGCGCCGCGGCGTGCACCTCGTCGTGGCCACCCCGGGCCGGTTGACCGACCTCGTCGAGCGCAGCGCCTGCGAGCTCGGCGACATCGAGATGACGGTGCTCGACGAGGCCGACTTCATGTGTGACCTCGGCTTCCTGCCCGCCGTGCGGGCGCTGCTCGACGCCACCCCGTCCACCGGGCAGCGGCTGCTGTTCAGCGCGACGCTCGACCGCGAGGTCGAGGTCCTGGTTCGGGACTACCTGCCCGACCCGGTCCTTGTCGCGATCGACTCGGAGACCTCCCAGGTCAGCACGCTGGTCCGGCACGCCCTCGAGGCGCCCGACCGCGCCGCGCAGGTCGCGCTGGTGACGGCGCTCGCCGGCGGCTCGGGCAGCACCCTGGTCTTCGTCCGGACCCAGCGGGACGCCGACCGCGTGGCCGAGTCCCTCAGCCGCGCGGGCGTGCCGGCCGAGCCGCTGCACGGCGGGATGCCGCAGGGCGCCAGGACCCGGGCGCTGGCCGGTTTCACCGACGGCTTCTACCGGGTGCTCGTGGCCACGGACGTCGCCGCCCGCGGCATCCACGTCGACGGCATCCGGCTGGTCGTGCACCTCGGCCCGCCGGAGGATGCCAAGACCTACCAGCACCGCGGCGGGCGGACCGCGCGCGCCGGCGCCGAGGGCGCCGACGTGCTGGTCACCCTGCCCGCCGAGCGCGGGAAGGTCCGCGGGCTGCTGCGCGCGGTCGGCATCGAGGCACGCCCGGAGCCGACCACGCCGAACGACCCCATCGTCCTGGAGCTCGCCGGCCCGCCGGCCCCCCGGGTCAGCAAGGACGAGATCCCGCAGGCCCGCATGGCCGGCTCGACCGGTGGGCGCGGGCCGCGTGTCGGCGCACCCCGGACCGGCGGCGGCCGTGACGGCGAGCACCGCCGTCGCGAAGGCGGCCACCGCTTCGGCCGGTCCGGGGCCACGCACGGCCGGCCGCAGCGTCGCCCCGGCGCCCCGGCGGCGCCGACCTCCGCAGCCCCGGCTCCGACGGCCTGACCAGACCGACGGCCTGACCAGACCGACGGTGTGAACCGACCGGCGGTCTGAACCGGCCGCAGTCGCCCGCTCCCAACACCGGCGCCGGCCGGGCAGCCACCCCGCACCACAGGGCCGCCGCGTCCACACCGGTCCACTACCTGCGGCAGGCCCGTCATCAGCCACGAGACACCGGCACGTGACGAAACAGTCCGGATCCGTGGTGTGAGCAACGCCACCCGAGGTCTTTGTGTGCCCCGTCCGCTCGATACCGTTTTAGGAACGAGTGTCGATATCGATGGAAGGAGCGTGCACATGGAGCAGAACCAGTCGACCCAGCTGACCTCGGGGCTTTCCGGGCCCGGCCAGCGGGACATCGTCCCCGGCGCCGTCGACGCGGTGGAGGTCGTGGAGATCGCCACCGAGAAGATCGCGTTCGGTCCCGTCGCGAACCCGAAGCGGCTACGGCTCGGAGTCTCCCGCTCGCTTTGACCCCCACCCGGTCAGGATTTCTCCAGGTCGGCCGCCGTCGGGCGGCCGACCTTGCGTTTCATCTCACCGACGCCGACTTCCGGGCGGGGTCGGTGTGGTCCTACCGTCGAGGGATGAGCAGCCCCGAGACGACTTCGCGTGCAGCCGGATCGACCGCCTCCACCGGGTCCACAGATCCGAGGCCGGCCGGCACGGGGCACGAACGCCTCACCCCGTCGGCCGGCGGCGACGGCTTCCGGTCGTCCTGGGCACAGCTCGACGGCCCGGTGCACATCGTCGACTTCGGCGGTCCGGCCGACGGTCCGCTGCTGCTGTGCGTGCACGGCCTCGGCGGCTCCTACCTCAACTGGCTCCCGCTCGCCCCGCTGCTCACCACCACCCACCGGGTGATGGCCGTCGACCTGGCCGGGCACGGCCGCACCCCCGCCGCGGGCCGGCGCACCGACGTCCTGGCCAACCAGGGTCTGCTCGACCGTTTCCTGGCCGAGGTCCTCGACACCCCGCCCATCCTCGTCGGCAACTCGATGGGCGGCATGATCAGTGTGATGCAGGCCGCCCGGCGGCCCGACTCGGTCGCGGGCCTGATCCTCGTCGACCCGGCGCTGCCCCGCCCGCGCGGCGTGCGCCCGGATCCGGAGATCGCCCGCATCTTCGCCGGCCTGTTCATCCCCCGCCTCGGCGCCGCGGTCCTCGCCCGCCGCCGGACCCGTTTCACCCCCCGCGAACTCGTCGACCAGAGCCTGGTACGGCTCACCGCCGACCCGGGCTCGATCCCCGAGTCGGCCCTGGCGGCGATGGAACGCGCCCAGCGGGAGCGCGGTGGGCTGCCCGACGCCGACCAGGCGTTCGTGGGCGCGGCCCGCTCGGTGGTGTGGTCGCTGCTACGCCCGGCGCCACTGGCGCACATGGTCCGCACCGTGCCGCAGCCGACGCTGCTGCTGCACGGCTCCGCCGACCGGCTGATCCCGGTGGCGGTGGCCCGCAACGTCGCCGCGCAGCGGCCCGACTGGCGGGTGGAGATCCTCGACGGCCTCGGCCACGTGCCGATGCTCGAGGCCGCGGAGCTGACCGCGGGCCTCATGGCGGACTGGCTGGGCCGCGAGGGCCGCGAGGCGGCCGAACGCGCCCGCCGTCCCACCACCC
>NZ_JAMPTM010000096.1 GCF_025403375.1 Frankia gtarii
CAGGCAAGGAATCCAGAAGGCTTTTGATCGACTACGGGCGGCACCGGAAATCATCTGCGATTTCTTCAATGATCCAGATCTCGAATATATCAACGTCTAATTCCAGTAGCCCGTTTTCTCATTAGTAGAGCCAGAGTTAATACCTGTGCTCGTGACCGCGTCGTTGAGCCAAAGTGGCGTCGAGGGACCCTGTCCGAGCGGACCTGCACTGGAGCTTGGCGTTTCGCTTGGAACCGGCCCTGTTGTCGAATTCGGCCCGGTCGGTGCAGCCGATTTCAGAGCGGTCGCCCCCGGGGCGGGGGTCACGTTCGGAGAGGAGGGGGAGTGGATGGCATTGGCACCGGCGGTCTCGGCGGAGGGCGGATTGCGCAGGGAGAACGTGATGAGCACGGCGACGGTGGCGATGAGGGCGGCCAGCGCCCCGGCGAGCAGGGCGGTCGACCGTGTGGGTGAACGTGCCGACGGCGTGGCTGGCGCGGCTTGGCCGTGCCGTCCGGCCGCGGCCGGACCCGGCGCGGGCGACCGCGGCGGGGCCTGCCCCGGCGCCTGCGGCGGCATGGGGGTGGACGCCGGAGCCGCCGTCGAGGTGTGCAGACGCAGCAGACGCGCCCACTCCCCGGCCGGCGGTCGCCGCTGCGGATCGTCGTGGAAGATCAGGAGAAGGTCGTCGACCCGATCGCGCTCGGTCCCGACGAGTTCGCCGAAGAACTCCCGCCTCTCCTCGGCGCTCTCGGGCGGCGGAGTTCCGGTCAGGAGGTAGTGGGTCAGCCCGCCGAAGGCGAAGCGGTCGGATGCCGGGCTGTAGTGCCCCTGCTGCAGCACCTCGGGTGCCCAGTAACCGCGGGTTCCGGCAGGCGCGGCCGTGCTGTGCCTGGCCAACCGGAACAGCCCGAAGTCGACCAGGATGGCCTGCCCGTCGGAGTTGATGACGATGTTCGATGGGCTGATGTCACCGTGCACCACCGGCCTGCCGGAGGGTGTTGCGCGTCCGCTGTGCAGCCAGTCGAGCACCTCCCCGATCTGGCCGAGGTGGCGTAGCGCGCCCGCACGGTGCTCCAGGCCGAGGTGTCCCGGCACCCAGTCCCGCAGGTCCTCCCCGTCGACCCAGTTCATCACCAGGTAGAGCGCCCGCGGGGTTTCCCGCTGGCCCGCGGGGTGCATCCGCTGGCCCTCGAACTGGCAGTGCACGCCGACAACGGAAGGATGCCGAATCAGCCGCAGTAGTTCTACCTGCTCAGACCACCGATCACGCCAGGTATTAAGGTCCGGCGCGTGGTGATCATGAAGTATTTTCACCGCTACTCGCTCGCGCTCCCCGGCAAGAGCAAGGTCGGCCTCCCACAGCTCAGCCTCGCCCCCGCCACCGAACCGACGCCGGAGCCGGTACTTGTCCGGCTCGGCGTCCGGGCCGATGAAGAAGGATGAGCTGTTTAGCGTCACATGACCTCCATGGTTTGGGGGATTCCCGTTCTGGAGTCTCTCAGGCTGACGCCCGTCGGCAATGGGGTGGACACCCCCTTGCTTTTTCGGCGTCACTCAGTAAAGAGGTGGCGAGGCCGTGGATCGAAGGCGCGCATCGGCGTGAATCGCGGGCGATTGACGCCTATTTGATTGACCATCACCCTGACGTTGAGTTTCACTTGATGGATGGTTGTGAAATCCTCGGAGGAGTGTCGTCCTGGGGTGCGGGGTCGGGCATGAAAGCGCCTCGCGATTCACCCACGGGGCAGCCGTGGCTGCACTCGTCCGTGCACGATTGGCCCGTGCCCCGGGTTCGGTCGAATGCGATGGAGATCCGTCGGTGAGGCGGCGACGTGAGGGCTCGGACCCGCAGGCGTGCGGCGTGCCGGGCTGGGCGGGCGGCTTTCGCCCCCGGCCCGGCGGCGGGTCAGTGGGGCTGCTGCGAGGTCGCCGCCTCGGGGCGCAGGTCGGCGAGGGTCAGCGGGTGCGCCGGGGGATCGGGCAGGACGGTCACCGAGGTGACCTGCCCGCCGACGCCGACGTGGAGGAGTTCACCGGAGCGCAGCGGGCGCCAGTCGGGATGATCGTCCATGGGTTCACTCGCGACGACGACGGCGGGCGCGCTCGCCAGCTCGTCGGCGTGCACCCGCGTCGCCCCGGCGGCGTCGCTGTGCCGCAGCGGCTGGCCGCCGGCGGGCCGGTCCAACAGGAACAGGCGGTTGGTGTCCGGGTATCGCAGCGCCCACAGGTCCCCGGCGGTGATCAGTACCAGGTTGATGCTGTAAACCGGCAGGTTGGCGGCCACCCAGCGGACGGCGGCGGTGATCCCGCGCCCGACGTCACCGCCGGCGGCGTCGATCTCCCGGGTGATCAGAGCGAAGAGGCGTTCGGAGTCGGTGTCGCCGGCCACCCGCGCCATCGCGGCGCCGAGATGCGCCTGCAGGACGTCGAGGTCCTCGATCACCCCGTTGTGCGCGAACAGCCGGCCGTCCTGGCGGAACGGATGGGTGTTGCGCGGCGCGAGCCCGCCGGTGGAGGCGTGCCGGACGTGGGCGACGAACGTCGTCGACCGCGCCTGGCGCGCCTGCGCGGCGAACTGGCGGTCCTCCCAGGCGGCGATCGGCTGGCGGAACAGCTCGGCCCAGCCGTCGGCGTCGAAGTAGCCCAGGCCCGTGCCGTCCGGGTTGCGGTGGCTCTGCTCGTCGAGGCTGTCGGGGGCGTCGAGCAGCCAGAACGTGGCCCGGGTCCGTCGCGGGGCCCCGGTCAGCCCGAAAAGTCGGCACATCGGCGCACACCCTTCCTCGATCCGTCTCCCGGCCTGATCCGGACGGCCTGCTGATCTGTTCGCGCGTCGTCCGTTCGCGCGTCGTCTTCCTACCCGGGAGGCGCGGGTGTCGGGCCCGCGCTCAGGCGCATCCAGTCCTGGTGGACGACGCAGCGCCCGGCGCCGGCGCGCTTGGCGGCGTACATCGCGATGTCCGAGGCGTTGAGCAGGCGATCGGGGTCGGTGAGGCCGGGCCCGGAGACCGCCACCCCGGCGCTGGCGGTGATGGTGACGATGCTGCCGTCGATCGCCACCGGCTCGGCCAGACAGGCCAGGACCCGCGCGGCGACCCGCTCCACGGTGTCGACGGACTCGATCCGCGTGCAGAGCACGGCGAACTCGTCGCCGGCGAGGCGGGCAACCACGTCGCACGGTCGCACCGCGGCGCGTAGCCGGCCCGCGACCACGCGCAGTAACATGTCGCCGGCCTGATGCCCGTAGGTGTCGTTGACCGCCTTGAAGCTGTCCAGGTCGACGAACACGATGCCGGTGCGCCCCGCGCCCGCCCGGCCCTCGCCGTCCCCCGCCCGGTGGTCCGCCGCCAGGCTGCTGCGCAGCCGCTCCAGCAGCGACGCCCGGTTGGGCAGGTCGGTGAGCATGTCGTGCTGCGAGCGGTAGCGGATCTCCCGCTCGGCGGCGAAGCGGGCCGAGGCCGCACCGAGCACGCCGGCCACCGCCGCCACGAAGCTGCGTTCGGAGTCGTTGAAGGCCCCGACCCCCGCCGGCAGGACGGTCCCAGGGGAGGTGTAGGGGGGCCCGGCGGCGCCCGGGGGCCGCTGGACGGCGACGACCGCCGAGGGTTCGCCGCGCAGACCTATCGGCTCGGCGAGAGTGAACCAGCCGTCCTGGCGCGGGTCCACCTCGCCACCGGCGGTCGCCGACCGCGACCGCGCGGGTCCGCGCAGGGCCTCCTGGGCGACCGCGGCGGCCACGGTTCGCGACACCGACGGGCCGTCGGCGGCCACCAGGCCCAGTGCGCCGGTCTCCCCGTCGACCTCGTGCAGGGTCGCCGTCGCCCCCAGATGCTCGGCGAGCACCGCCGTCGCCCGGCGCCACAGCACGGCCGGCTCGAGGGTGACCAGGGCCTGGCGGGCCAGGTCGGCGAGGTGGGCCTGCGCGGCGCGGGCGTTTTCCCGCTCGGTGACGTCGATCGTGATGGCCGCGACCAGGCTGACCTGGCCCAGGGGGTCACGGATCGGCATCACGTGCAGGTCGAGGTAGCGGCCGAACGCGCCGACGATCCGCGCGCCGTGCTCGCCGGCGAGACCTCGGCGCAGCATGTCCATCGGCTGCGGATGGTCGACGAACACGTCGAACACCGACGCCGACTCGGCGGCGGCGAGGCCCGCGGCCTCCTCGGCCGTGTGCGCGCCCACCCCGAACACCGAGCGGCCCGACTGGTCGATCAGCAGCATCGACACCGGGCTGTGGTCCAGCACGAGCCGCAGGTACCGGTTCGCCTGCTCCTGCTCGGTGATGTCCTGCACCCGGCTGACCACCCGCGGCCCGTCGTCCCCGGGCACCGCCGTGGCGACGATCAGCACCGGCACCAGCGAGCCGCCCGGGCGGACCAGGCGCACCGCCAGTGGCGTCTCCGGCGCCGCGCCCGCGGCCCGGCCGCGCACCGCAGCGTGGGCCGGCCCCGGTGGGAGGTGGGCGAGCTGGCGGAGGTGGTAGTCCCGCAGCCGGGCGGCGTCGCCGGGCAGCAGGTGGTCCCCCAGCCGGGAGCCGATCAGCGCGGACCGGTCACGGCCGAGGATCCGGCTCGCGGTGTCGTTGACGTCGCTGATCACGCCGTCGGACGCCGTGGTGGCCAACAGGCCGATGTCGAGACGTTCCAGCAGACAGTCGGTCACGTCCAGGGCAGGTCCGGCGGTCCTCCCTCCGTCGAGCGACGCGGATCGCGGCACCTGGTGGGCGTACCCGGTACCGGTGGCCGGAATCGTCCCGCCAGTCCGTTCCGCCGGCCGACCGGCCACAGTGGGTGCGGTCGCCGTCCGTGCTGGAAAATTGCCCTGACCGGCCGATTTCCACCTACAGGATCCGCATACTGTTGCGACGGTGCGAAAGCGTTGTTGCGTACCGGGTGTGCGCGGCCGGCCCCGGCAGGGGGACGCCCGCGGGAGGTGGTCCGCTGACGCCGGGGCCGCCGTCGGTGCCCCCGCGGGGCGCGGGACGGCCCGGTGAGTGAACCGGCGCCCGCCGGGCGAGCGGATCAGGCTCGATCGGTCGGACCCGAGTTGGTCTGGTATGCAAGCTACGGCTCGAACATGCGCATGGCCCGGCTGATGTACTACCTCACCGGCGGCTGCCCGCCGGGCAGCGACCACCGTCATCCCGGCTGCCGCGATCCCCGCCCACCGCGGTTGGCGGTCCCGGTCATGCTGCCCGGTGCCGTGTACTTCGCGCTGGCGTCGCGGATCTGGACGGGCGGGATCGCCTTCTACGACCCGGCGGCCCCCGGGGAGGCCGCCGGCCGGGCCTACCTGCTCTCCGCCGGCCAGTTCGCCGATGTCGCCGTCCAGGAGATGCACCGCGCCCCCGACGTCGACCTCGACCTGGCCGCCGTGCTGCGCACCGGTCGGGCCCGGGTGGGTCCGGGCCGCTACGAGACGCTGGTGCTCGTCGGCCACCGCGGCGGCGTCCCCGTTCTGACGTTCACCGCGCCGTGGTCGCTCGCCGACGTGCGCCCCACCGTGCCGTCGGCCGGCTACCTGGCCATGCTCGCCGGTGGCCTGCGCGAGGCGCACGGCTGGTCGCCGGCCCGGATCGCCGGGTATCTTGCCACCCGGCCCGGTGCCGCCGGCGTGTGGCAGCCGGCGGACATCGAACGGCTCGTCTTTAGTGGCACCGAGGCCGAGTAGCTCGCCGGCCGAGCAGGCCCGCAACCCCGGACCGGCCGCGTCGCGACACTCCAGGCCCGCGGCCCGCGGCCCGCTCCGGCTCGGCGCCCCGCGGCTGGCCGCCGGGGACGCCTGCCGGGTGCGCGGAGTTCTGCCGGCGGCAGGGCGGGGAGGGCGTCCATCCGGAACCCGCGGCGGCGGTCACCGACGCCGACGCCGACCGGGATCGGGACCGGGACTGGGACTGGGACCGGGACGAATCGCGCCGGTAGCGCGCCCGCTCACGCCACCGTGCGCCGCGAGCCCTCCCGACCGTCGGCGCCGAGGTTCCAGCTGATGATCCGGCGGGGGTGCACGCGGATGACCTCGGGGCTCAGGTGCGCGGCCGGGGGGTCCCAGCCGGTCAGGGCCTCGGCGCTCCCGCGGATCTCCAGGCCGCGCACCGTCCACGGCTGCAGTGAGGCGATGTCGTCGACGACGTACGCCACCTGGCCGTTCGCGGCGATGTTGTGGAACTTGCGGCTGTTGCCGAGGTCGTAGCCGTAGATGCTGAGCACTCCCGTCGCGTCGTCGACGGTGTGGGCGACCGGGCTGTTCTGCAGCGTCCCGTCCGGGGCGAGCGTGGCGAGCCGGCCCAGGCGCTGGGAGTGCAGGTAGTCGAGTTCGGCCGGGGTGAAGACCATGACGGCTCCCTCTGCGAGTCCCGGTCTGCCCGGGAGCGACGGTGGGCCGCGGGCGGGCCCGTCCGCGACCGACCCTAGAAGCTGAACCCACGTTGAGGTCAACATCCGCTGCCCGGTCCGCCCAGCAAGATAATCAACACTGTTGACAAATCGGCGACGCACCCGTTCGATCTTCAAACACAACAGCGGCAACTAGCTGGTGGCGGCCACCAGGTGATGGCGTAGCCAGGCGAAGGCTGTCTGTTGCATAGCTGCGTCGAATTTGTGGGGCCCGTCGAAGAACTGACCGGTGTAGCGGTCGGGGCGGCCGGCGTGACGGTAGTGGGCGGTGAGGCGTTCGTGGGCGGCACGCATGCCGGCCGGGGAGAACAGCTGGTCGTGCCGGTTGTACTGGACGAGCAGCGGCGATGGGGCGCGGCAGGCGGCGAGGTCGGGCCAGTCACCGTGGCGGGGCCAGGCCGCGGGGAAGAATAGCCAGCCGTGCCCGGCGACGTGCCGGTCGAGCAGGCCGTCGTAGGTGCTCATCATCCCGACGATGACGGCGGCGGCGACCTGTTCGCAGGTGGCCTGCAGGAGCGCCGCGCGACAGCCGCCGCCGGACAGGCCGATGCAGCCGATGCCCGCTGGTGCGACGTCGGGACGGGACGTCAGGTAGGCGGCTGCGATGCGGTCCTCGAAGGCGACGACTCCGGCGAGGGTGGTGCCCAGCAACGCGCAGTACTTCTCGACGATGTGCTCATGGTGCCAGGAAGCCGCGTCGTGCCAGGCGACCTCGTCGGAGACCTCGCAGGACGGGCTCAGCTGCCAGCAGTTGTCTGCGTGCCGACGTGTCTGCGGCGGAAGCGTCTCGATCGGGAACCGGCGGCTGCCCCAGAGGAAGATGTCGTGCGCCAGCACGACGAAGCCCTCGCGCGCCAGCGCGCCGGCGAACGCTCGGTTCCCGTACTGGCGTGCGCGCAGTGCCGCGACCACCGGTGGAACGTCTGACGGCCCGTCGGCGACCTTCTCCTTGCCGTAGAAGGTAATGCCGTCATGGCTGTGCAGGGCCAGGACACCGGGCAACGGCTCGTCAATGTTCGCCGGTTTCAGCAGGTAGGCGTGGGTGCGCGGTCCGAAACCGACCGACCAGGAAATCTCCTCACCGAGCAGACCGTCGGATTTCCACCGTTGTTCGACCCGGACGTCGCCGGGTGTCTCCAGGCCGCCGCCGAATCCCAGTGTGTCGCGGACCAGAGCCCTCGTACGCGCTCCTGGAAACGCTGGTGGGACGGGGCCGCTCTGCCGCTCGCGGGCGACACGAACGAGATCACTGTAGGCGCCGAGATGCTGGTACTCGCTCACTGTCGGCCTCTGCTCTCCTCGGGTAGGCGCTCGGGTGGCGACGGCCTGCACCGCCGCCCACCCGGCGCCCCCGCAACCAGCCCACCGTCTGTGCGACCAGGTTGTTGCTTTCCGTCAGAAAAGTGATCTGGCTGACATGGCTAACTGTTCATACTAGGTTCCGGCCTGGGGGAGTTCGGATAGCAGCGGTGCGTGGCGAACAGGAGCGGACGATGAGCAGACCGTTCGAGGGCGTAAGCGTCGTCGAGATCGCCGGCTGGACGTTCGTGCCCGCCGCGGGCGCGATCCTCGCCGACCTCGGCGCCGACGTCGTCAAGGTCGAACCGCCCACCGGCGACCCGCAGCGGCTGCTGCGCAACCTGCTCAACCAGGACGACAGCGGCCCCAACCCGTTCCTGGAGATCCCCAACCACGGCAAGCGCAGCGTCACCCTCGACCTGACCACGTCCGCCGGCCGCGAGCTGCTGTTACGCCTGGTCGCCGACGCCGACGTGTTCCTCACCAGCTACCTGCCGGCGTTACGCACCCGCCTCGGCATCGACGTCGACGACCTGCGGGCGGTCAATCCCCGGCTGGTCTACGTGCGCGGCAGCGGCTGGGGCAGCCGCGGCCCGATGGTCAACACCGGCGGCTACGACTCGGCGGCGGCCTGGTCCAGTTCCGGCACCCTGCACAAGCTCACCGGCGCCGACGACGACGATCCGGTCGCCCAGCCGGCCGCCTTCTACGACCTGCAGGGCAGCAACACGATCGCCGGCGCCGTCGCGATGGCCCTCTACCGCCGGGAGCGGACGGGCCAGACCGCCGTCGTCGACGTCTCCCTGCTCAACACCGGCATGTGGGCGCTGGGCGCGGACATCGCCGCCGCACCGTTCAGCGGAGAGGTGCCGCGGGCCGACCGCCGCGCCCCGGGAAACCCGATCGCCAACTACTACCGGACCAAGGACGGCCGCTGGATCAACCTGGTCTGCCTGCAGGCCGACCGGTTCTGGGACGAGCTGTGCCTGGTCCTCGACCGCCCGGAACTCGTCGCCGACCCGCGTTTCCTCGACGCCGCCGCCCGCTACACCCACAACCGCGCCTGCGTCGAGGTGCTCGACGCCATCTTCGCCGAGCGCACCCTCGACGAGTGGCGCGAGACCCTCGCCGGCTTCTCCGGCGTGTGGGCGCCCGCGCTGACCCCCGCCGAGGTCCACGACCACGTCCAGGTCCGGGAGAACGGATACCTCTCCGAGCTGACCGCCGAGGACGGCACGCCGTTTCGGGTGGTCGCCCCGCCCTACCAGTTCGACGGCGAACCCGCCCGCGCCCGCACCCGCGCCCCCGACCTCGGCGCCGACACCGAGCGGGTGCTGCGCGACCTCGGCCTCGACGCCGGCACGCTCGACGACTACCGAGTCCAGGGCGCCTTCGGCTGAGCCCCGCCAGTCAGGGGAACAGGACCCGCGCGACGTGGTCGGTGTCGGCGTACTCGCGGACGGAGCTGATGCGTCCGTCGCGGACCTCGAAGATGCCCAGGCAGCGGTTGTCGTACGGCTCGCCGTTCGCGGCGGTGCCCCGGGAGGTCCAGGTGGCGACGACTCGCGGGCCCTCGGCGATGACGTCGGTCAGCTCGATGAGCAGCGGCGCGCCGGCCTGCAGCCGCCCGGCCATCCCGCCGAGGAAGTCGTCGACGATGCGGTCGCGTCCCCGCCACTCGCCCGAGATCGGCAGGCTGCCGGGGTAGTGCCAGACGGCGTCGGCGGTGAAGCTGTCGCGAATCATCGCCGCGTCGCCGTCGCGGACTGCCTCCACGTAACGGACCACCACCGCGCGGGCGTCGTCGCCCACCGGGTCGTCGCCCACCGAGTCGTCGGCTGCGGGGCCGTTCGGGTTCGGGGTCACTGCTCCTCCGAGGGGATGCGGGGTTACTGCGGCCGTCGGCGGTTCCGCGGGGGACCGCCGCGTCACCGGTCTTCCACGGTGAGGATGGCGTTGCCGCGGATGCGGCGGTCGCGGAGCTGGACGAGGACATCGGCGGTGTCGGCCCAGTCGGTGACGAGGCCGATCTCCGGGTGCAGCCGGCCGGTGGCCACGAGCTGGACGAGGGTGGCCAGGTCGTCGGCGAGGGCGACGTCGGAGTCGAGGTAGTGGAAGTGGCGGATGGCGGCCGACTCGGGGCCGGCGAAGAAGTCGAAGAAGTCGAGGGTCACCGGGGTGCGGCTGGCCTGGCCGAACCAGATCGGCGTCCCGCGGGCGGCAAGCCGGGCCAGCGCCCGCGGCAGCGCCGGGCCGCCAGTCGACTCCAGCACCAGGTCGAACGGGCCGGGCGCCGCGTCGACGTCGTGGACGATGCCGGCGGCGCCGAGCTCGACCAGCCGCCGGCCGCGTTCCGGTGACGCGGTGACCGCCGTGATCTCGGTGCCGGCCGCGGCCGCCAGCTCGACGACGTAGTGCCCGACCCCGCCGGAGGCACCGGTGAGCAGGATCCGCCGGCCGGTGGATGGGCGACCACCCGGGCACAGACGGCGGGCCCCGATCCGTCCGCGGCCGCCTGCACCACGAGTCCGGCGACGTCCTTGCCCGGCCGCCAGCCCGCCGGTGGCTGTTCCAACTGAAACGTCTCGCCACGGTTCACGCAGTACGCCGCCACCTTGACCAGCGCCTCGTGCGGGCGGGGCGTCGGCGGGTCAACGTCGGCGCGGGTGATGGTGGCCGGTTCGGCGGGTGTCAGGGCGAGCATGCCGGCCAGCGTGCCGGCCGACTGCCGGCGCCGGCCAACAGCGGTCCGTCCGCCTTGACAACCGGTGGTGGTCGGCAATGGTGGGAGCCGTGGATCTCGACCTGAGGCAGGCGCGGGCGTTCGTCGCAGCGGCCGAGGAGCTGCATTTCGGCCGGGCGGCCCGGCGGCTGTTCCTCACCCAGCAGGCGCTGTCGAAGCGGATCGCCCGGTTGGAGGACGCCCTCGGTGTCGCGTTGTTCCACCGCTGCGGCCACGCGGTGGAGCTGACCGGCGCGGGGCGGCGATTCCTCGAACCGGCCCGGGTGGCGCTGCGGGCCGGCGACCAGGCCGTCACCGCAGCCAGGGCGCAGGCCCGCCCGCTGCGCGTCGACGTGTGGGGCCACCTGTACGGCCCGATGCGCACCCTGCGCGCCGTCCTCGACGACGCCCCGGCGCTCGCCGTGGAACTCGGCGCCAGCCGCGACCTGCCCACCGCCGTCGACGCGCTGACCCGCGGATCGATCGACCTCGGCTTCGGCCGCGTCCACGCAACCGCCGAGGGCCTCGAACCGGCGCTCGCTCACCGGCTCGTCCGGCTGGAGCCGCTCGACGTGGTCCTGCATCCCGCCCATCCGCTGGCCGGCGCCGGGAACCTGCGTCCCGCGGACCTGCGCGGCAGCGTGCTGTGGTGCCCGGCGGCCCTCGACCGGCTCGACTTCTTGCGCCGCTTCGCTGGACGGTTCGGGATTGCCGCTGAGGCGGCTGCGGTCAATCTCGGCCTCGAACCGCTGCTGGAGCGCCCACACGCCGACCCGCGCTACGTCTGCGTGCTGCCCGCCGAGCTGGTACTCCCCGCCGACGCCGGTCTGCGGGCGGTGCCGCTGGTGGACCCGACACCGCTGTACGCGTGGTCGCTGCTGTGGCGGGGCGAGCCGTGCGCCACCGGCCGTGGCCTGCTGCGCGTCTTCGCCGAGACCGCCGCCCGTCGTCGCTGGCTGGAGTACGCCCCCGGTCGCGACTGGCTCCCCGACGCAGACCGGGCGCAACTACTCGCGGTCTGAGGTCCTTTCCCACCGGGCGCGGCGGGTACAGGGGCCAGAGCGGGTACAGGGGCCGGAGACCACACGCCAGGGAGGCAGGAAGTATGACTCAACTCGGCAATCGGCGCCCTGCTCCCGAGCCGCGACCTGCGATCGACACCGGCGCCGCCGAGCGGATCTTCCTCGTCGGGCTGATGGGCTCGGGTAAGTCGACGGTGGGCCGGGTGCTCGCCGACCGGCTCGGCCGGCCCTACCTGGACAACGACGCCCTGCTCCAGCAGCGGACCGGGCTCGACGCGCCCGCCCTGGCCGACCTGGGCCGCCAGGCCCTGCACGCCCAGGAGTCGCGCCAGCTACGCGCCCTGCTCGACGCCCCGGTGCCGTACGTCGCCGGGATCGCGGCCAGCGTCGCCGACAATCCCGACGACCTGGCCCGCATCGCCGCCGCGGGCCGCGTCGTCTACCTGCGGGCGAGCCCGCGGACCCTGGCCCGCCGGGTCGGTCACGGCCAGGGCCGGCCCTGGCTCGACGGTGACCTGCTGACCACCCTGACCCGGATGTTCGCCGCCCGCGACGACTCCTACCGCCGCGTCGGACACGTCGTGGACACCGACGGCCGCGACCCGCACGAGATCGCCGCCGAGCTCGCCCGCCTGGTCGGCGCCGGCTGACCGGCGCCGCCTGATCGGCGACGGCTGGCTGGCGACGGCCTGTCGGTCTGGTCTCAGACCTCGGGTGGGTGGCTGGCGGCGGGCAGGCCGAGGGCGCGGATCACCGCCGCCGCATCCGCCATGGCACCGGCCTGCTCGGGGGCGAGCGCACCCAGCGGGGACCGGGCGACCCGTTCCCACACCACGGCCATCGCCTCGAACAGTTCCGGTGGCAGGCCCGCCGCGGCCTGGGTCGCGGCGATCTCACGCATCTCGGCGACGTAGCGGTGCGCCTTGCTCGCCGACAGCGCGAGCCACGATCCCAGCTCGCCGACCTGGTCGGGAAACGTCGGTGCCAGATCGTCGAGCATGGCGTCCAGCACCCCGGCCTGCTGGGCTGACGCGGACGCCTGGAGGAACAGGGCGGCGAGCCCCTTGTAGAGGCTCGCCGTGCTCATCTTCAACGCGCTTGCGGCGCCCGCCGGACCTGGCAGGACGCGCGGTTCGAGCCGAGGATGGGCCAGCGCGGCGATCTCCCCGGCCCGCGGCCCACTCAGGTACAGCCGGGTGCGCCCGCGCCCGGACGCCCGGTCCGGCGGCGGGCCGGAGATCGACCCGTCGACGAAGTCCAGGCCGGCCAGAGCCGCCGTGACCCGGTCGACCGTGGCAGGGGCGATCGCGTTGAGGTCGGCGACCAGCGGGGTCGCCCCCGTCGCGGCGGCCGAGCGGCCGATGGCGCCGGCCACCGCGACGGCCACCGCGACGGCCTCGCCCGGTGGGACCACGGACAGGACGATGTCGGCGGCGCCGACGGCGTCGTCAAGCGAGTCGACGAGCTCCAGGCCGTGCGCGAGCGCGCGGGTCCGCTGCGAGCGGCCCACCACGCAGGCCAGCACCCGGGCGCCGCCCTCGACGTAGCCGCGCCCCAGCGCCGAGCCCATCGCACCGGGGCTCACGATCGCGACCCTGACCTCCGCCCCGGCCCGAAGCTGACGGCCGGGGTCTCCCACCGTGTCGGTCATGCGGCACCTCGATGGCTTCCTGTTGGTCCTGCGCTCCACGTCCACCTGTTGACATCCTCACCTCCCTGAAGGACCGGGCCTGCGCCCGACGTCGCCTGGTCATCCCGGCGCCGGCGCCGGTGCCGCCTCCCGCGGGACTGCGTCCGGCCGGCGACCGATTCGTGCGGGGAGTCCGTGTCTGAGGCGTACCTCCCTCAAATGAACCACCATGGTGGGTAGGCGGCGTCGTGCGCCACGCCGTCGGCGGGGTCGGCGACGCCGAGGCGGTGCCTGTCACCGCCGGGGCGGTGCTCGACAGCGGTGCGTCGGCGGAGTTTGGAGATGAGTCGGTGAGAACGGCGGTGCGGAGTAGATGATCAGCGGTCAACCCCACGTGCGCGTCCTTCGCCCGGCCTCTCGCGAGGCCGACCCGTCGACGGCGGCCGACGCTGCGCCCGCCAGCCCCCCGTCCACCAGGATCCCGTCGGTCAGGGTGATTCCCTCGACCAGTTCCGCGACCGCGCCGCCACCCACGCTCCCCGCCACCCGGCAGGATCCGGCCGGGAACGCGCCGACGGCCGCCCCGCCGGGCGGGGACTCACCGACTGCCGAGCCGGACCTCGGCGACCAGGCGCCGACCGTGGCTCTGCCGCGGCCAGCGGCGCCGGCCGGGCCGCCGACGGGCCCGGACCCCAGCGACAGCGACAGCGACAGCGACAGCGATCATGGTGTTCCGCGGAACAGTGCCACGCCGGCGGACGACGACGACGGCGCCGGGCCCTTGTGGGCGGCGCTGCGGGAGGAGCGGTTCGTGCTGTCCCGGTGCCTGGACTGCCACAGCTGGCTGCCACCGCGGCTGGAACGCTGCCGGCACTGCGCGGGACCGACCGCCTTCGAACCGGCGGACGGCCTCGGCGTCGTCGACAGCTACCTCGTCATCCGCCATCCCAGCATGCCCGCGTTCGCCGGCCGCCCGCCGTACGTCCTCGCGCTGGTGACCCTGGACGAGGGAGTCCGGCTGCCCGGCCGGCTCGACGGCGTCGCGCCGGGGGAGGCGAGGATCGGCCAGCCCGTCCGCGCGGCCTTCCACGTCCGATCCGGCGCGGACGCTCCCAGCGTCGTCTTCCGCCCGCGCCAGCCGGCCGCCGCCGGGGCCCGCTAGGGCGCCTCCACAGTCGTGATCAAGGAGGGCTCTTTGATCACACCTCGACACGCGCCGAGGGAGCAGCCGTCGACCGGCCGCGGCGGCGGGCGGGATCGAGCCAGGCGAGGCGAGCCACCAGGGCGGTCATCACCACGACCAGGGCAAGGTCGAGCCAGAACGCGGACTCGGCGGCGCGGATGTGCGCGCCACGGTCGGGATGGGTGCCCAGCCGGGCGAAGAACACCGCGCCGAGAACGGCGACGCCGGTGACGCTGGCGAACTGCTGGGTGGTGGTCAGGACCCCGGCGGCGACGCCGGACCGCTCGCGGGGGACGTCGGCCAACGGCGTGCCGACGAGGGAGGGCAGGATCAGCCCGTTGCCGGCCCCGATCCCGGCTGTTCCAACGACGAGCCAGGCGGGGGACAAGCCGGCGGGATGGGTGTGCAGGGCCACCGCCAGGATCAGGAAGCTCAGCGCGGTCACGGCGCAGCCCGCCAGCAGCACCGCCGGGCCGAGGCGGGCGACCAGGCGGCGCCCCAGAAACGAGCTGCCGATCGCCAGCAGGCCCATCGGCGCGAACGCCAGCCCGGCCGCCAGCGGACCGAGCCCGAGTCCCGCCTGCAACAGCAGACTCAGCACAAACAGGCAGCTGCTGAACGACGCCATGAACGCGGCGTTCACCGCGAGACCGGTGGCGAACGTCGGGCCGCGGAACAGGGCGGGATCGACCAGGGGCTGTCCGCCGCCGCGCGCCACCGACCGTTCCCAGTGCACCGCGGCCGCCAGCGTGGGGACGGCGGCGGCCAGCAGCAGCCAGCCCCACAGCGGCCAGCCGGTGTCGCGCCCGATCACCAGCGGCAGCAGCGCAAGCCCGAGCCCGCCGGAGATCCAGGCCGCCCCGGGGACATCCAGCTCCAGCCCGGCGGCGGTCCGCCGCTCGGCGCGGGGCAGCACCCGCGCCGCCATCGCGACGACGGCGACGCCGACCGCCGCGGTGGCGAGGAAGACGGCCCGCCAACCCAGTCCGAACACGTCGGCATCGAGCAGCAGCCCGCCGAGTACCTGCCCGCCGACCCCGCTGACCGCGCCGGCCACCCCGTACCAGGCCAACGCGCGGGAGCGCTCGGCGTCGGTGAACGACGAGGTCACCAGGGCCAGAATCTGGGGGACCATCGCCGCCGCGGTCAGGCCCTGCGCCATCCGGGCCGCCACCAGCCCGACGGGTCCCTGCGCGAGCCCGCACAGCAGCGAGGCCGCGGCGAAGCCGGTCACCCCGGCGAGGAACAGGCGGCGGTGGCCGAACAGGTCGCCGAGCCGCCCGCCGGTGACGACCCCCGCCGCGTAGGTGAACACGTAGCCGCCGACGACGAGTTCGAGCGCCGCGGGTCCGGCGCCGAGTCGGCGTTGCAGGTCGGGGATGGCGACGTTCACCACGTTGGCGTCGAAGCCGTACAGGACGTAGGCGGCGAGCACCACCGGTAGCAGTAGCCGACCGCTGGGATCTCCCTGGAAAGGCATGTCGCTGGTTATACCAATCGCTGGCACTGCCAATCAATAGGGGTGCCAGCGACCGACGGATAGGATGGGGATCATGACGGTGTCCGACGCTCTGCTGCCCGCCGCGCTGCGTCACCGCACGAGCTTCGTGCTCGCCCGCCTCGCCGCCCTCTCCCGGACGCACTGTGCCGAGCGGCTGGCAACCCTCGGCCTCAACCAGCACCAGCACGCGATCCTGTGCTGCCTGGACGAGTTCGGCCCGGCCATCCAGCGCGACGTCGCCGCCCGTCTCGACCTCGACAGCGGGGACCTGGTGTCCTTCCTCGACCGGTTGCAGGCGGCCGAGCTCATCCGCCGCGACCGCGACTCGCGCGACCGGCGCCGCCAGATCCTCACCATCACCCAGGCCGGCCAGCGCCTGCTGCGCCAGGCCGAGACACTGCTCGACGAGGCGGAGCCCGAGCTGTTCGCCGGGTTGCCCGCCGCCGAGGTCGAGCAACTGCGCGCCCTCGCGACCGGCGTGCTGACGCGGCACGCCGCGCAGGCATGGCGGCGACAGAGCCCCCCGCCTGACGACGAGCAGTCCTCCGCGATCGCCAGGGGCAGCGGTCACCAAGGGTAGGTGTCGCCGTTCTCGCTCAGGAACATCCCTGAGCCGTCCTCGTGGCGGGTGAGCACCTGCGCCGCGATGCGAGCGCCGCCCTCGTCGGCGGTGTCGTGGCCGGTGTGGCCGTTGAGGTCGGTGGCGCAGAAGCCGGGTGACAGGGCGTTGACAGTGATGCCGTCGGCGCGCAGATGCCGCGCGTAGACGAGGGTGATCGCGTTGAGGGCGGCCTTGGAGGAGTTGTAGCCGAGCAGCTCGGCGTAGCCTCCCAACGCCGGGTCGGGGTCGGCGAGGAACGCCATCGTGCCGAGTCCGCTGGAGACGTTGCCGACGAACCCGCCGGGGGACCTGCGCAGCAGCGGGATCATGGCGTTGGTGACGGCGACGACGCCGAAGACGTTCGTCTCGTAGATCTCCCGCAACGCGGTGACGGGAAGCTCCGAGGGCGGACGCCGGCGGTCACGGGTGATACCCGCGTTGTTCACCAGCACGTCCAGGAGACCGTGCTCCGCGTCGATGAACGCCGCGGCCTGCGCGATCGTCGTCTCGTCGGTGACGTCGAGGTGGACGAAGGTGACGTCCAGTCCGTGCTGGGCGAGAGCTGCGGCGGCCGGTCCGCCGAGGCTCGGATTGCGGGCGCCCAGCAACACGGTGTGCCCCTCGCGGGCGAATGATGTCGCCGCGGCGAGGCCGATGCCCTTGTTCGCACCGGTGATGAGAACGACCTTCGTGGTCGTGGTGCTGGTCGTGGTGCTGGTCGTGGTTGAGGTCATGTCTGCACCGTGACGCTGGGAGCGGAGCGGCGGGAGAGCCTCGCCAGGGGTGGTATCGGCCATCCCATGGTGCCGATACCGGCGGTAGGCCAGGCTGATGGTCATGGAGAAGGTGGACCGCGGGGAGCTGGCCGCGTTCCTGCGCCATCGCCGAGCCCGCCTACAGCCGGTCGACGTCGGCCTGGAAGCCGGCTACCGTCGCCGCACGCCCGGGCTGCGCCGGCAGGAGGTCGCCCAGCTCGCCGGGATGTCCGTCGAGTACTACATCCGCCTCGAGCAGGGACGCGGGCCGCGGCCGTCCCGGCAGATACTCGGCGCCCTCGGCCGGGCGTTGCGGCTGTCCGACGACGAATGCGCCTACCTGCACCACCTTGCCGGCGAGTCCACCCCGAGGTCGTCGGCACCGTCGCGGCAGGTGCGCCCGGGGGTCCTGCACCTGCTGGACCGCTACGACGGTGCGCCCGCGCTGGTCTGCGACGCCAAGTACGACGTCCTCGCCTGGAATCCGATGGCAGCCGCGCTGCTCGGCGACCTCTCGGCGGTGGTGCCGGCCGACCGCAACGTGATCTGGCGGTTCTTCACTCGTCCGGGTGCCCGGCAGCGTCACGACCCGACCAGCGCGGAGCAGTTCGCCCGCGAGTCCGTCGCGGACCTGCGCGCCGCCGCCGCACGCTACCCCCACGACGCGGGCATCCGCGATCTGGTGCGTCGACTCCTCGCCGCCAGCGAGGACTTCGCCCGGCTGTGGAACGACCACGAGGTGCGGGTCCGGCGCTCGACGCACAAGCGGCTGAACCATCCCGACGTCGGCTGGCTCGATCTCGACTGCGACGCGCTGCACGATCCCGAGCGCGACCAGTGGGTCATCCTCTACAGCGCTGCACCCGGGACTCCCACGCATCGGGCGCTGCAACTGCTCAAGGTGATCGGGACGCGGCGGCTCGGCGCATCCGCCGAGCCGCCGCCACAGCTGCGCTGAGGCCGGCCGGGTCAGAAGTTGATCATGTGGCCGGCGAGGCCGTGGAGGGCCTCCTTGACCGATTCGCCGAGGGTGGGGTGGGCGTGGACGTTGCGGGCGAGCTCGGCGACGGTGAGGTCCCAGCGCTGCGCGAGGGTGAGTTCGGGCAGCAGCTCGGTGACGTCCGGGCCGATCAGGTGCGCGCCGAGCAGCTCGCCGTACTTGGCGTCGCTGAGGATCTTCACGAAGCCGGCGGTCTCACCGAGGCCGTGCGCCTTGCCGTTCGCCGAGAACGGGAACTTCGCGACCTGCACGTCGTAGCCGGCGTCCCGGGCCTGCGCCTCGGTGTAGCCGAAGCTGGCGACCTGCGGCTGGCAGTACGTCGCCCGCGGGATCATCACGTAGTCCAGCGGGTAGGTCTCGGCGTCGCCGATCGTCTCCGCGGCGATGATGCCCATCGCCTCGGCGGCGTGGGCGAGCATGAGCTTGGCCGTCACGTCGCCGATGGCGAAGATGTGCGGAACGTTGGTGCGGCAGTAGCCGTCGACGTCGATGGCGCCGCGTTCGGTCAGCGCCACGCCGGTGTTCTCCAGCCCGTAGCCGGTGACGTTCGGCCCGAAGCCGATCGCCTGGAGCACCTTGTCGGCCGTCAGCACCTTCGACACGCCGTCCTTGCCGGTCACGGTCACCTTCACCGTGTCGCCGGAGTCGTCGATCGAGTCGACCCGGGTCGAGGTCAGGATGGTGATCCCGGCCTTCTTGTAGTGCTTGGCGAGCTCGGCGGAGACCTCGGCGTCCTCCAGCGGCACCACCCGGTCGAGGAACTCGACGATGGTGACGTCGACGCCGTAGTTGCTCAGCACGTAGCCGAACTCGACGCCGATCGCCCCGGCGCCCGCGATGACGATGCTGCGCGGCAGCTCGGGGCTGAGGATCTGCTGCTCGTAGGTGACGACCCGCTCGGACAGCGACGTGCCCGGCAGCAGCCGCGGCGTGGCACCGGCGGCGATGATGCAGTGGTCGAACGTCACCGTGCTGGTCGAACCGTCAGCGCCGGCGACGGACAGGGTGTGGTCGTCGGTGAACGTGCCGCGCCCGGTGAACTCGGTGATGTTGTTCTTCTTCATCAGGTAGTGGACGCCCTTGACCCGGCCGTCCGCGACCTTGCGACTGCGGCGGAACGCCTCGCCGTAGTCGAATGTGAGCTCTCCGTTGATGGAGATCCCGAAGGTCTTGGCCTCGTGGGTGAGGGTGTGCACGAGCTCCGCGTTGCGCAGCAGCGCCTTCGACGGGATGCAGCCCACGTTGAGGCAGACCCCGCCCCAGTACCGCTCCTCCACCACGGCCGCGGTCAGACCGAGCTGGGCGGCACGGATCGCGGCGACATACCCGCCCGGACCCGCACCCAGAACCACCACGTCGAAATGTTCGCTCACAATGGCAGCGTAACGACCCCGGGCACCCGCCCGATTCCCGCCTCACCCGGCGTTCGGTCACACCAGGCCACACCAGGCCACACCAGGCCAGGTCAGGCCCGGCCCGGTCGCCGTCGTCGCGTGGCGCCGATCACGCCGTCGCGGTCAGCGATGTTCGGCGGTCCTTCCGGGAAGTGCGAGTGCGGGCAGCCGCCCGCTCAGGATGCCGCCGATCAGCAGCCAGAACGTGTGGGCGAAGGCGACCGGGGTCGGTGCGGCGGCGGACCCGAAGGGCACGGTGCTGGCGGCGGCCAGGACGAGCAGGCTCTGGCGGCGGCCAGGGCGAGCAGGCTCCGGTGGTGACGGGGCAGTGGCCGACGCCGCGGGCCGAGGTTCTTGTCGCCGGGTTGGAACGCTTCGTGCGGGAACTGCGCGGGGAACTCTGATTTGTGCGCCGGGCCGACCCCTCGCGAATATCGCGGGCCATTCGGGTAACCCCGCAGGTGCTAGCGCCATGGCCTATTCGTGGTGACACCACCGCCCGGCCGATTTTGCCCACCCGACCGCATATCACCTGCATTGATAGGGGCCATCATGCCGTCCAGCCGGATCCTTCCCGGCCGTCTCGCCCATCCGTGTGGAGACGTACGACACAAGGCTGGATGGGCTCATCGGCCCGCGGATAAACAGGTACATGGGTACAGGTATCCACGACGCATCCGTGCGTCGATCTGCTAATATTGTTGATCGCGTTGTCAAGGCCTGCACCCAATGCCCGGCGACGGGCTGGGGGCGCGCCTGATGACCCTCCTCGACACGGTCTCGAAGACCGGCTACAACCGGGCTTTCGCCCGCCCGCTGACCGCGGGAGACCGCGCCTATCTGGCCTTTCACCGGCTCAATCCCGGTGAATACCAGGACGTCGGCGCGGTGCTGTTCCTCGACGGGCCGGTGGAGCTGGCGGACCTACGGGCACAGGTCGCCGAACGGCTGCGCACCCCGCGGGCGCGGATGCTCACCGACCGACTGGAGACGGTGACGGTCCGCCAGGGCGACCGTCGGACCACGGTGCACGAGACGCACTGGGTCTGCGACCCGGAGATGAAGGTCGACGACCACGTCGTCGCCTCCGAGCTGCCGAGCGCCGCCGAGGTCGCCGGCCTGATCGGCGGCGATGCGATCGGCGACCGGCGTATCCGCGCCGCCATCGACAGGATCGCCCGGCGCCCCGTCGAACCCAGCCGCCAGCCGTGGAAGATCCACCTGCTGTGCGAGCAGGGGACCTCGGGTCGCGTGCTGGTCTACCGCACCAGTCACATCGCCCAGGACGGCGCCGCGCTCTACCGGTCGCTGCACCTGCTGTTCGGCGGCGAGGACGAGCCCGACCTGGGCCTGCCCGAGTCGATCCCCCGCCCGCAGGCCGGCGACTACCTGCGGTTCGTCAGCCGGGGGCTGAGCTGCCTGTCGCCGACCCGGGTCCTCGACGCCTGGGGTGGGCAGCCGGTCGGCCCGGCGCGGCATTCCTGGATCACCACCGAGCTCGGGCCGATGCGCGACGTCGCCCGCCGCCACGGCGCCTCGGTCAACGACGTCTACCTGGCCGCCCTCGCCGGCGCGGTGCGGGCGTGGTCGCTGCCGGAGTGGCGGGAGGACTCCCGGCCCGTCCACGCGCTGATGCCCGTCAGTATCCGCGTCGCCGCCGACCAGAACGTGCTGTCGAACTACACCTCGGGGGTGCGGGTCGCGCTGCCGTGCGGGGAGCCGGACGCCGCCCGGCGCCTGGCCCGCATCTCCGCGTCGACCCGCCGGCTCAAGGCCCGCGGGATGGGCGTGGTGGAGCATCACCACTTCCCGGCCGTGTCGACGCGGGCCACCCCGCGGATGCTCTCCTACGCGGCGAGCTTCGGTGGGCGCACCCGGGAGCTGGCCATGGTGGCGACGAACGCCCGCACGATCCGCGGGCCGCTGTCCGTCGCCGGTCACGCTGTCACCGACCTGATCGGCACCGGACCGCTGCTCGTCGGACGCCAGCACCTGTCCGTCGCCCTGTTCGGCCTCGGAGACCGCGTCGGGATCACCTTCGCGGCCAGCGACAGTGTGCCGAACCACGAGCGCCTCGCCCAGCTGTGGCTCGCGGAGCTGACCGAACTCAGCCGGTCGACGCCGCCCGGTGGCGTGCAACTGCCGGTCCAGCGTCGTGAGGGGCCACGGGCCCGGTAGGAGGCGACGGGCCCGTGGGGGGAGGACCGCCTGGTGGCTGGCCAGGGGCAACCGTAACGCGGTTGCCCCTGGCCGTCATAAGGCGGGACCCGTCTGCGTGCCGACATTCGTAGGCGAGCGTTTTCGCATCATTCGTTGACCCTGGGTGGCCACGAACCGACTTTGTCGGCGCGGTCCGGTCGCCGTCGCCCGCGTGCGCGCCAGCCCGGTTTCCGATCCACGGGCGAGCACGGCTTCGCGGAGCGTCGCCGCGGTCGAGCGGGACCACCACAGTCCCGCCGTCGTGTGGGGACGAGGGCCCTGCCTGCTGCGACGATGGGGACGGGATTTCGCGGACGATGACGCCGGCCGCTCGGCCGAGGCGGGGCGCCGCGGATGGGGGCGGGC
>NZ_JAMPTM010000097.1 GCF_025403375.1 Frankia gtarii
GGCGACTGGTCCGGACCACGGGGGACGCGGACGGTTACCGGCTCGGAATCGGCCTCGGACGAGGTGCGTACCTCGCCGGCCTGTTCGGGAACCGCGGGGAGGGCGCCCGACGGGTCCTCAGGTTCACGGTCGACGTGACCCCAGGAGCCGCATGGCGGCCGGTCGTCCCGGCGACACCGCAGGCAGGCCCCGACCCGCAACCGGTTACCTCCGGCCGCCGTCATCCCGCAAGGCGGTCGGGAGGCCGGCGGGCGATGTCGGGTGGGCGATGCCGGGCGGGTCCAGCGTCGTCGGCGCGGAATCGCCGAACGATCTGTCGTCGGGCCCGCTTCGCCGCCGAACGCCTCGAACAGGCCCGAACGTGCCGCCCAGAAGCCGTTCTCGGGCTACTACGGGGGGGCCTGCCTGCTGGTGTCGTTGCTGATCCACGTATCGATGGAGGAGACCTCACGAATCGGGGCTTGAAGATCGGGGCTGACAATGCGTGTGTTGCTGGTCGAGGACGACCACGGCGTCGGCGGCGCGATCAAGGACGTGCTGGACGCGCGCGGCCATCCGGTCGAATGGGTCACCCGGGGCGCGGACGCGCTGCTCCGCCATCGCAACGCTGACCTGCTGCTTCTTGACCTCGGGCTGCCGGACATCAGCGGGCTGGAGGTCCTGCGCCGGCTGCGCCGGCTCGCCGCCACACCGGTCCTTGTCCTGACCGCGATGGGCACGCACGAGCGCGACATCGTGCGCGGCCTGCGCCTCGGCGCCGACGACTACCTGATCAAACCGGTGCGGATGGACGAGCTGCTCGCCAGAATGGAGGCCATCCTGCGCCGCACCGAGCGCAGCAGTGCCACCCCGGTTGGGCGGGTGCAGGTGAATGACATCGCCATCGACCTGGACACCCATCTGGTGACGGTCGCCGGTGAGGAGGTCGTGCTGACGCGGATCGAGTTCGAGATTCTGGCCGTGCTCGCCCGCAAGGCGGGGGCGGCGGTCAGCCGCGAGCAGCTGCTCGACGAGGTGTGGGGCGACGCCTACGTGGCGGTGTCGCGGACGTTCGACGTGCACCTGTCGAAGCTGCGCAAGAAGCTCGGCCGACCGAGCCCGCTGCACAACATTCGCGGTTTCGGCTACCGGCTGGGCGACTGAGGTGCGCCGGCGACTGCTGATCGTGCTCATCGCGGCCGGTATCGGCGCGCTCGCCGCGTTCGCCGTCCCGCTGCTCTACACCACCTCCGCGGAGCGCACCGACCAGTTCGTCAGCCGGCGCACCGCCGACATCAACCGGTTCGCCGAGCTCGCGCTCACCGGCTCCGACCAGCTTGAACCGGAGATCGACGCGCACGC
Source organism: Frankia gtarii (assembly GCF_025403375.1). Lineage (GTDB taxonomy): Bacteria > Actinomycetota > Actinomycetes > Frankiales > Frankiaceae > Frankia > Frankia gtarii. Next base: position 1,342 of record NZ_JAMPTM010000097.1, read on the forward strand.
CGACCTCTACGGCGACGCCGTGGCCGTCGTCGACGCGGCGGGCCGGCCGATCGTCTCGCGCGGCGACCTCGGCGGCGGCGGGGACGTCGCGCAGGCGATCGACGCGGCGCTGCGCAACCAGCGCCAGGCCGGCCTGGCCGACATCCGGCCCTGGTCGTCCGGGCGGGTCCTGTTCGCCCGCCCGGTGGGCAACGGCGTCGAGGTCAGCGGCGCGGTGGTGCTGGTGTCGAGCCGGGGCCGGGCCGCGGCGGACGTCGGGCGAGTGTGGGGGCATGTCCTGCTCGGCGTGCTCGCCGTCGCCGCGCTGTCGGTGACGGTGATCCTGCTGATCGTCCGCTGGGTGCTGCGGCCCATCACCCAGCTCGAACACGGGCTGCGGGCGGTCGGCAAGGGGGTGCTCGCGGCGCACGTGTCGCCGCAGCAGGGGCCGTCGGAGGTGCGCACGCTGCTCGCCTCGTTCAACCGGATGTCGGACGCGGTCGCCGACTCGGCGCGCCGCCAGCGGGCGCTCATCGACGACACCTCCCACCAGCTGCGCAACCCGCTGATGGCGATGCGGCTGCGGATGGACATGCTGGCCGGCTCGCTGCCCGACGATGCGCGTGACACCTACGCCTCCATGGTCGCCCAGGCCGGGCGGCTGCAGGTCCTGCTCGACGGCATGCGCGCACTCGCCGTCGCGGACGCGGCGGCCACCGAACTCGCCGCCCATCCCGCGACCCCGTCGGCCTGCGACGCGAGCGCGACGGTGCTCGAGCGGATCGACTTCTGGCTGCCCGCCGCCACCGCCCGCGACGTGACGTTGGTCGATCGCGTCCCGGCGGAACCCATCCCACTGCTATGCGCCGACACGGACCTGGAGCAGATCGTCGACGTGCTGATCGACAACGCCATCAAGTACGCCCCGGGCAGCACGGTGACCGTGACGGTGACCGCCCGCTGGCCCTCGGGCCGAGGCCGGGTGACCGTGACCGATGACGGCGTCGGCGTGCCGCCCGGCGAGCTGCCGCGCCTGACCGAACGGTTCCACCGCGGCAACCATGATCTCTCCGGGTCCGGGCTGGGCCTGGCGATCGCCGAGCGGCTGGTGACGAACAACGGCGGGCGGCTCATCCTGGAGACGGTGACGCCGCACGGGCTGTCCGTCTCCGCCGAACTGCCCGCCGGGGAACGGCCCACCCCGCCGGCGGGGAACACCATGCCGGCGGGCACGCCGGCCGACGGTGGGCGCGGCTCGGGGCTCCCCGGCCTGACACGACCGGGCCGGACCGACACGACGCCGACGATCATGCTGCCTGGATATCGGCGGCGTCTGGCCCGGCGCCGCGATGATCCGGCGCGGGCCCCGATCCGCGGAGCCTCCCAGTGACTGCCTCCCGCCGCGCCGCGCTGCTCGGTGCCCTGGCGGTCGGGGCCACGGCCGTCACCGTCGCCGCCGCCGGTGGCTGCTCGCAGGACGATCCCACGGTCTCGATCGCGGCCGGGGAGCCCGACGGCTTCTACATCGAGTTCGCGAACCTGCTCCGACCGCTGCTGCATGCCCAGGTGGTCCCCACACTCGGCAGCGTGCAGAACATCCGCAGCGTTTCGGCCGGCACGGCGGACCTCGGGCTCGCTCTCGCCGACGCCCTCGATGCGGCGCAGAGGGGCTCGCCCACCTTCGGCCAGCCCGTGCGGCTCTACGCGCTCGGCCGGGTCTACGAGAACTACATGCAGCTCGTCGTGCGGGCGGACAGCCCGGTGCGGAGCCTGCCGGATCTGGTCGGCCGGGCCGTGTCGCTGGGCGCGAACGGTTCCGGCGCCGCGCTGTTCGGCGAGCGCCTGTTCGCCACCGCGGGGGTGACGCTCGGCCAGGCCCGCCATCTGTCCCTCAAGGACGCGGTGGGCGCACTGCGCGACAACATGATCGACGCCATGCTCTGGTCGGGCGGGGTCCCGACGGAGGTGCTGGCCCAGGCGGACCGCCAGTGGGGCATCCGGCTGCTGGAGCTCGGCGCCTACGTCCCCGAGCTGCGCCGCCGCTACGGCCGGTACTACAACGAGGTGGCCCTGCCCGCCGGCACCTACCGGGCGGCGGGTGCCGTGCGTACGGTCGGTGTCCCGAACCTGCTGATCGCCGGGGCGGACTGCCCGGATCGGGTGGTCCGCAACACCGTCCGGGTCCTGGTCGAGCACGCCGGGCAGCTCGTGCCGAAACAGGCCCGCGGCACCCAGTACCTCGACGTCGGCAACCTCATCAACACCGAACCCCTGCCACTGCACCCGGCCGCCGTCGAAACCTACCGGGCGCTGCGCGGCTAGCCCCGGCGATTGAACAGCATCCCCGAGGCCGCGACCGACGCCGCGATGATGCCCAGGCTCCACAGCACCGCGTGCCAGGCGACGGAACCGACTGGCCCGCCGGTGAGGGTGGCGCGGGTCGTCTCCACCACGGTGTTCACCGGCTGATCGCGGGCGAAACCCCGCAGCCACGACGGCATCGTGTCGATCGGGACGAACGCGCTACTCGGGTAGGCCAGGAAGCTGACGAAGAAGGTGAACCCGTTCGCCGCCTCCGGCGAACCGGCGATGATCCCGATCGTCGCCGACAGCCAGGACAGCGCCAGCACGAACAGCGCCAGCACGCCCACGGCCGCCAGCCAGCCGCCGACGCCCGCCGACGGCCGGAAGCCGATCGCGAGGGCCACGGCGACCACCAGCGCGGTGGAGACGAGGTTGCGTGCCACGCTCGCCACCACGTGCCCCGTGATCAGCGCGGCGCCGGAGACGTCCATCGACCGGAACCGGTCGATCACCCCGGTGGTCAGGTCGCTGGACACGGTGACGGCGGTGGTCGCCGCCCCGAAGCCGGCGCAGACCAGCAGCACGCCGGGCACCACGTAGTCCACGTAGGCGATCCCGGTCCGCAGCGCCCCGCCGAACAGATACACGAACATCAGCATCAGCATGATCGGGAGCGCCAGAGCAGTGATCATCCCGTCGACGCTGCGTAGGGACAGCCGCAGGCTGCGGCCGATCATCGTCGTCACGTCGGCGGCGGCGTCGACGATCGCCGGCCGGGGTGCAGGACGGCGGGTCGCTTCGGCCAGGGCCAGCTCAGACATGTTCGCTCCTCTTCTCGGTGGCGCTCGGGTTCTCGGTGGCGATCGGGCGGACCTCGGCGGGCGCCGGGCGGGCGGTGAGGGCGAGGAAGACGTCGTCCAGGGTGGTGGTGTGCACGTCGAAGTGGGCGACGCGGTCGCGGCCGGCGTCGATCTCGTCGAGCAGGGCGCGCACATGGGCCGCCGTGCCGTCGGTGGCGATGCCGACGGTGCGCCGGGCGGGGTCGGCGGTGACGGCGCGCGGGCCGAGCTGGCGCACGAGCGTCGCGAACGCCTCGGGCCCGGCTGCGGCTGCCAGTTCCACGTCGAGGCGACGCCCGCCGACCTGCTCCTTGAGCTGCGCCGTGGTTCCCTCGGCGACCACCCGTCCGCCGTCGACGACCGCGATGTGGTCGGCCAGCCGGTCGGCCTCGTCCAGGTACTGGGTGGTGAGGAAGACGGTGACGCCGGTGGTGGCGAGCCCGGTGACGATCTCCCACATCGCCGCCCGGCTGCGCGGGTCCAGCCCGGTTGTGGGCTCGTCCAGAAAGATGATCTCCGGCTCGCCGACGAGGCTCGCCGCCAGGTCGAGCCGGCGGCGCATCCCGCCGGAGTAGGTCTCGACCCGGCGTCGCCCGGCCGCGGTCAGGTCGAACCGTTCGAGCAGCTCCGCGGCGCGGCGACGGGCCAGCTGCGGCGCCAGGTGCAGCAGCCGGCCCATCATCCGCAGGTTCTCCTCGCCAGTCTGTGCCTCGTCGAGGGCCGCGTACTGGCCGGTCAGGCTGATCCGCCGCCGGACCTCGCGGCGCTGCGTGCCGACGTCGTGGCCGGCGACCCGGACGTGGCCCGCGTCGGCGCGCGTCAGGGTGGCCAGAATCCGCACGGTCGTCGTCTTGCCCGCGCCGTTCGGGCCGAGCAGCGCGAACACGCCGCCGCGGGGCACCCGCAGGTCGACGTGGTCGAGCACGGAGGTCGAGCCGTAGGACTTGGCCAGCCCGACGGCCTCGATCGCCAGGTCAGTGGTCATCGTGAGGGAGCTCCTCGCCGTGAATCGAAACTGCGTACGCCATACGCTCTACTGCGTAGATGGTACGCAGATCTAGGATGGCGTCAACGGCGGCGAAGGACGGCTGTCGGATCTCTGACGCGGTCCCGGAGGCGACGATGGCCAGGAGCCCCGGATCGGGGAGCGGTCCGGCCGGCGTGCCCCCGGCCCCCGCAGCTGCGCCCACGGCGCCCGCCGGTAGCGGGCCGCAGGTGCCAGCGGCCTTCGCGCTGCCGCCTGCCGTCGAGATGCTCTGGGGGATTCGGGAGCGGCCGAGCCGCGGTCCCCGCCGTGGGCTCAGCCTGGAGCGCATCGTGTCCGCCGCGGTCGGCGTCGCGCAGGCCGACGGCATCGGCGCGGTATCGATGAGCCGGGTCGCCGCCGAGCTCGGCGCCGCGACGATGTCGCTCTACCGGTACGTCGCCGCCAAGGACGAGCTGCTGCTGCTGATGGTGGACGCCGCGATGGGCAGCCCGCCTGGCCCGTGCGAGCCAGACGACGGCTGGCGGGCGGGCCTGAGCCGCTGGGCGCGGGGCGCGCGGGCGGCGTATCAGCGCCATCCGTGGGCCCTGCGCATCCCGATCAGCACGCCGCCGCTCGGCCCGAACATGGTCGCCTGGATGGATGACGGCCTGCGCTGCCTGGCCCACACCCCGCTCACCGAGCAGCAGAAACTGTCCTCGGTGCTGCTGCTGAGCGGGTTCGTGCGCAACGAGGCGACGCTGTCCACCGACCTCAAGGCGGCGTCCGGCGGGGAGAAGATGATGCCGGGCTACGGCGCGCTGCTCTTGCGGCTCATCGATCCAGCCGTGTTCCCGTCGTTGCAGCGCGCGATCGAGTCCGGCTCGCTTGACGATGACGACGACATGGACGGCGAGTTCGACTTCGGGCTCGCCCGACTACTCGACGGCGTCGCGGTCCTTGTCGACGGTCTCGCCGCGCCCTGACCGACCGCGGCAGATGCGCCACGATCATGACGGCAGATGCGTCATGACCACGGCGGCAGATGCATCACGCGATCATGAAGAAGTGTGCTGGGAGCTGCACCAATGCTGCTATGATGATCAAATCTGAAGGGTCTCGATCTAGGCCGGGTGGGAGTGCTCGTGGAGCCGCGCCAGGTGAGCCTGGAGCTCTTCGGTCGGCACGCCGCCGCGCGGGTGTCCGCCGCGCTAGCGGACACCCGGGTCGTCGTCCTCAACGGCGCCCGCCAGGTCGGTAAGAGTACCCTCGCCCAGCTCACGGTGGACCCACGCGGCGATGCGAAGTCCTACTACCTGGACGAGGAGCCCGTGCGGGCCGCCGCGGCGGCGGACCCCACCGGCTTTCTTCATCACGAGGGCCTGCTACGGTGCGGCGCGCGATGCATCCGAGCGCACCCGTCGGCCCGCTTGTCGAGAACTTTCGTGCTTGGCGAGCTCGCCCGCCAGCTCAGCTGGTCAGAGGAACCGGTATCGCTGTTCCACTATCGTGACCGCGATCGCAACGAGGTCGACGCCGTCCTGGAGCGGGCCTCCGGCGAGATCGTCGGGATCGAGGTGAAAGCCGCGGAGACGGTGCGCGCCGAGGACTTTCGCGGCCTGCACCGACTCGCGTCCCAGACCGGCGACCGTTTCCACGCGGGCTATGTCCTCTACGCCGGCGCCGAGGTCCTGTCCTTCGGGCCATGCATGCGCGCCGCTCCGATCTCGGCGCTGTGGACGACCGCACCACCCGCGCCGTCGGACTGTTCCTGATCTCCGCATCCGCCAGACCGGGATAGCCGGAACCCGCCTGAGTCGGCCGTCCTCAGCCGTCCCAGCAGCCGTCCTCAGTCGTCTTCGTCGGGTGCGAACGCCGACAGGGCCGGCACCGACGGGATCAGGTAGTAGGCGCCGGTCACCGGGGTCGTGTAGTGGGTGAGGGCGTCACGCACGCCGTCGTCGTCGCCGGCCATCCGCCGCAGCATGATCTCGAGGCGCCGCTGCTCGCTGCTGAACCCGACGAACATGGTTCCGTGCTCGGTGACCGTGCCGAAGGCGGTGTTCCGGCGGAAGATCTTGAGCTCCTCGCCGTCCTCCTCGACGACCGTTCGGGAGACGTGTGAGGTGGCCGGCATGACCCCCTCGTCGAGCTCGACGCTGTCCACCTTGGTACGGCCGATCACCCGTTCCTGCTGCTCGACGGTGAGCGACTCGAAGCTGGCGGAGTCGTGACGCCACTGTTGGACGAGGACGACGCTGCTGCCGGCCCCCGCCCCGTCGGCGACCACGGCGACGGCGGGCGCCTCGAGCAGCGACGGGTTCTCCGTGCCGTCGATGAACCCGGTCAGGTCCCGGTCGTACTGGTACAGCCAGCCGGTGACCTCGGTGGCGACAGTCGCGATCTCGGCCAGCGCGTCGACGACGTCCCGTGCGTTGTTGAAGACCGCCGTGCGGTTACCGCCGGCGATCCAGAGCCAGGCGTCATGCTGGGTCGCGGGCATCGTGAAACCGTCGACGCCCACGATCGGCTCGGTGAAGCTCCGCGGGCCGGGCGGCATGCCGTCGGGCTCGACGCCAGCCCACAGCTCCGGCCGGAAGCCGACCACGAGGTTGACGCCGCCACCGGTCGACAACGGCCCGGTCAGGGCCGCGACCGCCTTCACCAGTTCATCGGCGGACGCGCCGTCCCGGAGGTCGAACTCCAGATAGCAGTGCTCCGGCGTACCGAGCCCGAAAATCCCCGACTGCGTCACCCAGCCCAGCCCTTCCCGTCTGGCGACCATCTGGCCGCATATCCGACCATCGCGACGCTACACAGCACCTGCCCGCGGGCAGGCGTGCTCCGGCCCCAGCATCAGCGATCATGGTGTCCCGCGGAACCGCGCCACGCAGGTGGCGCAGCCCCGTAGGAGCCCCTTCCCGTCCTGCTGTCACATTCCGTGATGTCTGACGGTGTGGTTGAGACGGGTCGCGACGTGGGCGATGGTTCGTGCGTCGGCGGCGGATGCAGGGGAGAGCGCCTACCTGTTCCTTCTGGTGGGTTCGGCGCCCGATTCGTCCCCCAGACTGACGAGCGGTTGCACTGGAGATGATTGTCAGACGTGGGGCCAGGCGGTGGCGTCGAGGGCCGCGGAGACGGCCGCGGGGGTGGCGTCCCGGAAGCGGGAGAGCCGGCAGACGGTGAGCACGCCGGTGCGGGCGTTGTACCGCGGCAGCGGCCAGATTCGTTCGTACTGGGAAGTCTGTAGCGGTATGTCGCCCTCCATCAGGGTGACGGCGAGTTTTCCGGCTACCACCCGGGCCGTGTCTATCCGGCTCCAGTGAACGGTGAAGTGATACCACCCGCGTTCCAGCGAGATCCGATCGGCATCGATCGTGAGATGTCCCGTGGGCTGCGCGGCCCGCCAGAACAACGCAAAGGCCGCGATGACCGGCACGGCGGCCGAGAGCAGATGCCAGGGATCCCAGAGGTTGAAATCGCCGCCGAGACCGGCCGGCACGATTCCGGAGACGAAAAGCAGGACCAGGCCCGCGGCGAGCAGAACGGCCCGTGAGATCCGCCGCTCGGGAAAGACCGTCGCACCCTCATCCGGCGGCGTCGCCTCGTGCAGCCGCTGCTCGGCCGTCACGTCCGGGACCCCCATCCCGCCGAGATCAGCCATCCCGTCGAGATCAGCCATCTCGTCGAGATCCGCGAGATGTTCCGCGGCGTCGAGGTCTCCCCGCGCGGCCGGGGCGGCGGCGTCGTCGAGGAACTCCCAGATCGCGGCGAGGGCCTGGTCGACGGTGGGCCGCGCGGCCGGGTCGGGCGCGAGCATCTGGTCGAACAGCGGGCCGAGCGGGCCGGACAGCGTGGTCGTTGCCGCGCGCCCGGGATGCTCCGACGAGGCCTCGGGCCAGGTCGCGGGGTCGAAGGGCGGCTGGCCCTCGACGGCGGTGAACAGCGTGACCCCGAGCGCGAACACGTCGGCGCCGGGCCGTGCGGCGTGTCCGGCCAGCACCTCCGGCGCGACGAATCCGGGCACGCCGAGAACTCCGGCGGTGACCCGTTGATCGGTCCTGCGCACCGCCGCCCCGAAATCGGTCAGCCGGGCCGAGCCGTCCGTGCCCAGCAGGATGTTCGCGGGGGTGACGTCGCGGTGCACGACGTCCGCCGCGTGCGTGGCCTGCAGGGCCTCCAGCACACACGTTCCGATCGCGGCGGTCTCGGTCAGCGCCAGCCGCCCCTCCCGGTCGAGCACCGCCCGCAACGTCCGGGACGGGTAATAGTCCATGACAATCCAGGGATCGTCATCTACATCCCGGACGACATCGAGGGTCGTGACCACATGTGGGCATTTCCGCAGCGCGGCGGAGATCTGGCATTCTCGGTCCAGGCGGGCCTCGATCTCGTCCCGTTCGGCCTCGGACAGATCGGCCGGGCATCGAATTTCCTTCAACGTGACGTCGGCCCGCAGCCTTTCATCGAATGCCCGCCACACGGTCCCGAATCCGCCGCGGCCGAGTATCTCGACCAGCCGGAAACGCTCTGCGACGAGCGTCCCGGGCGACCCTTCAGCCATGATCCTTCGTCCCCCGAGGGAGTATGTGCACCGCATGATCCGTACGTGGCGCATTCTCCTATAATGCGAGGACGCCGGGCGGCGGATCGGCGAAGGACGCCGGTGTGGGGTGCCCGGCGATCCCGGACGGGGAGAAGTGCATGCCTGGTGACCTGCGGCGGAACCCGGCGACCGGCGGTCGGGCCGCGGCCGACGGCGCCGACGGCGCCGACGGCGGGACGATTCTGATCCTTACGCTCGGCTATCTGATGGTCGCCGCGATGCTCGTCGTCGTCGTGACCGACGTGTCCGCCGTCTACCTGGCCCGCCGCTCGGTCGCCTCGGCCGCGGACGGCGCGGCGCTCGCGGCCGCACAGCGCATCGACGAGAACGCGATCTACACGGCGACGGCCGCCTTCGAGGAGCTCCCGCTGGCGGACATCAACGCGACCGTCGAGCAGTACCAGCAGCAGGCCGACCCGAGCGGTCGCACGACCCTCACCTCCAGCCTCGTCGACGCGACGACGGTGGAGGTGGAGGGGTCACGCACGGTCAACCTGCCGGTCGTGGGCTACCTCGGGGTCGGGCCGGTCACAGTGCGAGCCGGGGCACAGGCACAGTCGGTGGTCCGCCAGCCCGCTGCACCATGACGCCGATCGGACCGGGGACGCCGAAGCGCGCCGCCGGCCGTTGCGGGCCCGACTCGGCCTCCCAGCTCTCGTGCAGCCAGGGCGTGGTGGCGTCGACGAGATCGTCCAGGCCCTGCCCGGTGCGCAGATCGGCCAGGTCCGACACGTCGCGCACGAGCCGGGCCAGCCACTGCGCGGGCCGTGCGGCGGACAGGGCGACCGCCTGGCCGGCGTAGGAGGCCGCCTCCTCCCGGTCGGGGATCTCCCGGGCGAGGGCGGCGCGGGCCTGCGCCATCCGTACCGAGACCACCATGCCGGTCCGGCCGGATCCGGCGATGAGCGTCTCGGCCCGCTCCAGGTGCGGCGTGGCCTCGTCCGCGGCGCCGACGGTGGTCAGCGCCTCGGCACAGGCCAGTGCGAGGTCCGCCGGGGAGTAGGTCTCCAGGGCGAAGCCGGGGGAGCCGAAGTCGTCGTCGCCGAGGCGTTCCATCGTCTGCCAGGCGCGGGCGACCGCGTCGCGCACCCCGGGGGTGTCGCCGGTGGCCGCGCACGCACTCGTGACGACCTTGCCGGCGATGAGCGCGCGGGTGGGGCTGATCCCGGCGATCCGCGCGGCCACCCCGGCGATCTGCAGGGCGACCGCGGGGCTGTGCGGGCGGACCATCCGTGCGCGCAGCGCCAGCGCCCGCGCGGCGAGTGGCCCGTCGCCGGCGGCGCGGGCGAGGGTGGCGGCCCGGTCCGCCCGGGCGGCGGCGTCGGTGTGCTGGCCACGGTCGTATGCCACGGCCGCGGCGGCGGTCGTCACGGCGGCGTGCAGGCGCATCCAGTCCAGGGCGGCCCGCCCGCGTAGCCGGTGCTCGCCGGGCACCGTCCTGCTGGTGCGTTCGAGGGGGACCAGGGCTGCGGCCGTCGCGCTGAGATCGGTGGTCTCGTAGGCGTCCACCGCGGCGTTCAACGCGGCGGCGCAGGCGTCGTGCAATCCGGAGGCGTCGCCGCCCAGGCTCATTGAGCCCACCGCCGCGAGGCCGGTGGCGACCAGCACGGACCGCCGGTTCGAGACTTCGGACACGATGGCACCCTTCGTGCTCGGGTGGGGGTGATCGCTGCGCCGTCTGCCTGTCGGCGGAGCGCGACGGGACGGTGACTCGCCAGGTCTAAGTGCGAGCCTCGGTCGGTCGGATGACAGAGCTGGGTCCCCATGGCGGCCTCCCTCGCTTTTCCTGACAAGCGGCCCGGCACTGACTGTTCAACCCACTCCGGCCGGTATTAATCGTGTGTCCGTGTCCGTTGGTCTCCCGGCCATGGCCTGGTGGCGGCCCGGTGGCCGATCGATGGCCGACGGGACCACGCTGCCCCGCGGAACCATGTGTCCATCGAATTCGGCGGCGAAGCGCCACGATCAAAGATATCGTTCGGCGGTCACAAACGCGCGGGTTCGTGTGCGCTCGGCGATGTGGGACAGATCTCTCCGTGGATTGGGGCCGACCGGCATCCCGTCGGTGGCCCGCTCAGGTAAGCGGTGTGGCTACCGTCCGGATTGTCCGCGGTGCGGGTGTCGGTTGGCCGGATATTCACGAGTCTGCATCCCGCGTTTCAGGCTGATGTCGTGATGCCATTGAATGTTTCATCGGTATGGCTTTTCACGACCGCCGCCCGGTGTCGGCGCGACAGGCGTGGGCGGTGCAGGATGCCTCCGACCGCCGTATACGGCGGTCGGTTGGTTCGTGGGCGGACGATCTCGCGGCGTGCCGGCCGGTCCCGGGCCGGGGGACCCCCGACCCGACCACCGTGCTCCGCCTGGACCCGGCCAAGATCAGTCCTGCCCGTGGTCGCCGGGTGGCGCCGGTAAGGTGAACACCATGGCCGTCGACCTGTCCGAGGAGATCAAGCAGCTCGATGCCACGCTGAGCGGCATCGAGTCCGTTCTCGACGTGGAGGGGTTGCGCCGTCGCGCCGAGGAGCTGGAGCGGCAGGCCGCGGACCCCGACCTGTGGTCCGACCAGGACCGGGCGCAGGTCGTCACCCGGCGCCTGTCGTCGACCCGCGGCGACATCTCCCGCGTGGAGGGGCTGCGCCGCCGGCTCGACGACATGGCCGCCGCCGCGGATCTCGGCGACGACGACCTGCTCGCCGAGGCCGCGTCCGACCTGCCTGCGCTGAGCGCCGACATCTCGGCACTCGAGGTGCGCACCCTGCTGTCCGGCGAGTTCGACGAGCGGGACGCGATCGTGCAGCTCTCCGCGGGCGCCGGGGGCGTCGACGCGGCCGACTGGACGGCGATGCTGCTGCGGATGTACCTGCGCTGGGCCGAGCGCCACGGTTATCCCACCGAGGTCTTCGACACCTCCGAGGCGGAGGAGGCGGGGCTGAAGTCCGCCACCTTCCAGATCAAGGCTGCCTACGCTTACGGGACGCTGCGCAGCGAACACGGGGTGCACCGGCTCGTGCGCATCTCGCCGTTCGACAACCAGAACCGGCGGCAGACCTCCTTCGCCGGCGTCGAGGTGACCCCGGTCGTCGAGCTGTCCGACCACGTCGACATCGACGACAAGGACCTGCGGATCGACATCTTCCGGTCATCCGGCCCAGGCGGCCAGGGGGTCAACACGACCGACTCGGCGGTCCGTATCACCCATCTGTCTACCGGCATCGTGGTGACCTGCCAGAACGAGCGCAGCCAGCTTCAGAACAAGGCCGCCGCGATGATCGTGCTGCAGGCGAAGCTCCTGGAGCGTCGCCGTGCCGAGGAGGCCGCGGCGAAGCAGCGCATCACCGGGGGGCCTCAGGACGTCTCCTTCGGATCACAGATCCGCAATTACGTCCTGCATCCCTACCAGCTGGTGAAGGACCTGCGCACCGACACCGAGACCTCGAATACCGGCGGCGTTCTCGACGGTGAGATCGACGATTTCATCGATGCCGAGATCCGCTGGCGGCGGGCCGCCGAAAATCAGGCGTGAGAATATTCGCGCAGTCGGCCGGTGTTGTTCCCCGCTTACCGGTCGTTCCTTCTCCGGAGATGATCCATCCGTGTTCCCCTGGTTTACCGGATGGTTTTGAATTCGCCCGTGTCTGTAATGAACATCCGATGAAATGGCAGTGATCCGGCCGGCCGCCTGATCCAGGCCGGGCTGCGAGTTGGGTCGGGACCGCGCAGACCACCCTCGGGTGACGTCTCCGGCGGATCTCCCGATGCCATTGGCACGCCCGGTATGCGCGTGTAGAGTCCCGGGTAGTTCGCGGACCGTTCGATGTTTTAGTTTCGGCCTCCTGGGCTGGTTCGCGCACTACTTCACCCGATGGGATGTTCGCCCGTGTCACCTGTTCGTCCACGATTGCGCACCGTCGTCGCGGAGGGAGTACGGCCTGTGTCCCTGCAGATGAATGCACACAGGTATATGCACGGAAATGTCCGGCCCGATCCGGGTGTGACGCGGGTCGGCGCGGGTACGGGAACGAGGTGACCACCCTGGCGACCGCGCTGCCCGGTGCCGCCTCCGGTGTGCTGGACGAGGCGCCCCCGATGCCCCTGCCCGTCCTCATGTACCACAGCGTGGGTGACTCTGTGAGCGCCGACTTTCGGCGCTGGGAGGTCCCACCGAGCGTGTTCGCCGAGCAGCTCGGGGCCCTCGCGGCCGGCGGCTACCATCTCACCGGGCTGACCGACGCGCTCCGCCACCCGCATCGCCGGCAGGTGGCCATCACCTTCGACGACGGCTTCGAGGACTTCCTGACCACGGCGCTGCCGGCCCTGCAGACGGCCGGCGCCAGTGCCACCCTGTACATCCCGACCGCCTACCCCGGCCGGCGCGCCACCTGGCTGGACGGCTACAGCGAGCGAAATCTTCCGTTGCTGGACTGGTCCGATCTGGCCGACCTCGCGGGAGAGGGGATCGAACTGGGCTCGCACGGTCATCGCCATCTGGAACTGGACGTAGTACCGACGGCCCTCGCCCGCTATGACGTGACCGCCAGCCGGCGCATGATCGAGGAAAAGACCGGACGTAGTCCGGACAGTTTTTCCTATCCTTTTGGGTACCACTGCGCGTCGGTCCGGCACGTGGTCGCGGCGGCCGGTTTCGACTCGGCCTGCGAGGTCGGTTACCGGCTGCACCAGCCGACGCAGTCCCGTTTCGGCATCAGCCGGCTGGTGGTGGACCGGGCGGCCGGGGCCGCCGACATCCTGCGGCTGGTAACCCAGGGGCACCGCGACGCGCTCACGAGCGCCCGGCGCGGGTTGCGGTCCGGCTGGCGGGCATATCGCGCGGCGCGCTGGAGGCTTGGCCGGGAGGGCTGATCGCCGAACCGGTCCGGCGCGGCGCGGTCCGGCGCGGCGCGGAACATGCTCGTGTGGATGCGGGCGGCATTTTCCGATGCCGTCGTATGACGTCGAATGCCGGCGTCCGGTGAACGGCGAAAACCCATTCGGGCGCGGTCGGAATGTTTCCTCTGCCTGAGCACGCCGAGCACCGCCGCGGCGTGGCCCGCCGGACTGCCTGAGCGCGTCCGCCCGGCTGGCGTGATCCGCCCCGAACGGGCTGGTCAGGCCGCACACTGGAGAAGTCGTCGCGGCCGGGACTCGCGCGGCTGGGTGGCATGGACAGGTTCGGCGGGGGCTGCGGACCGGCAGCTGCGCCGGTGACGGACGGCGGTGGGAGACGGATGCGGACGACGGATGCGCGGGTGGCGATGGAGGTGACCGGCGTGGAGAGACCCCCGGGGGGTTGGGTGGCCCTCGTCGGCGGCGGGCCCGGACGCGCGGACCTCATCACCGTGCGCGGCCTGCGCCTGCTGCGGATCGCAGACGTCGTGCTGGTCGACCGCCTCGCCCCCCGCGAGCTGCTGGCCGACACCCGGCCCGGCGCCGAGATCATCGACGCGGGCAAGGCGCCGCACGGCCACAACCTGACCCAGGACGAGATCAACGCGGTGATCGTCGACCGTGGCCTGCGCGGCCTCGGCGTCGTGCGGCTCAAGGGCGGAGACCCGTTCGTCTTCGGCCGCGGCGGCGAGGAGGCCTTGGCCTGCGCTGCGGCCGGGTTGCCGTGCGAGATTGTTCCCGGGGTGACGAGTGCGGTCGCCGTCCCGGCGCTCGTCGGCATCCCGGTCACCCACCGTGGCATCACCCAGGACGTGGCCATCGTCAGCGGGCACGTCGACCCCTCCCACCCCGGCTCCACCGTCGACTGGGACGCCCTGGCCACGGGACCGGGCACGGTCGTCGTACTGATGGGTGTCGCGGCGCTGGCGGGGATCAGCCGAGAGCTGGTCAAGCGCGGCCGGCGCCCGGACACACCGACCGCGGTCATCCACGCCGGGGGCACCGCCGACGAGGTCGTCCTCACCGGCCCGCTGTCGGACATCGCGGAGCTGGCCGCCGAGGCCGGCATCGGCTCGCCCGCCGTCATCGTCGTGGGCGACGTGGTGCGCCTGCGCGACCAGATCGCGGGCGCTCCGTCTGCCCGGCGCGCCCCGGACATACCCGATCGGCGTGGCTGAGCCGCGCCGAATGCTGGCCATACCCGTCCGATCTCGTCCCGCGCTGTTCATCGTGGTGGGCACGCGGGCCCGACAACCCTGGCGCAATCCCCGGGGCTTGCACCTCCCGGCTGGCGCACGGAGCTGACCGTCCCCTCGGTCGGCGCGCCGGTCGAGGGGACGGGGGCGAGGGCGGTACATGTCTGCGCTCGGTGCCCCGCCGTGCAGGGGCCATCGCCGAGGACCCGGAATGAACAAGAATCCACCCTTACGTTAGGGTCGATCTTTCGGCGTGGCTTTGCGGAGGCGCGGCCGGGAGAATGCGGGCTGCTGCAGATCAAGGGGGATGTTCGGCCTTGGGGATCTCATGGGGGACCGTCGGATGATCGTCCGCGTGATGTTCTCCCGTCTGGGAGGAGGTCCCTGGTCCCGGATCCTCCATGCCGAGTGGCAGGTGGTGTCGGTAGGCCGGCATCTCCGCGGGGGTGGCCGGCGTCCCCGCTCGCATCTCGTGTCGCTGCTGTTGCTGATCATCGGGCTGCTGGCCACAGGACTAGGGGCCTGTTCCAGCTCGCCGGAGCCGGAGCCGGCGGGAGTGCGCTGGGTATCTGGCACCAACGGCAACTACCCGGCCGACGTGAACGCCTGGGGTACGTTCACCGGCCGCGAGATCGGGGTTGCGATCGTCTTCACCAGCCGTAAGGACTGGCACAGTCTCGTCTCGGCGGACTGGCCGACGGCGGCCTTCGCCCGGGACAAGTTCCCCGGTGAACTGTCGATCGCGCAACCGCCATTCCCCGAGAACGGCGACGAGGCCACCTGTGCCAGTGGCGCCTACGACAGTTACTGGCGCACCTTCGGCGCCACGCTGACGAAGTTCGGTCGAGTCGACGCCTACGTCCGCCTCGGATGGGAGTTCAACGGCGCCTTCAACTACTGGCACGTGCGTAATGTCGAGACTTGGAAGACGTGCTTCCGTCGAACGGTGACCGCGATCCGGTCGACCGCACCGACAGTAAAAATCGACTGGAATATGAACGCCCATACCGACTCCCTGCCTGGGAGTGGGCAGGACGTGTGGGATGCCTATCCCGGCGACCAGTACGTCGACGTCGTCAGCATCGACTCGTACGACTTCTTTCCCCCGTCGATCGACGAGGAAAGCTGGGACCGCCAGTGCCACCAGCGGTCAGGGCTGTGCACGGTGATCCAGTTCGCCCATGATCACGGCAAGAAGTTCGCCGTCCCGGAGTGGGGGGTGGCCTGGTCGAACGGCGGCGGGAAGGACAACCCCTTCTACGTCAGCAAGATGCATGAGATGTTCGTGGCAAATGCGGCGAATCTGGCCTACGAGGCCTACTACAACACCTCCGAGCCGGCGAACGTCCTGTCATCGCTGTACAAACCGGACCTGAACCCAAAATCCTCGAAGCGCTACATGGAGCTGTTCGGCGCCCGCTGACCCTCGGCTCCGCGACGAACGGTCCCGGCTTCACCGTGCAGGCAGCCTGAAACGTCTCCGCCCGCCTTGGACGAGCACATTCTTCCACCACCTCTGCTGGGGGCAGCCGTGTCGGCGCCGCCTGCTCGGCGATGCCGCGGGCGGCTAGCGCAGGGCGATGATGCGGTCGTCGCCCTGCCTGAGGGTGCCACGTCCGTCGGTGTTGTTGGTCAGTAGCCACACCGAGCCGTCCGGTGCGGCCACCGCGGCGCGCAGCCGGCCCAGCTCGCCGGTGAACAATGCCCGCGGCCGGCCCCGCACGGCCGCCCCGGCCAGGTCGAGCTCCCATAACCGCTGCCCGCGCAGCGCCGCCACGTAGAGGACGTCGCCGCGGATCGCGATCCCGCTCGGGGAGGCCTCCGCCGTGCTCCAGGTGACCAGGGGGTTGCGCAACCGGCCGCCGTCGGTGTCGCCGCTGCCCTCGACGCCGGGCCAGCCGTAGTTCCCGCCCGCAACGATCAGGTTGATCTCGTCGAGCCGGTCCTGGCCGAATTCGGATGCCCACAGCCGGCCGTCGGAGTCCCAGGCCAGGCCCTGGACGTTGCGGTGTCCGAGGCTGTAGACGAGGGAGCCGGGGAACGGGTTGCCCGGCGGGACGCCCCCGTCGGGGCGCATCCGCAGGATCTTGCCGTTGAGACTCGTCCGGTCCTGCGCGCGCGAGCGCACCCCGGCGTCACCGACTCCCGCGTAGAGCAGGCCGTCGGGTCCGAACCGGATCCGGCCACCGTTGTGGACCGCGGCATCGGCGAGCCCGGTGAGAACAGGGGTGGGCGGCTCGGCGCGGTCACCGGCCAGCCGGAAACGCACGATCCGGTTGTCGGTGGCCGAGGTGTAGTAGGCGTAGACGAATCGGTCGGTCGCGAAGCTCGGGGAGACCGCGAGCCCCAGCAGCCCCGACTCGCCGTGGTGGACCACGCCGGGCAGCGTCGTCACTTCGGTCGCCCGCACCGCCCCGACCGGCAGCCGGAGGATCCGCCCGCTGTCGCGTTCGCTGATCAGTGCCTCGCCCGACGGCAGGAAGGCGACGTCCCACGGCGCGGCGAGCCCGGTGACCACAGTGCGCACCGCCGGTGAAGCGCGCACCGCCGGTGAAGCGCTCGGCGCAGCTGCGGCGGTGGGGGCGGAATCGCCGCCGCACGCGACCATCCCGAACCCGGCCACCGCGAGTGCGGTGGCGAGCAGGATCAGCCGGCGGGTCCGAGCCCGGCCGCCGCGGCGCCGGCTCTCCCACGCAGGGCGCCGGGCGAGCACGTGTGGGGACATCGGAGACGCTCCAGAACCGGCTGGAACCGGGCTTCGGCCGATTTTGTGCCCGGACTTCACCGACTGCCAACGTTCGACGCAGTTCTTGAGTGCCCGGCGCGCGTAGTCGCACGCACTGGCCGGAAGGTGGGCGCCGACGGCCGGCGCCGGGCTCAGGTGGCCTGGCGGACAGCGAGAGCGGCGAGCACCATGACGATCGCGATGATCGCGATGATCAGCTGCGGGGAGATCGTCGCGGAGTTTCGGCGGAGGTACTCGCGGGACGCGCGGCAGGTGGGGCACCGGCCCTCGATTACCAGCCCCGAGCAGCGCGCACAGACCAGGTCTTCGCTGCCCATGCCGCCTCCTTCCCGCCGCGGCACGCCGACCGCGGATCCGAGGGATCACTGCAGGTCCCTCCGGAGAACCCCGGCCGATCGCCGCGCCGGTCGTCCCCCGCCCGGTCGCCGGAACGAGATCCGGACGATCGACTGGCTCTTACGGTACGCCCGCGGGCGGCCCTTCGCCCTGCCCGCGAGCGTCGGATGTCTGCTGCCGCACGGCGCGTGTCGAACGGCCTGACCCCCGTGCGCGGCTTGGCGCCCGGTCTGGGCCGTCGGTTGCGGCCGGGCGGGATCCGGGTCGGCGCGGCTCGCCTTCGCGTGCCGCGTGGTCGGGCTCCGTCCACGTCCTACCATCTCCGTCACGGAATGTATGTGATCTGATGCTTGATGTGAGGAGGGTGTGGTGATCGTCCTGAGCTCGGTGAGCAAGTGGTACCCCAACGGCGCCCGGCCCGCCCTGATCGACGTCAGCGCCGAGATTGGCGCCGGAGAGTTCGTGTTCCTGGTGGGACCGTCCGGATCGGGCAAGTCGACGCTGCTGCGACTGCTCTTGCGGGAGGAACGTGCGACCAGCGGGCAGGTCATCGTCGCAGGCCGTGATGTCGCGCGGATCGCGGACCGGCGGGTCCCGCAGCTGCGCCGGATCGTTGGCTGCGTGTTCCAGGACTTCCGGCTGCTGCCGAACCGGACGGTGGCGGCCAATGTCGCGTTCGCCCTCGATGTGGTCGGGCGCCCCCGCCATGTCGTACGCAGCGTCGTCCCCGAGGTGCTGGAGCTGGTCGGGCTGGGGGAGAAGGCGGACCGCTATCCCGACGAGCTGTCCGGCGGCGAGCAGCAGCGGGTCGCGATCGCCCGGGCGTTCGTCGGCCGCCCGCGGGTGCTGCTGGCCGACGAGCCGACCGGGAACCTCGACCCGACCACCAGCATCGAGATCATGAGTCTGCTCGACGCCGTCCACCGCGCCGGCACGACCGTCATCATGGCGACCCACAACGCGTCCCTGGTCGACGCGATGCGGCGCCGGGTGCTCGAGCTGGGCGACGGCGCGCTGATCCGGGACGAGGCCGGTGGCCGCTACGACCAGACCGCGCCGCAACCCCTGCTGCCGTCCGTGTCCCCGCTGCCATCCGCGTCCCCGCTGCCATCCGCGTCCCCGCCGGTGGTGGTGCCCGCCCAACCGACCGGGACGGCGCCGGACGGGGAGCGCAGCCCGTGGGCGGCGCCGACGCGCAGCGGCCCGGTCGGCTGATGCGTCCGGGCCCGCTGGCCTCGCTGCTCTGGACCGGCCTGCGCCGCAACCTGGCGATGACCGGTGCAGTGATCGTCACCGTCACGATCTGCCTGGCGATGCTCGGCGCGGGCCTGCTGCTGCGGGCCCAGGTGCACACCATCGACGGCTTCCTGCTCGACCAGATCGAGGTCGTCGTCGACCTCTCCGACGGCATCACCCCCGCCGAGCGCTCCGCGCTGGAGGCCGAGATGCGCCGCGACCCGCTGATCGCCGACGTCCGCTACGAGACCAAGAAGCAGGTGTACGAGCGGTTCCGCCGGGACTTCCGGGGCTCGCCCGACGTCGTCGCCGGGGTCGGGCCCGAGGACCTGCCCGCGGCCCTGCGGCTGACCCTCGCCGACCCTCGGGCGTCGCGCGACATCGTCGTCACCTACACGGGACTCGACGGAGTGGAGGCGGTGCGTGACCAGCGGGCCCTGCTCGATCCGCTGTACCGCTTTCTCGACGCCTTCACGGTCGGCGCCTTCACCCTGGCCGCGGTGCAGGCGCTCGCCTCCTTCGCGCTGATCTACACGATGATCCGGATCTCGGCACACGGCCGCCGCCGGGAGACGGCGATCATGAAGCTCGTCGGGGCGTCGAACGGGACGATCCGGGCGCCGTTCGTGCTGGAGAGCGCGGTCGCGGGTCTGGTCGGCGGCCTGCTCGCCGCCGGGGCACTGGTCGCGGCGAAGGTCTTCCTGGTGGACGGCCAGTTCGCGCGGCAGACGATGTTCCCGCTGTTCGGCTGGGCCGCGGTCTGGGAGTCGGCGGTCGTGGTCCTCGCCGCCGGCGTGCTGGCCGCCGCGGTGATGGCGTCGATCGCGCTGCGCCGGCACCTGCGCGTCTGAGCGGCCAGCATGATCGATACGGCCACCGCATGATCGATACAATGGTGGACGGCTGTGGCGTCCGATAACCGGTTGGGTGGGGGCGTCGGCAGGACGTAGGTTCGGGGACGTTCCGAGAGTGCGCGGCAAGTGGGAAGAGGGTTGCAGACGGTGCCGAGGGAGACGGGGCGCAAGTCGATCGCGCAGAACAAGCGCGCCCGGCATGACTACGACATCCTCGACACGTACGAGGCCGGGCTCGTGCTGCGCGGCACCGAGGTCAAGGCGCTGCGGGCCGGGCGGGCCTCCCTGGTCGACGGGTTCGCCCAGATCAGCGACGGCGAGATCTGGCTGCACAACGTGCACATCCCCGAGTACACCGAGGGCACCTGGACCAACCACGCCCCGCGGCGCAAGCGCAAGATGCTGCTGCACCGGGCCGAGATCGAGAAGTTGATCGGCAAGACCCAGGAGGGTGGCCTCACCCTGGTGCCGCTCGCCCTGTACTGGAAGGACGGCCGCGCCAAGATCGAGATTGCACTGGCTCGCGGCCGCAAGTCGTACGACAAGCGGCACGCCCTCGCCGAGCGGGACGTCGAGCGGGAGATCAGCCGGGAGATGGGCCGCCGCGTCAAGGGCCGCTACCGCTGAGCGGCCCCGACTCCGAGCGCCTAGCCCAGCTCGACGCCCTGCTGACCGCCGACGGCGGTGCGGTGCTCGCCGCCGCGGCCGCGGTCTACTCCGGCGGGGCCGGCGGCGAGCAC
>NZ_JAMPTM010000098.1 GCF_025403375.1 Frankia gtarii
GTGGGGCACGGGTTGCGGGGACGCGCCGTCCGGCGATCCTGTGGCGGCCGGCTCGTGCAGCGCCGTCGCCCAGTCGGTGAGGGTCCTGGCCAACGCGGGGGCCTGGTGCTTGAGGAAGCCGTGCCCGGCTCGGGGCAGCACCGCCAGGTCCACCTGCTCGGCGAAGTGCTCCCATTCGTGGTAGCGCTCGGCGTACAGCTCGGTGACCCTGTCCTTGCTGCCGACGATGCTGAGCATCGGCGCGGAGAACCGGGGATGGTGACGGTCGGTGAGCGTCCGAGTGAAGTACTCCTCCGACCAGCGTTCGTCGTGGCGCACGGCGCGCATGACGATGGCCTGCTCGGCCGGGTCGGCCTGCAGGTCGGCCAGGCCGCCGCCGAGGGCGCGGACCTCGTCCTGGATGGTGCGGTCGGAGACCAGGCGGTCCACCCGGAACCGCCGGTAGATCCAGTCGAAGAAGCGTCCCGGCATGCGCGCCATCGGGAACATCGCGCCGACCGCCACCCCGGACTGCGGCGATCCCAGGTCCTGGAGCCGGTTGGCGAGCGCGATGGTGACGGCGGCGCCGTGGCAGTGGCCGTACAGGTAGATCGGCCCGGGCAGGTGGGTGATCTCGTCCGCGCAGCGGGACACCAGCTCATCGAAGGCGAGCGCCGGCTCGTCGGGGCGGCTGAAGTCCCGGCCGGGAAACTGCGCCGCGTACAGCGCCCAGCCGTCGGGCAGCGCGGCGGCCAGCGGCTCGAACGAGACCGCCTGGCCACCCGAGTACGGGATGCAGACGATCGTGCCCGCGCCGGCCGATCCGTCCGCGGCGGTGAGCCGGTGCAGCAGCGCGTCGGGCCGCGCGGGTGGCCCGTCGACCGAGCCACGCCTGGTCTCCAGGTGCTCGACGAGCTGGGTGATGGTGGGATGCCGGTAGAGGTCGAGCAGCGCTATCCGGACGCCGAACGTCTGCTCGACCTGCCGGATGAGCCGCAACGCGAGGAACGAGTCGCCGCCGAGCTCGAAGAAACCGTCGTCGGGGCCGATCTGGTCGTGGCCCAGGAGGTGGCGCCAGACGGCGGCCATCTCCTGCTGGTCACGTGTCCGTGGTAGCGGCGGCGTCGGCGGGTCGTGGGCGGTCTGCGGCTCGGGGGGTGCCGGCAGCGCCCGGCGGTCCACCTTGCCGTTGGGGTTCAGCGGCAGGGAGTCGAGCAGCACCGTCTGTGTCGGTAGGGCGTGGCGGGGCAGAAAGTGCGCCAGCGCCGCGCGCAGCCCGGTCGGGTCGGGTGGGTCGGCGGGGTTGCGCGCGGTGACGTAGCCGATCAGCCGGGGTGTACCCCGCCGGTCGGGCCGCAGCACCACCGCCGCCGCGCCGACCTGCGGCAACGCGGCGAGCGCGGCGGTGACCTCGGCCAGCTCGATTCGATGCCCGTGCAGCTTGACCTGGTCGTCGAGGCGGCCCAGCAGCTCCAGCACACCGTCGGCGCGCAGACGTGCCCGGTCGCCGGTGCGGTACATCCGCGCGCCGGGTTCGGCGGCGAACGGGTCGGGGCGAAACCGCGTGGCGGTGAGGTCGGCGCGGTCGTGGTAGCCGGTCGCGACCCCCGCCCCGCCGATCCACAGCTCGCCCGGTACGCCGAAGGGCACCAGCTCCGCCCGGTCGTCGAGGACGTAGAGCCGGTTGCCGGGGTAAGGACGCCCGATCGGCAGCGGCGCTTCGGCCGGCAGGTGCGTGACGTCGCCGTCGAAGTAGGCGTTGTCGATCGTGGCCTCGGTGACGCCGTAGGAGTTGACGACCCGCCCGCCCGGCCCGACCGCACGGGCGGCGCGACGGTACTCGTGCACCGCCCAGGCGTCGGCGCCCCCGGCCAGGACCCGGATTCCGGCCAGCGGCGGCGGGCCGCCGGTCGCCGGCTCCACCTGGTCGAGCAGCCGGCGCAGCACGGCCGGCACCAGCTCGACGACCGCGATCCGCTCCTCGACCAGCAGCGCGGCCAGCGCCGCCGGGTCCAGCAGGGTCTCCTGCGGACAGGCCACCAGGCAGCCGCCGGTGGTCAGGGCCCGCAGCGTCTCGCCGGCGAACACGTCGAACGAGATGTTGGCGCCCTGCAGATGCCGTTCACCGGGCCGCAGGTCGTAGGCGTGACGCCACATCGCCGCGGCGTGGTGCAGGTTGGCGTGTGCGACGACGACGCCCTTGGGCCGGCCCGTGGTACCGGAGGTGTAGATCACGTAGGCGGCTGCCGTCGGCGCGCTCTGCGGCCACGGCGGGCGCCAGCCCGGCAGCGACGCCGCCGGGCCGGCGTCCGTGGTCAGGCCAGCGTCCGTCGTCAGGCCGGCGTCCCTGGTCAGGCCGGCGTCCCTGGTCAGGCCGACGTCCGTGGTGACGTCCACGGCCACCGCGTCGGTGAGTTCGCCCGGCCAGGTCCCGGGGCGGGTCAGCACCACCGTCGCGCCGCTGTCGGCGAGCATGTACCGCAGCCGGTCCTCGGGGTACTGCGGGTCCAGCGGCACGTAGGCGGCCCCGGCGCGCCACACCGCCAGCACGGCGGCGTAGGCGTCCCGGCCGCGGGGCAGGCAAATCGCCACCCGGTCCCCGGGCGTCACCCCCACGGCCAGCAGCCGCGCGCCGAGGACGTCGGCGCGCCGCTCCAGCTCGGGGTAGGTCCAGCTCACGTCGCCGTCGCGGACGGCCGTGGCGTTCGGGTACAGCCGGGCCTGTTCGCTGACCAGCAGGTGCGTCCCCCCGCGCGGGCGGTCGTGGACGTCTGCCCCGTCGGTGTCGGTGTCGGCGTCTGTGTCGGGATCGCCGTCGGGATCGCCGCCGGGATCGCCGCCGGGGGCCGGGGTCACCGCGGCTGCCAGGACGGCGTCGCGCTGGGCCGGCGACAGCAGCGCCAGCCGGCTGACCGGCCGGCCGGGGTGCTCGACGAGGTCGCGCAGCAGGATCAGCAGGTGCTCGAGCAGGCGTGCGGCGGTGGCCGGGGCGAACAGGTCCGTGGCGTACTCGACGGCGAGCTCCGGCGCGCCCGGCCGGGCCAGGTCCACGGTCAGGTTCAGGTCGAGCTTGGCGCCGCCGGAAGCGGTGTCGCCGAGGTGCTCGACGGCGATGTCGCCGCGGCGGGCCCGGGCCGGGGCGACCGTGATGATGTTGAGCATCACCTGGGTCAGCGGGCCACGGTCGGGGTGGGGCCGCACCGGCAGCGCCCGGACCAGCTCGTCCAGCGCCACGTCCGGGTGGCCGAGGGCGTCGATCAGAGCGTCGCCGGCCCGGCCGATCGCGGTGGCGGCGTCCGGGTCGTCGCGGAGGTCGACCCGTAGCGGCACGATCGTCAGGTAGGCACCGATACCGGCGGCGGTGTCGGGGTTGCGGTGGGCCAGCGGGCTGAGCACGGTGACGTCGCCGTGCCCGCTGAGCCGGGCGATCAGGGCGGACACCCCGGCGAGCAGCAGCGCCGAGGGGGTCGTGGCCCGGGCTCGGGCGGCGCGTTCGACGGCGGCCAGCAGGTTCGGGGGCAGGGTGATCCGGTGGGTGGCACCGGCGAAGGAGCGCACCGGTGGACGGGGCCGGTCGGCGGGGACCTCCACGTCGGTGTCGACCGCGGCGAGGCGGTCGATCCAGTGCTCGAGGGTGCGAGGCTCGGTCCGTCGCCGCCGCAGATACCCGGCGAACGAGGGCAGCTCCGCCGGGGTCTGTCCGGCCAGCAGCGCAGCGAGCCGCTCGGCGAACACCACGACCGACCAGCCGTCGAACACCAGATGGTGCACGGCCACGACGAGTTCCCACTCCCGGTCCCCGAGCCGGATCGCGGTGGCGGCCAGCAGCGGGCCGGTGGCGATGTCGAAGACCGTGCGCCCGCGGCGGGCGGCAAGCTCGGCTCGGCGCTCGGCCCGTTGCCGGCCGGGGATTGTACGCAGGTCGTGCACCTCGAAGGGCAGCGCGGGGAGCTGCCCGGGGAGCTGCGCGCCAACCCTGAGGGTCGGTCCGTCGGCGCCTTCCCGCACGACCGCGCGGAAGGCATCATGGCCGGCGACCAGAGCACGCAGGGCGGTGGCGAGACGGCCCGGGTCGTCGACCCCGTCCAGGCGGAAGCGCAGTCCGAGGGTGTGCATCGGGGTGCCCGGGGCGAGCTGCTCCGCCAACCACATGTCGCGCTGAAAGGCGGTCAGCGGCGCCGGCCGGTCCGACTCCCCCGCGCCGACGCCGGCTGGGCTGGTGGGGACGGCGGGGTCGGCCGGACTGGCAGGGTCAGCCGGACTGGCAGGGTCAGCCGGACTGGCGGGGTCGGCCGGACTGGCGGGGTCGGTACGGCGCGCGGCGTCGGCCTCGTCCACGAGGGCGAGCAGCCCAGCCGCGGTCGGGCGGGCGTACACCCTGGACATGGCGAGCTCCACGCCGAACTCCCGCGCGACCCCGGCCACGATCCGGACCATGCTGAGCGAGTGGGCCCCGAGTGCGAAGAACGAGTCGTCGGGTTCGACCGGAGTTCCGTCGAGCGCGTCGCTGACCACGGCGCACATCCGCCGCTTCCGATCGGTAGCGGCCGGCCGATCACCGGACGCCCCGGGTACGGCGGGTGCGGCGGGTGGCGAGGACGAGGTGGCCGCAGCGGTGCCGGCCAGCGCCACCAGCGCCGCATAGTCAATCTTGTCTCGGTCGGTGCGGGGGAACGACTCCACGAGGAACAGCCGTGACGGCACGGCCACGGCGGGCAGCGTCTCGTTCAGACTCCGACGCAGCCGCGTCAGATCCGGTGAGGAGAGCGTCCCCACCGGCAGCACGTAGCCGATCAGCCCGGCGGACTCGGGGTCGTAGACGGCCACGGCGTCGCGCACTCCGGGGCCGGCCAGCATCGCCTTCTCCACCTCGGCCAGATCGACGCGGAACCCGCGCACCTTGACCTGCCGGTCGAGGCGGCCGAGCACCACGTACCGGCCGTCGGGAAGCCGGCGGGCTCGATCACCTGTCCGGTAGCGGCGGGCACCGTCGCCGCCGGTACTGAAACCACCGGAGGAACCTTCGGGCAGGCCGAGGTAGCCGGCGGCCACGGTGGGGCCGGAGATGACCAGCTCGCCGTCCTCGCCGAGCTCGACCGGACGCCCGTCGGGATCCTCGATACCGATCTGCACGCCGGGCAGCGGGCGTCCGACCGAGACGAGCACATCTGTGGGTGCGGGCACCGCCGGGCCGGCCAGGTCCTCGGTGGTGGCGACGATCGTGGTCTCGGTGGGCCCGTACACGTTGACCAGCCGGGTGGCCGAGCCGGCCGTGAGCCGGCGCCAGTCCTCGACGCGTTGCCCTCGCGGTCCCTCCCCGCCGACGGTGACCAGACGCACCGACGGCGGCAGGACCAGCCCGTCACGAACCATGCCGTCAACAACCTCGTGCCAGAACGCGGTGGGCAGCGAGAGGACGGTCAGGCCGAGCTCGGCGACGCGGGCCAGCAACCGGGCCGGGGAAGAGATCATGTCGTCGTCCCGGACCACGACCGTCGCCCCCGCCGCCAGCGTCGTGAAGATCTCTTCGAGGCTGACGTCGGCGGTGGCCGGGGCGAACTGCAGCACCCGGTCGTCCGGGCGCAGCTCGTACACGTCGACGAGGGCAGTGATCACGTGGCACAGCGCCGCGCCTGGGATCGCCACCGGCTTCGGTCGCCCCGTACTGCCCGACGTCATCAGCACGCAGGCGATGTCCTCGGGCGCACCGGGGCCCGCGGCCGGCGGCGGCAGGCTCCGGCCGGCCCACTCCCGGTCCAGGTCAATCGCCCGTTCCAGGTCAACCTCACGATCGAGGTCAACACAGCGCCAGGCGGTGTCGGCAAACCTGGGATGCCAGCGGCGGGGCGCCATGACAACCCCAACGCCAAGCTCGGCGGCCCGGGCCAGCGCCTGCGACGGCGGGCCGGGCACGTCGAAGGGGCCGGGCATCTCGTGTGGGTCGAGGGGAAGGAAAGCCGCTCCCACGGCGAGCGCGGCGAGCATACCGACCACCGTCGCCCCGCCCCGCGGGGCGCACAGGCCGACGGCGTCGCCACGGCGCACACCGGTGTCCAGTAACTGGCCGGCCACGGTGTCGACCCGCTCCAGCAGTTGCCGGTAGTTCCACTCCACGCTGCCGTCCACGACGGCGGAGGCAAGCGGGCGAGCGGCGACCTGCGCCCGGACCGCGTCCACGAGGGTGCCGTCGCCGGCCACCGCCGGCAGCTCGTGCGGGTAGGGCAGAGCGGACATGGGGAACATCCCTTGGTCTCGGGCCACGGAGCGGCGCAGCGAGTGGGCAAGGCTCAGCGCCGGTTCGGATTCGGATGGAGAAGGAACCCGGGCGTCAGAGCGGTGGAGTCGACGATGCGGTCGGGAAATTCGACGGCGACGACCGCCAGCCCGGCCTGGTCAAACAAAGTCCGCCACCGCGCGCAATCCACCCGCCGCCGGTTCGGCGATGACCTCAATCAGGACGTGCCGGATCGGTCACTGCCGCTCCAGGCTGGTGTGCATGGCGGTCCCGAGCACAACGTATCGGGGGTGAGTCAGCGTGAAGGCAGGCCGCGGCCGGATCAGTACCCGGTCAGCGGACATCTGACGTTCCGCCGTGGCGATCCTGTCAACAGCCTCGGTCAGCCCGCTCGGATAGTGATGCAGTCTGTCGACAGGTGCACTGATCGGTGCACCGCGTCGGGAGTCAGCCCGATAGAGCTCTCGTTACGGCCGAGCAACAGCCCGGTTCTACGGTCGGTCCGGTCACCCATGTGGGTCACCCATTCCGCCAGCTCCGTTTCTCCCCGGCCATAAACGCTAACCAGGACAGAATGACGGGAAGTATCCTGAACATGAACGTTGCACTACAACCACATCGGCCGGCCAAACCAGCATCTGCACAGACCCACACAGACCATTCGACCAGCACAACTCTGATCCCAACCGGCCCAGAAGGTCGCCGCCGCATAATCGTGAAAGTCGAGCTCCGTGTAGAGCTCAGTAATTCGGCGAGAGTCGAATACTCATTCTGTAAGTTTTCCGGGATGGCGTCTCCCCGACAAGGTGTTTAGGATCCCCGACCGACGACTCGCTGTGATGTTCGGGATGCGATGGGTGCACATTCGCCGGGAAGGGACCTGACCCGATGGTCGGGCGGGCGCAGTCAGGGCATGCCGCGAGCCCGTCGTCACGGGTGTCCGGCTGATCTGACCGTCGCCCAGTGGGCGTCGATCGAGCCGCTGCTGCCGCCGGCGGCGTCGATCGGGCGCCGCGAGAAGCACGCGCGTCGGGATTCTCGCCGGCGCGATTCTGTACGTCGTGCGCAACGGGTGGTGGCCTGGCGGGCACCGCCGTCGGACCACCCGCCGTGGCAGGCGGTCTACCACTCCTCATCGGGACTGACCGGATCCGCGCCCCCGGCCCGAGACCTGGCGTCGACCTCTGGTGGTCAGGCAGGCACGACAACCACGGCGGCAACATCCAGGCCATCTCCGCTCCCGACGACTGGCCACTGTGGGTTTCCCTCCCTGCTCAAGACCACTTTCAAGGCCCTTCGGAACATCAGCCTCGATCCCTGGAAGGTCAGCGAGATCGTTGCCGCCGCCCTCGTCCTCCTCCACTTCGACCACGGACGCACCACCTGACCCGCAAAAGTCACACAGAGCAAGCATCGGTTACGCGGAAAGGCTCAGTCGGCGTCTCGTCGACTTCGGGTGCCTCGACAACGTCCGCGGACGGTGTGGAAATGACGCCCTCGGTCGGCCTTGCTTCATCCTCGCCTCACACCATGACCTCTCCGTCCACCACGTTCATGTTGTCCGTGTCGACGTCCGGCGTCTCCTGGTTCCGCCTCTCGAAGACCTGCACTCGACGAGCGTGTGGGAGCGCGGCCATGATCCGTGCCGCCAGGTGCAGCACGTCGCGTCGATCCAGGGCCTCCCGAGACACATAGGTTCGGGACACGACCCCACTCGTGTAGTGGATCACTACCACGGACATAGGTGGCCTCTCTGCCGTCACCGAGACCCCTGGCGCACCCGCGTTGAGCAGAAGTGCGCCAGGGGCCGACAGGGGCGCTCCGGCAGTTCGTCGCGAGGGAACCGGAGTGCCCTCCACAAGTGCACCGGAAAGCTACGGGTCGTTCCACCGTCAACTTCTTGGTAAATCGCAAGGTCAGGGTGCGGGTCCCACCTCTCCGATACACACTTTTCACGGTCGTTCGGGCACGTGTTAGGAAAATGTTCGGGGCGGCCGACAAGACCACATACAAAAATCCAGATTGGCGTGAGTGATCCGTTACGCTGCCCTCTGTCGGCAAACACCGCCCACACCCCCCGAAAGGTCCGCGATGCCCCCGCAGAGCAGGTCCACCAAGGTCGAGGAGGCACGAAGCATCGCGCTACGCGCCAAGCATCCCGACTGGAAGCCCGAACGACTGACCGCCTACCGGAAGTCCCTCGGTTGGAGCAGGGCAACGCTCGTCCGCAAGATCAGGGAAATTGACCCGGCCTCGGTGTCGTTCACGCCGCCCATGGCTGCCGAGGTGCAGACCATGCGCCACGAACGCGGTTGGACCTTCCCAGGCGAGGACTGGCAGGCGGCGTACAGCCACGTCACCGGGGCAACCCGCGTCGAGCTGGGCTTTTGCTCCCGCCTTTCGCGGGGTGAGCCGACAGTCACCGCAGGTGCCTTGCCGTCCGGGGTGCCCCTCGCGGACGATGGGCTAGGCGAACTCTGGACGCAACACGGTCTCGACGCGTGGGAGGGGGTGTCGGCCCTGGAGCGGAGGCAGTTCCTCGCCCTCAGCGGCGTCGCCCTGTCCAACGCGGCCCATGAGTGGCTCGTGGCGGACCCCGCGCGTCTCGCCGCAGCTCTCAACGGGCGCCGTGTGGACGCGGGCGTCGTGACCGACCTGAACACCGCCACGGACACGCTGCGGCGGCTCGATGACAAGCTGGGCGGGCAAGCGGTCTTCGGCATGGTCGCCGAACAGCTCAAGCTCGTAGTCAACCTGCTCCGGAACACGTCCTACAGCCAGGCGGACGGGCAAGCACTCCACGGCATCGCTGCCGAACTGGCTCGTCTCGCAGGGTGGACGAGCTACGACGCCGGGCGAAACGGCACCGCGCAGAGGTTCTACCTCGTCGGCCTGAGGGCCGCTCACGAGGCTGATTCGCCCGGTGTCGCGGCCAATATCCTCCGGTGTATGGCTCACCAGGCGCGGTCGGATGGTGACCCCCACACCGCCATCGAGCTTCTGCGTTCCGCCCGTGCGGGTTCACGGGGACGGCTGAGCTTCACCGAACAGGCTGTACTCGCCGCGGGCCTCGCCAGCGCGCACGGTGTCGCCGGGGATCGATCCTCAGCACTCAGCGCATCCGAAACCGCCTATGCCGCGATCGAGCAGGCGAAGACGGACGAGGACCCCCCGTACGTCTACTGGGCTGGTCCCTACACGATCGCCCAATCCGTCGGGGCCTCGCTCATGAGCACCGGAGACCCTGCGGGGGCGATCCCGCACTTCAGGTCCGCCATCGACCTGATCGGCACCGACCTACCCCGTGACCGCCTCGGCTTCGTGCTGCACCTAGCCCTGGCGCACACCCAGGCCGGCGACCCCGACACGGCAATCAGCCTGACCCACGAAGCGATCACCACGACGGCGGTTCCGTCATCGATCATGGGCGGTCGTATCGTCGACGTCTGCCAGGCGATCTCAGCGACCGGTCATCCCGGGGCGGTCGATCTGGTCGAGCACGCACGTACCACGATCGGTCCCGCCGAGTCGGTTTGAGCGCAGCGAGCTTCTCGCCCTCGAAACTGTTCGGCGTGCAGGACTCCAACGACCCACCAGAAGCGGCGCCGATGCCGTCCTGCGCGCAGATGCTGGCCTGGGCGCGTCGTGTGAAGGTTCGGACAGTGACCCACCGGATCTATCTGCGGCCGAACCTTCGACTCACGGCACAAGACTGATATCGCCAGAGTCGCTTTCCTCGGCGCCACCTCCTCTGCAGAAGCGGCAGTGGGTCGCCCGCATTTCTCTACCTGGCCGAGTTCGGGAGCGATTGCCGCCATTCCGCAATGCTCCTGACGAGCGGGCCTGCGACATCCACCGCACCACAGACATAAGCTAGCCAGCGCAATTCCTCACACGGGAACACCGGTTCTCCGGACGAGTCAACCCAGAGCACGACCATATCATCCGGACCGTGGGTCATATCCCACCATGCCCAACCCCTCAATTGCGGATCGAGGCAGTACAGCCACTCCTGAAGATCCCAAGGTTCTTCGCCGCGGCTAGAAACATACTGCCGGCTCCCCGCGGATGCCACAGAGTCTCGACCACCCAGGGTGGAGCCACACGTCGCCTCTGCAAACCAATCGGGGATAAGAGTTTCCGATATCCGCCCCGAATCAAAGTCGGCATCGTTCGCGGTTCGAATTGCAGCAGACAGCACAGCCCGAAATCTCTCGACGTAATGGATCGCGTTCACCCCGGTGGCGACCATGAACGTAGCAAGTTCAGGTGGCCCTTCAGTTCCTCTCATCGGAGAGGTGTCAATTCGCTTCTGTTCACCGAGAAACCTGCGGGCCATCATCTGACCACCCGACCGGAACCAGGAACGATGGCCCTCATCAGATCACCAAACATGTTACTGTAGTGCCCATCGGCGGACATCGACTCATTACGAGCATATTCTGGTCGCGAGACCACGGCGACGACCTGGAGATCAAACGCGGTCGCCGGAGACCTCGAATTCCCGGATCGTGCAGTCTTCCAGGACTCTCATTACTGACAGCCTCTCTACAGTCTCCAACCATGCTTCGAAGCGCTTTCCGTCTACCGGAAACCACCATTCGGAATAGCTACCTAGAGCCGCCAGCCCATCATCCAGCCGGTATCTAAGCTCAAACTGGATCTGAATATAAGATTCATGCCTTCCGAGTGGATCAACAACTTCGAGCTGACGAACCATACTCAGCACAAACGTGGGCTCCGAGAACCATCCGGCCTTTCCGTACTGAAATAGATAGCCGTCCGCGTCAGGTGAATCGGGTACGTCGAAGTCAATCAACGAGTATCGGCGAATCAAATCCGTCAAATCTACAACCCGGAGATCGCGGACGAAGGAACCGTCGAGAAGCCTTCTGGCAGCCTGCAGGGCCGCAGCGACTGGCTTCTTGTCGGGCATGGACTCTCCTCCTATTCCAAGTCACAGCTTCATGCGTTAGATGGAGAATCAGAAGCAGGCTTAAACGACGATTCAGGGCCGGTATCCAGCGAGGAGTTGACTCCTGACAAGATCGATCAGATCGATAGTCTCCTGCCTGGTTCTTGCTCCTCCCTGGAGGTCATTCACATAGCCATAATACTCATTCGTATGGACTCTCGAATGCACCGAGGCGCCAATTGGGTTAGGTGAAGCTGCCCCGGTTTCGTTCACAGGTAGGGCTTTGGACGGCTATGCGGCTTGATGGTACTCGTAGTAGCGGGTTTCGTGTTCGTGGGGGCTGAGGTATCCGTTGGTGGAGTGGCGGCGTTGCCGGTTGTAGAAGCCCTCGATGAAATCGAAGAGCGCCGCGCGGGCCTGATCGTGGGTGGTGAAGCTGGTGCGGTCGAGGAGTTCGCATTCGAGGGTGGCGAAGAACGACTCGGTGAGCGCGTTGTCGTAGCAATCACCGGCGGATCCGACGGATCGGCGGACATCATGGTGAGCGCAGAGCCGGGCGAACTCACGAGAAACGTATTGACTGCCCTGGTCGGAGTGGTGGATGACGCCCGGGGCGGGACGTCGGTGCTGGAGGGCCATGGTGAGCGCGTCGGCCACGAGGGCGGTTTTCTGCGTGTCGGACATGGACCAGCCGACGATCTTGCGGGAGTGCAGGTCGAGGACGACCGCGAGGTACAGCCAGCCCTGCCCGGTCGGGACGTACGTGACGTCGGCGGTCCAGACCCGGTCCGGTGCCGGGACGGTGAAGTCCCGTCCGACCAGGTCGGGTGGCAGGTACGCGGCCCGGTCCCGGCGGGTCAGGCTGACCCGTCGGCGGCGGTGGACCCCTCGCAGGCCAGCCTGTCTCATCAGCCGGGCGACGCGCTTGCGGCTGGTTCGGACGCCGGCGGCGGCCAGGTCGGCGTGCACCCGGGGGGCGCCGTAGGTCGCCCGGGACGCCGCATGCACCGCGGTGATCTTCGTGGTCAGGGTCCGATCGCCGGCAGTCCGAGCGGACACGCCGCCGCGGCGGCGCCAGGCGTAGTAGCCCTCGCGTGACACACCGAGCACGCGGGCCAGGACGGAGACAGGGTGGTGTGTTTTCTCCGCGTCGATCAGAGCGAACGTCATTTCTGATCGGTCCCCGCCGCGAAGAAAATTGTGGCCTTACGGAGGATCTCGCGTTCCTCCCGGAGCTGCCGGTTCTCCTTCCGGAGGCGTTTCAACTCGTCGCGTTCCGCGGCGGTCAACTCGTCCGCTCGCGCCTCTCCCTCCTGTTCGGCCTGGCGTACCCAGTTACGGATCGACGGCCCCGACGGGCCGTATTCTTTGGCCAGCGCCTCGGGCGAGTGGCCAGCTCGGACAAGCTCCACCATCTGACGGCGGAATTCCTCCGTGTACGGCGGTTGTGATCTCGACACCTGTACTCCTCCCTGGGACCATTATCCCAAAAATCCCAGGTGTGAACAGGAACGGGTCAACTTCAACCGAAGCCGGGTCGGGGTCGGGCACGAGGCAAATTTCCCGCGGTCGAAAGCCAACTACATCCTGTCGCACACGATGCACTGTTAGCTCGCCGCCACGATCGTGTTCTTTAAACCTTAAGATTGAACTAACTCATGTTCCGCCAGCCTTCGATTGCTATTCGACACAAATTTAGCGCATAGTGTCCAAAATTCGCTCCCAAAACTTCCATATCCCCCTCGTCTACCGTTCCAGGATTCCATACCACGACCGGGTATTCGTCGTACATGTCCGACCGAGAAGAATCTAGGACTATCAGTCCACCCATGCCGTCAAACATCGTCACAACGAGATGGTCTGGCAAGGAGTAGCAGCGACGGGCGTCGAGCGTCGCGGCCACCGAACCCAGTAGAACTTGACCGGCGCCAGGTGTCTGATAGACGCCCAGAAATTCCTGGCCGGCAACATCCGCCGTCCCAAATTTGGCTATGAATCTTCGATAGGACGGGGGAAATTTAATCCCAAGCACACGTTCGGCAGCTCCAATGGTCGATTCATCACAGCCGCTCGCGTAATGGGAAATATCTGAATTTGCTCGGATCATATCAATCAAAACATCAACACTTTCGACGCCACCCATCAATTCCCAAACCCCGCAGCTCGATCCTTCCAATACTGCGATTTCCAGACACTGAAGGCATTGCGGTCGATACTGCTCGGAATTCTTGCACCGGCCTTCCAATGCAGCTGCCTATAATTCCCGAAGTGCATCTTTTGCGTCACCTCCGCAATCGGGCCATCTTGGGTCTGCAGCAGATGATGCAGATTTACCGGATTCCCATCCGGGCCTATCGGAGCCAGCCCTTGGCGCATTCTCTGAAGATTACTCCGACCGTACTTATCTGTCGGCGAAGCGAAACTCGGATTTACTAGATCATCTCGTTGATAGATCCGTTGCCCGTTGTAATCAATCGGGGACCAGTAGGAACAGCTCGCGTTGTGGACGAGGACGGGTGCCTGGCCGGCGAGGACGTAGTAGGTGTGGAGGGTGTCGACGGTGAGGTTGTAGACGGTCTGGGCGCGGTCGTACTCGCGGGTCGCGGTGACCCGGATGTGGCTGCCGGTGGGGGTACGGAGGGTGTCGGCGGAGGTCAGGTCGTCGGCATCGACCCAGGCGTGGTCGACATCATCCCAGAACGGATGATGATCCGTCGCCGTCAACGTCGCCGAACCGCGGCCCGTGTCAACACTGACCGCAACCAGATGCTTCAAACCCTGGCCCACGATCAACGCCGTGACGGTACGAGCCTCGGTACGACCGGTCACCGGATCGGTCGCCAACACCCGATCACCGACCCTGACATCCCGGATCCGCTTACGAGTCCCGTCGGCCATCAGAACCGCGGTGTCACCATCGAAACTGTTCGGCGTGCACGACTCCAACGCCAACCCCGGCGCCTTGCACAAAGTCTGTGCGTCAACTACTGCCGCCAAAAACCACAGAAGCCCCGCCGAATTTATTTCGGCGGGGCTTCTCGCGGATCCGTCTAACTATTGGACTCCAGAAATCCAGCGCGGTCGCGATGACTCCTCGAAAGCGCGGCCTCTTCGATGCCGATTTTCCCTTGAACAGCAACGCCGAGAAGGGCCGCCCTCATGGACCCATAATCAACCTCCGGCGGCACGTCGATTGCCCACAAGTATCCAGTCGTATCAATCTCCCAGGAGCAATCGAAGCTACGGATCATGGCGTCAACCATGTCCCTGGCGTCGCCATTTTTCAAGATTATGCGCACCGTTGAATGTCCGGACTCCGTCAGAAAATTCTCGAAGACAAGTTCTCTCCGATCATGATCTGCCCTAACGCGCACAATATCACCGAAAGCAATCCCCTTCACATAGAATGGTGCGTTTCGGACCTCAACCTCCATCTTCGCGGACGTCTTCCGAGTCCAGAGCCGTTCCGCGGAGGCATGAGCCCAGGTGGCAGTCTCATTAGGGAGGTCAAAGGCCACCTTGTACAGCCTCTCAGGCTTGCTCTCCAGCGTTCCTTCCCTACCGAAAGATGCGGATTCTTCACCGCTAGTATCCGAGGAAATCCCTGAGCTCGTCATCCCAATCCTCCAGCGACTTCGTGGACTTATCCCTGTTGCATCGCCGGCACGCCACCGCACCATTGTGTGCGCCGCCATGGCCGCCACTCACCCTCGGCTCAATGTGATCAACCTGGGCATCATTCGGGAGTCCAGGGGTGCCTCTCGCCGAGGGTCGGCGTACCACATCCTGCCCACAGTAATCGCACTTTAGGACGCCACTATTCTTTGCTTCGTTGGCGTCATAAACCTTCTGCCGCTCAGAGTCGGTGAAATTCAAGCCAACCCGGTTGCAGTTGTGGACGAGGACGGGGGTGGTGCCGGCGAGGACGTAGTAGGTGTGGAGGGTGTCGACGGTGAGGTTGTAGACGGTCTGGGTACGGTCGTACTCACGGGTCGCGGTGACCCGGATGTGGCTGCCGGTCGGGGTACGGAGCTCGTCGACGGGGGCCAGGTCGTCGGCATCGACCCAGCCGTGGTCGACATCATCCCAGAACGGATGATGATCCGTCGCCGTCAACGTCGCCGAACCGCGGCCCGTGTCAACACTGACCGCAACCAGATGCTTCAAACCCTGGCCCACGATCAACGCGGTCACCGTACGAGCCTCGGTACGACCGGTCACCGGATCAGTCGCCAACACCCGATCACCGACCCTGACATCCCGGATCCGCTTACGAGTCCCGTCGGCCATCAGAACCGCGGTGTCACCATCGAAACTGTTCGGCGTGCACGACTCCAACGCCAACCCCGGCGCCTTGCACAAAGTCTGTGCGTCAACTACTGCCGCCAAAAACCACAGAAGCCCCGCCGAATTTATTTCGGCGGGGCTTCTCGCGGATCCGTCTGACTATTGGTCTCTGGCAATCCATGGCGGTAGCGATGAGCTCTCGAAGGCGATGGCCGAATCCTCGACGCCCGTCACCGCCCCCGCGGCCGCGGGCCCCGCAAGCTCTCACTGGCCGCGAACCGTTCAATCCTATCGCCTTCGACCTCGTAGCAAGACCCAGGAATCATTAAATCTGACGGCGTTCCTCGAGAAGTTTCACCCATTCATTTTCTGAAAAATTTGAGTAATCCGCCAAATGAGCGTTTGGCGCGGTTTCGATCAGGTGGAGAAGAGTCCACGCGAGCCCGAAACATCCATCTGAACCAAAGACTCCCAGAAGAGCTTGCGCCTCCTCGTCCGATACAGGCGCAGAGATCTGACCCAGTAGATTCTCTCGTCCCTCCAGGCTGCCGGGGGTCGCACCCTCCTCCGCCGGGAGTGGCCCAGTTCCTACCAGGTCTTTCACCGCTTTACGCAATGTTTTTCTCTCCTCGAGAGCATCCCGGCACCTCGGTAGTATGACAAAATCCCCCATATCTCACCGACACCCCGCCGTAGCGCTCATGCTGGGAATGGTCCTCGGGCCCCCGAGTTTCGAGAGCGGATTCCGCCCGATTCCGGTTCCGCGGAATCCGAGTGACCGTGTCAAGCGGTCCTGGTCGTAATCATGGTGGGGGCTTGTGGTGGTGGGAGGACCGGGCCGAGATCGTGGCGGCGCGTCGATAGCGTCCAAGGAGGCGAACAACCGCGCAGGCGCGAGGACCGTGGCGCGTGGCGCGTGTTCTACAGGAAACTATGATCCCTGGAATCATGGCTCGGCAGCGCATCGCAAGTATCGCGGAACACTGTGATCACCTGTCGAGGCGGGTCGAGAGCGGGGCGGTGTGCCGGCCGGCAGCCGTCCGCGAGTCGGTCCAACACCGTCCTGATCTGTCCGAGGGGTACTTCATTGTCACCGGTTCGGCCGTTGAGCCATCAACATGATCCATCGACCGGAATCGCGCATCAAAATTATTAAAGCTACCTCCGGGCACAGCATCAACTGTACCCCTCAGCCCAATCTAGCTTGAGTAGATCATTGGTGGCGCCACGCGCGACAGACTGCATTATGCGCAAGCAGTCAGCGTCCGTCGTAAATATCAGAAACCTGGGCGGTTCATCTCTCTCTACATTCTCCAGGATGACCCGACGCCTTGCCGAGACACTCACCCCCCATCCCGACTCATGTTCTACTAAAATATCTGAGTGCTCAACATCCGCCCTTACCAACTCGGCGATCAACGCAGGCAGCATTTCCTCACGCCCGTTCTCCATGGAACCATTTAGATGAGTCACGGTGAACATCCTGGGGACCCCCATCAGCTAGTTTTTCGGTGCACCCATCGGGATCGCCCATTCTGCATATCCCCCAACACCGCTGGGATGGAGAATACCCCACCAGACCAGTCCTGGGGTGTGCTGGTACCCGGACACCAGCCGCATTACCCCTAGACGGCCGCCGATCCGTGAGGAGTGGACATGATCCCACAGCCAGCCATCAGGTGTTCTGCGCCCTCTGACACGCGACACCGCCGATCCAACACCGGGAATCATCGCGTCTGCTCGGCGCGCAAACTCTGGATCGGAGCTGATCGCCACGTCGAGCGCCTCATTAGCTCGATTAAAATGGACTCTCCTGGATTTGCCGAAGTCAATTGGGGCAAGCTGCACCTCGACGAAGGAGGTGTATTGGCCAGGACCGTTGTGAAGCTGGGAGGCCGGCCCAGCTTGGTGGCGGCCGATGCGGGCCTGGGTGTCGTCGTAGCGGTCGATGTAACGGTTACCCGACTGCCAGCAAGTCTGATCAGGAGTAACCGGACGGCACGACGACGCCAGCGGAGCGACACCCCCACCGGTGGTGTCACAGGGATTCTCGGACAGCTCCGGACTGGCGGGCGCGGCAGGCTGGGCGGCGGGAGCGGGCCGGCCTGCCGGAATCAGAACCGCGGTGTCACCACGCAACGTCGAGATCGCCTACACCCCGACCTACAGCAGCTGGCTCAGCCGTATCGAGGCCCAGTTCACCGCGCTGCGGTACTTCGCGTTGGACAGCACCGATCACCGCAACCACCGCGTCCAGGCCTCGATGATCCGCCGCTACATCATTTGGCGGAACAAACACGCCCAAGACCAGCGCCTACGCCAAGTCGTCGACGAGCGAACGTAGCCTGACACGGCACTAGGCCTTCCTGATCGTCCCGAGGTGCCATGCCCGCCGCATCATTATCGTCGCCTGCCCCTGTTCTGGATCAGCTGGCGTCCACGGCGGCCAGCGCGGCGTCTCAGCCGGTATCGCCCGTGGGATTGCTGGCGGTGTTCGCGCAGATCATCGACCCGCGGAAATCGCGTGGGAGACGGCACCGGCTGCCGGTCCTACTCACGTTGGCGACGTGCGCGGTGCTGGCGGGGGCCCGGTCGTTCACTGCGATCGCCGAGTGGGCCGCGGATGCCGGAGAAAGGATGTGCTCAACGCTGGGGATCGTGCGGGTCCCGGACGCCTCGACGTTGCGCCGGGTGTTCGCCTTGCTCGACGCCGACGCGTTCGACAGCGCGCTCGGGGCGTGGCTCGCCACCGCGACCACACCGGCCCCGGGTGACCGGCGACGGGTCGCGATCGACGGAAAGACCTTGCGCGGCTCACGAGCCGACGACACCGCCGGGCGGCATCTGCTCGCCGCCTTCGACCAGCACCACCACATCGTCCTAGTGTCCTGAGTCGTAGATTCGCGTGCAGATAGAATGGGCTGGTGCCTGGCCCGAGCGCGGATCCCATCGAGTTGTCGGCTGCCGAGCGTGCGGTGCTGGAAGGGTGGGCCCGGCGGCGCAAGACCGCGCAGGCGCTGGCATTGCGCTCGCGGATAGTGCTGGCCTGCGCGGACGGCGGGACGAACTCGGGGATAGCGACCGAGCTCGGGATCACCCGGGGGACGGTCGCGAAATGGCGGAGCCGGTTCACGGTCGACCGGCTGGAGGGCCTGTCGGACGAGGCGCGTCCAGGGGCGCCACGGAAAGTCACCGACGCGCAGGTCGAGACGGTGATCGCGAGGACGCTGGAGGAGAAGCCGCCGAACGGCGACACGCACTGGTCGTCGCGGTCGATGGCGAGGGCCAGCGGGTTGTCGCAGTCGACGGTGTCGCGGATGTGGCGGGCGTTCGGGTTGAAACCGCACCTGGTCGAGACGTGGAAGCTGTCCACCGACCCGTTGTTCGTGGACAAGGTCCGTGACGTGGTCGGGGTCTACCTCGACCCGCCGGAGAAGGCGATCGTGCTCTGCGTCGACGAAAAATCCCAGGTGCAGGCACTGGACCGCACCGCACCGGTGCTGCCGATGATGCCGGGTACGCCGGAGCGGATGACCCACGACTACGTCCGGCATGGCACGACCAGCCTGTTCGCCGCCTTCGACCCGACGTCGGGGTCGGTGATCGCGCAGACCTACCGGCGGCACCGCCACCAGGAGTTCCTGCGTTTCCTCAAGCTGATCGATTCCTCGGTGCCGAAGGGCTATGACCTGCACCTGGTCCTGGACAACTACGCCACCCACAAGACCCCGGCGGTGAAGAACTGGCTGCTGCGCCACCCCCGCTTCCACCTGCACTTCACTCCGACGTCGGCGTCGTGGATGAACCTGGTCGAGCGCTGGTTCGGGGAGCTGACCAACCGCAAGCTGCGCCGATCCACGCACCGGTCGGTCGTCGAACTCGAAGCTGACATCCGTAGATGGATCAACTCCTGGAACAAGGACCCGAAGCCGTTCGTCTGGGCCAAGACCGCCGACGAGATCCTTGAAACCCTCGCCGCGTACTGCCAGCGAATCAGCGACTCAGGACACTAGCCCACTGTGACGTCGACGCGAAGACCAACGAGATACCTGATCTGAGAAACCTGTTCGGCACCGTCGACCTGACCGGCGCGGTGGTCACCGCGGACGCGTTGCACACCCAGCGCGACACCGCCACCTGGCTGGTCGACCAGGGCGCCCACTACTTCCTGGTCGCGAAGGCCAACCAGCCCGGACTGTCCGCCCAGCTCACGGCCTTGCCCTGGACGAAGGTTCCCACCCGGTCCCGCACCCGCACCCGGGACACGGCCGGGTCGAGACCCGGATCGTGAAAGCCACCGAGGTCCGCGCCGGCATCGACTTTCCCCACGCCGTCCACGCCATCCAGATCACCCGCGGGTCGGTCGCCGGCGGTCCGACACAGACCGAAACCGCCCACGCGATCACCAGTCTGCCGACCCACCACGCCAGCCCCGCCCTGCTCACCGATCTCGCCCGCGGCCACTGTCCGCGGAAAACCGGCTGCACCGGGTGCGCGATGTCACCTACGACGAGGACCGACACCGCGCCCGCACCGGCAACGCACCCCAGGTCATGGCCAGCCTTCGCAATCTCGCGATCGCCATCCTGCGCCTGTCCGGCACCACCAACATCGCCCAGGAACTACGTCACCATGCCCGCCAACCCGAACGACCACTCGCAGCGATCGTGAACCTAAAACTGCTAACCAGAAAACTTGCCGCAGCCCTGTCTGGAGGGGTGACTCACTTCATCGATCTCAGACCGTCGACAGCATACTCAAGATTATTCGAAAGGGCATACCGGACAGCGGCTTCACGAATTTCTTCAGCTTTTTCCCTTCTCCCCAGCCGCAGATGATAATAGAGCGATATTTCCAGTTTCCCAAGAGGATTGAGAGGGGAGATGGAAAGTCGTCTGCACTCCTGACCATCTTCCAGTAGACGCAGCAAATCGTCGATGTCGCGGATTTTCAGCAGGAATTCGTCGCCAATGAATGCGATGGTTTCCAAGACCAATTCCGCCACTTCTCCATCCTCCTCATCTCCAGTCAACTCTAGATAGATCCCCTTGGGATGCCGTTTCGAATAGATCGATCCAAGATTAGTGCACACAACCCATTCTGCGCGATCTGCCGAGATGAAACTGGCGTTCGGCAGTCCAAGACACAGTAGGGCATCGAACTGATAGCTGCCCTGCCCTGCAGTCTTCAACGGGCGGAAACAGACTGCTCGCAACAGATCGTCATCGCGGATCGCCATTCTTCCTCTTGCTGTAAACCCGTATTCATCGGAAACAAAGGTCCAGCACCGGTCAATCAACTTCTTGAAGTCGGGATTCATGCTGCTCCGGCCTATCGAACTCGACGGTACGAGATCTTCCCGCCTTGGGAAATGCGGTACACCCACAACTGCCCAGAACCTACTGGCACCTGCATCTCCTGCTCGTAGCGGGCGAGTTCCCTGGTTCCTCTTCTGATCTGTGCCCGAGTGTCGGGCTTCAATTCCACCGGCACGGACTGACCGGTCGCCGGATCGGTATAGATACCGTCTGGACGCAGCCCACTCGGAAGAGCGAATTCCTTTCCATAGCCGACCTCACCCAGACCGTCAAGCACCTTACTGAATTCACTGTGCGCCCATCTTCCATTTTGGGCCGGTGGGTTGTCGCCGCTCGTGCAGCTGTTGGCGTTGTGGACGAGGACTGGGGTGGTGCCGGCGAGGACGTAGTAGGTGTGGAGGGTGTCGACGGTGAGGTTGTAGACGGTCTGGGTGCGGTCGTACTCGCGGGTCGCGGTGATCCGGATGTGGCTGCCGGTGGGGGTGCGCAGGGTGTCGGCGGAGGTCAGGTCGTCGGCGTCGACCCAGGCGTGGTCGACATCATCCCAGAACGGATGATGATCCGTCGCCGTCAGGGCCGCCGAGCCATGGCCGGTGTCGACACTGACCGCCACCAGATGCTTCAAACCCTGGCCCACGATCAACGCCGTCACCGTACGAGCCTCGGTACGACCGGTCACCGGATCGGTAGCCAGCACCCGATCACCGACCCTGACATCCCGGATCCGCTTACGAGTCCCGTCGGCCATCAGAACCGCGGTGTCACCATCGAAACTGTTCGGCGTGCACGACTCCAACGCCCCACCAGCCGGTCCGCCAGCGGAACCGCCCTGCGCGCAGATACGAGCCTGAGTCTCGTCGTAACGGTCGGTGTAACGGTTACCCGACTGCCAGCAGGTCTGATCAGGAGTGACCGGACGGCACGACGACGCCAGCGGAGCCACACCCCCACCGGTGGTGTCACAGGGATTCTCGAACA
Organism: Frankia gtarii; assembly: GCF_025403375.1. Lineage (GTDB taxonomy): Bacteria > Actinomycetota > Actinomycetes > Frankiales > Frankiaceae > Frankia > Frankia gtarii. Next base: position 21,713 of record NZ_JAMPTM010000098.1, read on the forward strand.
GCTCCGGACTGGCGGGCGCGGCAGGCTGGGCGGCGGGAGCGGGCCGGCCGCCGGCGGCCGGGGCGTCGGGGCGGGCAGCGGAAGCCGAGGGATCGTGGCACCGCTGCGGAGC
>NZ_JAMPTM010000099.1 GCF_025403375.1 Frankia gtarii
TGTATAAGAGACAGCCGGGGGGGGATCCGGGGGGCATGATCGACCTCGACGCGCTCATCACCGGCATGCTCGTGGAGTCCCGCTACGGGGACGCGGCGTCCACGGAGCCGACGGTCTCCGATCCGCGGCGCAACCTGTGGCTGCGCCATTCGGTGATCCGGCGCCTGGTCGACGACCCGGTCGTGTACCGCGGGGAGCTCACCGAGGCACAGCTTGCCTACCTCGCCACCCAGACCGGCCGGGCCCAGGTCCGCCGCGCCGCCGAGATCGCCGGCTTCGATCTGGAGGAGCGGGCCGAGGGATACCTGCTCGTCGACCCGGACGGGATCGCCACCGACAGCCGGTTCCTCGACGACCAGAGCAACGCCAGGATCGCGGCCCTGATGCTGCTCGACGCGCTACGCACCGCACCGGCCGGTCTCACCGCCGAACAGCTGACGGTCGAAGCCGGCCGGATGCTGGACCGGCTGCCGTCCTGGGGACGCACCTACCGGTCCGAGGACGGCGCCCAGCGCCTCGCCGAGGACGCGCTCGCCGAGCTGCGGATGGTCGGGCTCGCCGCGCGGGACGCCGGCCACGCCGGCCACTCCGGGGCGTCCACGGTCGTGCGGGCGCTGCCCGCGGCGGCGCGCTATCGCGACCATCGCGAGGACCGGTCGCGGCTGCGCAACGACCTGCCCCGCTCCGCGGGTGCCGGGTCCGGCGAGGAGGTCGAAGCGTGAGCGTCACCAGGCTGCCCACCCTCCCGACGGCGCCCGAACCCGTCGCACCGGTCGCACCCGCCGCACGCTGGCGGCCGCACCGCGCCGGAATCGTGAACGTCTGGCGCTACTACGACGAGACGTTCCATTTCCACCGGGGCCGGCTGCTGCTGCGCGGCCGCAACGGCACGGGGAAGTCCAAGGCGCTGGAGCTGCTGCTGCCGTACCTGCTCGACGCCAACCTCAAGCCCCGGCGGCTGTCGACGTTCGGCGGGTCGGAACGCACGATGCACTGGAACCTGATGGGTGACGGCGCCAGCGGCCGGACCCGCGTCGGCTACGTCTGGATCGAGTTCCGCTACGGCGACCTCCCCGCCCCCGGTTCGGGCGACCCCGGTTCGAACGACCCCGGTTCGAGCGACGACCGTTCGAGCGACGACGGGCCCGGTGCGGCCGGCGAGCGCTGGTTCACCTGCGGCGCGCGACTCCAGGCCTCCATGCACACGACGACCGCCACCGCGGACTACTTCACGACCACCAGACGGATCGGTCTGCCCGGCGGCCTGAGCGTGGTCGACGACGCGAACGCCCCGCTGACCCGCAAGCGGCTCGCGGCCGACGTCGGCGACACCGGGCAGGTGTACGACAACGCCGGCGACTACCGGGCCGCCCTGCGCGCCGAGCTGTTCGGCGGCCTGGGCGACCAGCGCTACAGCGGCCTGATCACCGCCATGTTGCAGCTGCGCACCCCGAAACTGTCGGAGCGTCTCGACCCGTCCCTGCTCTCGACGCTGCTCTCCCGCGCGCTGCCGCCGCTGGGCACCGCCGAGATCGCCGAACTGGCGGAGGGATTCGAGCGACTGGACCGCCAGCGGGAGAACGTTCGCCGCCTCGACGACGAAGTCGACGCCGCGCGGGTGCTCGCCGACCGCCAGCGGACGTACGCCGGCCGGGTGCTGCGCGCCGCCGCCAGTGGCCTCATCTCCGCCACCAGCGCCATGGACGAGGTCACCCGCACGGCTCGGGAGAGCCAGGAAGAGTACGAGCGTGTCGTCGCGGAACGCGACACCCTCGAGGAACGCATCGCGGCCAACGGGACCGAACACGGCATCGACGAGGCGCGGATCCAGGGCCTGATGCTCAGCGAGGCCTACCAGGCCGGCGGGCAGCTCGACGAACTGCGCCGCGACGCCCGGGAGGCGACCGCGCGTGCCGACGAGGCGCGCCGGCAGGCCGACGGGGCGGGCATCCGGGCGCACGACGACGCCGACACCGCCCGGCAGGCCCAGATGCGCGCGGCGCGCGCCGAGACCGCGTTCACGGCCGCGCGGGACGCCGCACGCACCGCCGCCGACCGGGCCGGCATGACCGCGATCCACAGCGAGGTCGCGACCGCCGTGGAGGCCGGGGCGGTGCGGCCCCGCTCGCTGCTGCGGGCCGCGGTCGACGCGCGCGGCCGTCAGGTCGGCGCCGTACGCCGCGCGTTGAACGCCTACCAGGCGGCCGTCGACGCGCGCGGCGGCGCCGAGCGGAGCCTCGATCACGCACGCGAGGCGTTGGCCACCGCGACGACCGCCCGGGACTCCGCGGCGGCGGCCTACGGCCACGAGCTGACCGCGCTCGCCGAGGCCCTGGCCCGGTGGGCCGCCGGCTGTGCACAGCTGCGCTTCGACGACCCGAATGCGCTGCTCGACGCCGTCGAGGCCGAACCCGATGTGCTGCGGATCGTCGAGGCCGCCGCCGGTCCGATGCTGGAGGCGATCGCCGCCCGAACGGCCGAGCTGTCCCGGGACAGGCGCGATCGGGCCGCCGAACGGGCCGAGCACACGGCCGAGCTCGCGCATCTCAGCACGGCCACCGAGCTGCCGCCGGCCGCCGCGCCGACCCGGACAGCCGACCGCGGCGGGCTGCCCGGCGCACCGCTGTGGCGGCTGGTGTCCTTCGCGGACGGCGTCACGGCCGAGGTCCAGGCGGGCGTCGAGGCGGCCCTGCAGGCATCCGGGCTGCTCGACGCCTGGGTGTTCCCGGCCGGCGGGCTCACCGTCCCCGGGCACGACACGATCATCGATGTCGACCTCGCGGATCCGGCGCCCGACGGCGGGCTGGGCACCGTGCTCGTACCCGAGCCGGACGCGGCGGTGCCCGCGGATCGCATCCGGCGCCTGCTCGCCGGAATCGCGCTCAACTCCACCGTGCTCGGCTCCGCCACGCCCGATTCCGCCACGCCCCGCTCCGCCACACCCGGCTCCGCCACGCCCGACGGCCACCCGGTCGCCGTCGGCATCGATGGCACCTGGCGGCTGGCGGCAGTCCGCGGCAGCTGGTCGAAACCCGAACCCGTCCACATCGGGGCACTGGCCCGCGACCGGGCCCGACGTCGTCGCCTCGACACGCTGACCGAGCTGATCGGCGCCGTGGGCGAGGCGGTGGCGCGCATCGACGCCGAACTCGGCGAGCTGGCGGCGCGGCGGGAACGCGTCGCCGCGGACCGCCGTGCCCGGCCGAGCCACCGCGCCGTCCACGACGCGCGCGGTGTGCTGGAAACCGCGGAGGCGAAGCTCGGCGCGCGTGCCGACGTGGTCAACCAGGCGCTGGACCAGGTACAGGCGCGCGTCGCGGCGGTGAGCGCCGCCATGCGCGCCCTGACCGCGACGGGCGCCGAGCACGGGCTGCCGACCGAACCCGACGCGCTCGACACCGTCGAGGAGGCCGTCGAGACCTTCCGCCGGCTCGCCGACGACTGGCTTGATCGTCATCAGGAGGTCGTCAACGCCCGGGCGGCGGCGACCGTCGCCGCCGAGGTCGCCGCCACCTCCCAGGAGAACGCGCACACACTCGCCGCGTCCGCCACCGAACGTGACGGCGAGGCGCAACGCGTGCACGCGAAGCTGGCCGGGGTCGAGGCCGCCATCGGACCGGGCTACCGGCAGGTTCTGGACGAGATCGCCGACCTGCGCAGCCGGCTGGCGGAGCTGGCGAAACAGCGCGCGACGATGGCACAGGCCCTGCGCGGTCTCGACGGCCGCGCCGGTGAGCTCAACACGAAGCGTGTCGTGGACGGAGAACGCCGCGACACGGCCATCGCCGACCGAGACGCCCACGCGACCCGGTTCCGGCGACTCGGGACCAGCACCCTCACCGCCGACGCACGCCTCGACCTGCCGCTGTCCGGGGCGGACGGGGTGCGGCCCACCCTGGAGGCCGCCCGCACGGCCGCCACCAGGCTCGGGAGCATCCCCTACACCGCGAGGAACATCAAGGACGCGGAAACGCGCCTGACCGACGCCGTGCACCAGTGCCGGCAGACCCTCGCGGACCGCGCGGAGCTCGTCCTCGACCCCGACGAGGACGTCCAGATCCTCACCGCGACGGTCGACGGTGTCCGGATCGGCGCCGCTCACCTCCACGACAGCGTGCGCGACGAACGGGACCGCGCCCACGCCGAGATCACAGACGGCGAGCGCGACCTGTTCGACCGCACCCTGACCGGCAACACCCGCCGGCACATCGCCGACCGGATCCGCCAGGCCAACGCGCTCGTCGCGGACATGAACGCCCGCCTGGAACGGGTCCGCACCGCCTCACGGATCGCCGTCCAGATCCTCTGGCGGGTCGACCCGACCCTGCCCGCCGCCACCCGTGTCGCCCGGGACCTGCTCCTGCGGGACCCGACCCAGCTCGGCGAACCGGACCGCGAGACGCTGCACGCCTTTCTCCGCGGCCGCCTCGACGAGGCCCGCGACAACGACGACACGACCGGCTGGGAGGAGCTGCTGCTGCGCGTGTTCGACTACACCGCGTGGCACCAGTTCATCGTCCGCATCGACCGCGGCACCGAGCAGGGCTGGCAGCCGCTGACCAAGAAGCTGCACGGCGCGCTCTCCGGCGGCGAGAAGGCCATCGCGCTGCACCTGCCCCTGTTCGCCGCGCTCGCCGCGCACTACCAGTCGGCCCCGCGGGCACCACGGCTGATCCTGCTGGACGAGGTTTTCGTCGGCGTCGACAGCACGAACCGGGGCCAGGTGTTCGAACTGCTCACCTCCCTCGACCTCGACCTGATGATCACCTCGGACCACGAGTGGTGCATGTACCGCGAGCTCGACGGGATCGCGATCCACACTCTCATCACCGGGGACGGAACCGACGACGCCGTGACGACAGCCCGGTTCACCTGGGACGGCAGCCGCCTCACCGACGCCGCCGGCCAACCACTGTGAGCGCCCCGCTCGCCGCCCTGGACCGGCCGGCCCTCGCCCCCCTCTGGGACGCGGTACACGCCCGCCTGTCGACGGGACTGCCGGTGCGGTCCGTGCGCGTCGGGCCACTCGACGACGACCAGCAGTCCGCCCTCGCCGACCTGCTCGGCCTGGACCGGCTACCCGGCGACGCCACCACCGTCCGCCTCGACCGCCTCGACGCGGTGCTGCACTCGTCCTTCAGCGTCGACACCCGCACCGCCGTCGAGACCCTGCGGGGCCCGGTCGGGGACCGCGCCGGCGTCCGGGCCACCGCCGAACGTGCCCGCCGCGAGCTGTGGGCCTGGCTGGCCGCGCACCCCGTCGTCGCCGCCGAACCCGCGCTGGCGAGCTGGGTCGCCGACGTCGGGCGGGCCGGGGTCGTCGACGGCTCGCCGCAGGCAACCCGCGCGCTGCTCGACACGGCGCTGCGCGTGATCGCCGCCCTCCCCGCGGACGGAGCGCCGCTGCCCACCCTCGCCGACGCCGTCCTCGGGCGCACCCACGCCCTGGACGACGGCACACGGCTGTCCACCCTGGTCCTACGCGCGCTGGCCGCGCTGTACGGCGTCCCCGCGCCGACCGACGCCGACGGGCGCCGCGCGCTGTGGGAACGCGCCGGGGTGGCCAACGACGAGGTGTCCACCCAGGTGCTCGTCGCCGGCCTGCGCCCGACCGGCGACGATGCGCTCAGCCACGCGCTGCGGCTGTGGGCCCGCGCCGGGCAGGCCAGTGTCGTCACGCTGGCCCAGCTCCGCGGGTGTCCCGGTCTGCGGGTCAGCGCCGGCCCGGTGTGGATCGTCGAGAACCCCTCGCTCGTCACCATGGCCATCGCCCGTTTCGCGGCCTCGTGCCCGCCGCTGGTCTGCACCGCGGGCTGGCCGTCCGGCGCCGCGATCATGCTGCTGCGCCAGCTCGCCGCGTCCGGCGCGCACCTGCGCTACCACGGCGACTTCGACGGCGACGGCCTGCGGATCGCCGCGCATGTGATGGCGCGAACCGGCGCCGAACCGTGGCGCATGGCGACCGCCGACTACCTCGCGGCCGCGTCGCCGCAGGCAACCGGGGCGCCCCTGCCGGCCGTGATCGACGGGCCGGCTTCCCTTCCCGCCGTGGGACCGGTCACCGCGGCCCGGCCCGGTCAGGTCAGCGAGGCCCCCTGGGACGCCGACCTCGCGGCCGCCCTGCGCGCCCGCGACCTCGCCGTTCCCGAGGAACGAGTCGCGCCCCTCCTGCTGGCCGACCTCGTCCCCACCTGATCTCCCGCGCCACACTCATGTCTGCATCCAGATGGCGGGACTCCCACGGTGCAGGATCTCGCGCCCTTCTCGAAGCAGCGTAGACCGTGTCATCGATCGCAAAGTAGATCGTGAAATGCCTACCGAGCCACGACTTCTCACGTTTCACCGAGAAGGTGTCCTCGGCAAACATCCTCACGAACTTGAGCACATGCTCGGGGGGAACGTCGTCGATGGTATATCCCTCGAGCAGCATCCGCGCACTTCCAGGTTGCGTCAGATACCAGATCAGCAGGGAGCAGTCATCGGCCCGGTCGATCTCGATGTCCACCAGGTTCGGGCTCGCACCGGAAAAATTCCACGAGATGGCGACGTTCGTCGGAATCGCTTCCCTCAGATCTATCACTATTTGCGGATCTCTCATCACCACGGTCCACAGAAGAAGTCGAGATAACGGTGGCCAGTCTTGACTCAAAGACGGCCCGAACCGAACTCTCGTAGCCTTCATGAGAGCACCTTCGCCGGGGCCGGCCGCCGTCCACGCTCTCACCCACCCGGACATCATCGGCCACTCGATTCCCAGCCGTCGCAGCTCCCACCACGATCATCCCTGTCTACCCACCCGCTCCTCACACGCCGGCGCGCATCGGCTGCCTTATCGCATTTCCGCAGGTAGGACTCCCGCTCAAGGACCCTGCCGGGTGGGGCAGTTCCCTTGACCGACCTCGCCCGGGAAGTCCTGTCAGCCGGTCGGTGAGACACGCCATGCCGTGACCCCACGTAACGCCAGAGCCCCCACCCCCTCACATTTGCCTATAACCGGTGGTCGCGCCTGCCCCAGGTGATACCAATAGTGTCCGGGCATATACGGCCGTGACGAGGTCGGCACGGGAACGGGGAGGCTGCGCGGGTGGACGTGGCAGGGCTTGTCCGGCGCGGCAAGGCGGCGGCGCGGGCTACGGTGCAGGCGGCGAACCGCCAGCGCCATCCGGTGCGATGGGGGAATCTGCGCCGGACCAGCCCGTTCTCCGCCTGGTACGGCAACGAGCGGGGGCGGCCGGTCGACCGGCACTACATCGACGGCTTCATGGCCGCCCACCGCGCAGACTACACCGGCAACCGGGTGATGGAGGTGAAGAACCCCCATTACAGCGCCCTGTACGGGGCGCCGGCCGAGCTGGCGATCGTCGACATCGACCCCGACAATCCGGACCTCACCCTGCACGCGGACCTGAACAAGGTCGGGAGCCTTCCTCCGGGGGCCTACGACTGTGCGATCGTCACCCAGGTCCTCCAGTACGTCGACCCGCGGGCGGCGCTGGCGAACCTCTGGCAGTCCCTCGCCCCCGGCGGCGTCCTGCTGCTCACCGTCCCCGCCCTCGCCCGGCTCGATCCGCACGACCGGGATTCCGATCTGTACCGATGGACTCCCGCGGGGCTGCGCGCCGAACTCGCCGCGGCTGGCCTGCCAGACGACGACGTACGCGGCCACGGCAACGTCCTGGCCGCCATCTGCGCGCTCCAGGGCCTGACCGTGGAGGACGTTACGGTGGCGGAGTTGGACGTGGTGAACCAGGACTTTCCCCTGACCGTATCCGCCCGCGCGGTGAAACCGTCCTGATCCGGCATCCTTTCGTCACGTAGCCAGCGGGAAGCGAGGCTGTCGCAGACCGGCACGGCCGAGCAGAATATCTACGGGGAATAACCATAATTGAGACCGAGCGAACAGCAGCCCTGGCGCCACCACCGATTGAGAGCCCCACCTGTGGCGCCAAGCCCCTGAGCACTAATGCCCCAACATACATCGAGGCAGCCGCTGAAGCCGATTTCCGTGTGAGCGTACGCGGCTTTAGAAAAACGCCCCCTTCGCCTCCAGATAATCTTCTTATCGCGACAGTTTTTGTGCCAGATCTGGATGCATTTTCCGTCAAGGTCGAACATATGGTTCACCGACGTCGTCGACCCGTCCGACCACGACCGGACCCGCCGACCCGGATCGAGCGCATACGACCGGGTCGACGAATCCACGGTCTCGCTGGCGACCAGATCGTTCACGTAGTAGCCGAGACTCGCCGACGAACCCGCCGGCGGATACGGATCCGTGGTCGTCTGGCCGAACAGATCATAGGTATACCCGCTGTTCGTAAGCCGATCAGCCTGGTCATAACCAAAAGAATAACCAGTCGCCGACGTTGACGTCGAGCAGGCACCCGTATCACTACCCCCACCATCGGGGTAACTCGTCAACGACAACCGATTCGAATCCGCGTCATACCCGTACACCCGCGTCGTGCACGACGCCGAACCACCATAACTCACCGTATCCGCCACCGACGTCAACCGGCCCGCCGGGTCATACCCGAGGGACTTCGTCGACGCCGGTGTCGCGTCGAGACGGATCTGACCGTAAACCGAGTTGGCCTGGGCGAACGCCAACCACGGAGTGCCATCCTTGGCCTGGGATAGCTCGACACGCTGGTCTGGTTCGGATCGGCATCACAGACGTGCACCCTGCAATCTACACGACAGGGTGCACGCTGCCGACATCCAGCCAAGTGGTCCTAATCCTTGGTATGCTCTTCTTTTATTTTCTCGATAATGGTGATCGTAACCGCCGCGGAGATTGGCAAAATGAGAATCAGTAGCCAGGCGCTAGCCCTTACCCCTATTACGACCAATAGAAGCGCCAAGATGATGCAGGTCAGATGGACGGGAGATTTGAGCAGTCGGCGAAGAATTTGAGATGCAGTCATCACGGCCTCCAGTATCGCCGACGAGTGGCCAACCTTCGAAGGATCTGGGAAGCGCTGCCTCTAAATCGCAGACCGGCCGAGGCTCGCTGGACAACTCTTCCGACGTACACGCCACCGGCGTTGGAGGCGGCGCCAACCCCTGCCGCCGACGCATATCCGCTCCGCGTGTGCCGGCCAGCGCCTACTCGATAGGATGCCACGCCTCCCGCGGCACCGATTCCGCCCGCAATCGCATATCCCGCCAGTACACCCGCGCACCGGAATCCGTCAAGCTGTTTGAGGCAGGTTCCCCCGAAAATTAGTTGGTCTGCTGGTCGGTCTCCTGCTCGTCGGGTCGGTTGATCCACGCGGGCTTGGGGAGCTCGGGTGGTGTCGGGGGACGGCGGGCGAACCTTCCGGGTGGGCGGCGTAGGCAGCGTCGAGCACGCTGGCACGGGCCTGGCGGACGCTGTCGGCCTGGCCGTGATGGACGACGGTCGGGGCGAGCAGGCCGATCCCGGAATGGCGATGATGGTTGTTGTAGTGGTCGAAGAATCGCCGACACCAGGCACGGGCCGCCTGCAGGTTCTCGAACGACCCGGGATAATCCGGCCGATATTTCAGTGTTTTGAACTGGGATTCACTGTACGGGTTATCGTTCGACACCCGCGGCCGGGAATGCGAACGGGTGACACCGAGATCCGCGAGGAGCAACGCCACGGTCTTCGACGTCATCGACGTGCCACGGTCCGCGTGGATCGTCAGCTGCTCCGGGTCGACCCGCTGCTTCGCGCAGGTCGCCGCGAGGAAATCCTCCGCGAGTGCGGCGGATTCCGTCTCGGCGACCATCCACCCGACAACATAGCGACTGTACACGTCGAGGATGACGTACAGATGGTAGTAGGTCCATTTCTTCGGTCCGTGGAGTTTCGTGATATCCCACGACCAGACCGTGTTCGGCTTCCCGGCGACGAGTTCGGGTTTGACGTGGGCGGGGTGGGTGGCCTGCCGGCGGCGTTCCCCGGTCTCGCCGTGCTCGGCGAGCAGCCGGTACATCGTGCGCGGCGACGCCAGGTAGATCCCCTCGTCCAGCAGAGCAGCCCAAACCTGGTCCGGGGAGGCGTCGACGAACCGCTCCGAGTGCAGCACGTCGAGCACCCGGGCTCGCTCGTCGGCCGTCAGGGCCGACGGCTGCCGGCGCTGCTTGTGCGGGATCGGTGCCGGCCGCAGCGGCGCCGGGCTTTTCCGGTGCCGCCGGTAATGCGTCGCCCGGGACCGGCCCAGCGCCGCGCACGCCGCCTGCACCCCGCTCTTCTCCGCGAGCGTCGGAAGATTCTCCTCGACGACGCGTTCTACCTCCCCGGCGAGTTCGGGTCGTCCGAGTCGTCGGGAATGCCCTCGGAGAGCTTCTCCAAGAGCTCCGATACTTTTCCCTGGACTTCGATCACGAAGCGGGCCTTCGCCAGCTCCTTCTCCAGCTTGGCCTTCTCGGCACGGAGCTTCTCCAACTCCTTGTCCCGCTCGTCGACCGGCGGGCGGCCCTTCGGTTTCGACAGGCCCGCCAACGCCCCCGCCTGGCGGGCCTTACGCCACTCCACGATATGCGCCGAGTACAGGTTCTCCCGGCGCAGGATCGCGCCCTTCTGGCCGTCCGGGGCCGCCTCGTACTCGGTCAGGATCCGCAGCTTGTACGCCGCCGAGAACGTTCGCCGCCGGGCTTTCGGCTCGACCTCCGGGTCCGGCCGACGGCCCGCGTCCTCACGTCCGTCCACACGGACATCATCGACCAGGCCCCGCCCGGCCGTCCCCGCCATCGTCACGATCTTCCTCTCCCTACCCGCCCAGGTCATAAGATGATAGCCGCTTCCTGACTCATCTCATGCTGACAGATAGGGGACCCGGATCGAGCGCATACGACCTCGTCGACGAACCCACGGTCTCACTCGCCACCAGATCGTTCACGAAGTAGCCGACACTGACCGACGACCCTCCCGGCGGATACGGATCCGTCGTCGTCCGACCGAACAGATCATAGGCATACCCGCTGTTCGTAAGCCGATCAGCCTGGTCATAACCGAAAGAATAACCAGTCGCCGACGTTGACGTCGAGCAGGTACCAGCGTCGCTACCCCCACCATCGGGGTAGCTCGTCAACGACAACCGATTCGAATCCGCGTCATACCCGTACGCCCGCGTCGTACACGACGCCGGACCACCATAACTCACCGTATCCGCCACCGACGTCAACCGGCCCGACGGGTCATACCCGAGGGACTTCGTCGACGCCGGCGTCGCGTCGAGACGGATCTGACCGTAAACCGAGTTGGCCTGGGCGAACGCCAACCACGGAGTGCCCCTGTACATCATCCTCGCGTGGCCGGACTTACCGCTCTTCAGCGCATGTCAGAAACTACCCAAACCATATCGCCAGAAGGATTGCTGTCCAGGCGGGAAAGAGGAGCAGCTCATACAGCGGGGGTCGCACCAGCCTAATTCGGACCGGACCGACCGCGTCTCGAGCGTAGGAGGCACGATACTCGTCGATCTGGCCGTGAAGACTGCGTACGCTGGATCGGCGGTGGAACATGAGGGAGTAGTTCATGGCCTCGACGCCAATAGCACGGTACCGCTCCTTGCCAGCGACCACCACCAGATACTTCCCCTCCGATTCAAGACCGGTGATGGTCCCCCACGGTATCAGCCTCTCGATCAACGGGCCCCGGAGAAGGAGGTACCGGGGTCCTGCAATCACCTCCGGTCTCGAGAAAAGGACAAGGGGAAGATAGCCGAGGAGCGGCAGGCCGAGATCGAGAGGATGAAATCCGCTGTCACTTGTTGCCGATCCTACGACCGCACTCGGAATACCCACCGCAAGCATCGTCGCCATGGACACGTATCCACCAATGCGATTGGACTTGCTGTACCATTTCACCTGGCGGGGCGCAGGAACCTGCGGCGTACTATCTGTCATGGAGGAGCTGCTCCCGGTCATCAACGTGGACACGACCTCGTACGACCGCAGTAATACGCGCCGACCACGGCCTGCGCGGCGTGCCCTCCCCATGGCCGACGGCGCGCATGTGCGGAGAAGCCGGAGACTCGATCCGACCAAGTTCTCGCGCCATGCCGGGAGTAGCGGACCCCCAGATTCCCTAGCCGAGTCCCGGAAAGACCCCAACCTATTCCCGCCCAAAGGGTGTTTGTCACACCGTTCGTGAGCGCTGCTTTCCTGAACCCACTGCCTGTGAAGCGTCCAGCAGAGGCCCTCGCCGATACGACTGCCGTTACCAGGCCAACCCCAGTGCAGACGCCGGCCGAGAGAAAGACGCAGGCGCCAAAGCCGGCAAAACCACCAACACGCGCCGCATTTTTCCAATTGACCCACTTGGGTCGTTTGAAGTGGAACCGGTCGCCATCGAGGTCGAAGGTGTTGTAGGGGTCCTGGTGGGCGTAGTCGTAGGCGTTGTCGGAGCCGCCGGGTTCGGGGGCGGTCTGGAGGAAACGGCCGAGGTTGGGATCGTAGAGGCGGACGCCCATGAGGGTGAGGCCGGACAGGGTGTCCCGGGAACGCTGCTTCGCGCCAAGCCAGCCGTAACGCGGGTAGGCCGAGCTGGGGAAGTACGGGCTGCCGAACTCGGTGGACTCCGCATAGCTCGCCGGCGAACCGGCCGAAGTCGAGTCGAGTCGTCGACGGTCGCGACCACATCACCGTGCAGGTTCGCCAACTGCAACGTCACCGCACCACCATCGGTCTGGACCGCGGCCAGGTCACCACCGATACCCGTGATATTCCTGGTCCACGAGCTGCCGACGCCGATCCACGCCGGGCTGTCCCCCGACCCCGACGTGTAATGGTTCACCGACGTCGTCGACCCGTCCGACCACGACCGAACCCGCCGCGCCGGATCCAACGCATACGACCTCGTCGACGAACCCACAGTCTCACTCGCCACCAGATCGTTCACGAAGTAGCCGAGACTCGCCAACGAACCCGCCGGCGGATACGGATCCGTGGTGGTACGACCGAACACATCAACTAATCGATTGAGACTCCCCGTGATAGCCCAGTCCCGAGTGCCCTATTCAGAGCCGAACTTCTCTTTCGCATCTATCAGGACTCGGGATGTACGTTCCGCGATCGACTCCGGGAATCTCCGAAGACTTCGGAATTCATCCAAGCGGAGTTCGCGGCCGCCGTCCATGGTCACCACGGGAATTCGCCAAGGAAGAATTTCGCCGGAATCCAGTACATCAACAGAGCTAACATTCGACATGGAAATCTTTCTTGTTCGGGCCAGCTGGTGCAGTATGACGCAATTTTCCTTAATTACAATTTTCAGCCGTGCTATACGAAGGACAAAATAGAAGATTATCAATCCTATAGCACCGCCCGCGATCCGCTGACCCCAACCACCAACCTCGTCGAGGGGGAGGAGGAACGGCAGAATACTAAGAAACAATAGAACAGAGAAGCTGGACATCAGGAACGCACGATACAGACGCGGACGCAAGATTTCCGATTTAGCCACGCCACCCTCCCTTCCCTTCATCGCGCATAATATCTGCGGTCCCGGCTACGCGAGTAGCCACCCGCAAAGTTGGCCATTCCACTTACAGCCCCTCCCGCACTAAGTATGTACTTGGTGCGCCTGCCAGTGGCGGCGAGTTTCGCTGTCTTCTTTAGTGGATACCACACGCCGCCGTAGTTCGCGGCAGAGAAGATTGCATCTCCCACATTTGCCTGTAGTGATCGGCGGAAGCCCTGCTGCTGGATTCGATAGCTGGATCTCGCGGCAAAGGATGCCGTTTGTGCCAGAGCACAACCAAGCGGTCCGCCCAGGAAACAGGTCCCGAGAGCTACACCACCAGCGATCTGCCTGCGATATTTCCAGGCCGTTCGCCCAACCTTTTTTGCGGCTTTTTTCCAGGACCAGGTTCCGGCGAGGTCGTAGGTATTGTAGGGGTCCTGGTGGGCGTAGTCGTAGGCGTTGTCGGAGCCGCCGGGTTCCGGGTCGGTCTGGAGGAAACGGCCGAGGTTGGGATCGTAGAGACGGACACCCATCAGGGTCAGGCCGGACAGGGTGTCCCGGGAACGCTGCTTCGCGCCGAGCCAGCCGTAACGCGGGTAGGCCGAGCTGGGGAAGTAGGGGCTGCCGAACTCGGTGGACTCCGCGTAGCTCGCCGGCGAACCGGCCGAGGTCGCGTCGTCGACGGTCGCGACCACATCACCATGCAGGTTGGCGAGTTGGAGGGTGACCGTGCCGGTGTCGGTCTGGACGGCGGCCAGGTCACCGCCGATACCCGTGATGTTCCGCGACCAGCCGCTGCCGACGCCGATCCACGCCGGGCTGTCCCCCGACCCCGACGTGTAATGGTTCACCGACGTCGTCGACCCGTCCGACCACGACCGAACCCGCCGACCCGGATCGAGCGCATACGACCTCGTCGACGAACCCACGGTCTCACTCGCCACCAGATCGTTCACGAAGTAGCCGAGACTCGCCGACGAACCCGCCGGCGGATACGGGTCGGTGGTGGTGCGACCGAACAGATCATAGGTATACCCGCTGTTCGTGAGCCGATCAGCCTGGTCATAGCCGAAAGAATAACCAGTCGCCGACGTTGACGTCGAGCAGGTACCCGCATCACTACCCCCACCATCGGGGTAGCTCGTCAACGACAACCGATTCGAATCCGCGTCATACCCGTACGACCGCGTCGTACACGACGCCGGACCGCCATAACTCACCGTATCCGCCACCGACGTCAACCGGCCCGACGGGTCATACCCGAGGGACTTCGTCGACGCCGGTGTCGCATCCAGCCGGACCTGGCCGTAAACCGAGTTGGCCTGGGCGAACGCCAACCACGGAGTGCCATCCTTGGCATACGACAACGCGGTCGGCTCACCGTTGTCGTCATACCGCGTCGCCGCGACCAGACCGTTCGGATACGTCTGCGACGTCAGCTTCCCATCGGCGTTGTAACCCGCCGTGAACGTCGACGGCGCGCTACCGGCACCGACACCGAGACTCGTCAGCAGGCCACGATGCTCCCCCGAACCACCATCGTAGGTGTAGGTGTAGGTGCCCTTGCCGTCGTTCACCGTCGCGATGCGGCCGTCGATGTCATAGGTGGTCGCCGCGGTGTTGCCGTCGGCGTCCGTCTGCGAGATCACCTGGCCCCACGAGTCGTAGCCGGTAGTAAGCGTGACGCTGTCCGCGGTGGTCGTCGTCGGCAGACCCGTCGACGCGTCGAAGGCGTACGTGGCCGTCGGGATCGTGCTGCCACCGTCCGCGGCCGGGCTCGCCGCCACCGCCTCCGACGTCTTGCGCCCGGCGCTGTCATAGGCATAGGTCGTGGTCCGGGTCGTCGAGTTGACCGTCTCGACCGTACTCAGCACCTGGTTCAGGTCGTTGTACGTGTACGCCGAGACCGGCAGCGGATTCCCCGACGACGGCTGCGCCGCCGGACCCTGCGTGCACGCCAGGCCGGTCCAGGAAGCGTTGACGCAGCTCCCCGACCCGGTCGCGGTGAAGTACGAGGTCAGCGTCGTGTAGGCGTCGCCACCGGAGCTGCCCGCCTTCGGCTGGCGGGACTCCACGACGTTGCCGGCCGCGTTGTAGTACGTCGTCCGGACGATGTCCGGGGTCGAGCCGCCGCCCATCGAGGTCGTCACCGTCGTCGGCTTACGCAGGTTCCAGCCCGACGTCGCCGCGTCCGCGCCGCTCTTCGCCTCGTAGCCGTTCACCGTCTTACGCGGGTCGGCGTCGCTGCCATCAGCCAGGCGGACCGTCGTGGTCACCGTCGTCGCGAGCCGGTACGGCGTCGGCGCGGACGGGGCGCCCTGGTCGTAGTCGGTGTGGACGTGCTCCCGGCCCGAGTAGCGGGCACCGCCGTTGTCGACGATCTGATGCGTCGGACCGTAGGTGTCCGCCACCGACACCCCGTCGGCGGTGTACACCGTCTGCTCGTCGAGCTGCTGGGAACGGGCCGCGGAGCTGGTCAGCGCGGCGATAGTGGGGTCGGTGTCGGCGGTCGGGGTCAACGCCTGGTTGCGGTTCTCCGCGGACAGGGTCCGGACGGTGTTGCCCTTGGCGTCGTGCTCGGTGGTCGTGATCTGCCAGGCACCGTTGCCGTAGGAGGCGCTGTTCACCTGCCGGCCATCGGTGTTCAGATAGGTCAGGTCCGCGTACGGCCAGTCCGACGAGGACGGCGGCGACGGCGACGACGGCACATGATCGGCAGTGAACACGCCGGCGCCGTAGAGCGGCAGATCCTGCTGCGCCCAGCCGGCGACCGTCCCGGCCGACAGGTCGATCGGCGCGCTGGCGCCGGAGGCCGGGACGTCGTAGACCACCGTCTGCGTCGCCGTCGACCCGCCGGGGATCGGCCGGGACACCGTCGAGATCCGCCCGCCGCCGTCGTACGCCAACGTCCAGGTGGCCTGGCCGGGTGGGGTGATCTGGGCGAGCCGGCCAGCCGTGTCGTAGGTGTAGGTGGTGGTCAGGTTGGTGCGCGGGTCCTTCGCCGAACGCAGCCGGCCGGCGGAGTCGTAGGCGTAGGCGGCGACGTTGACCGGCGCGGCACCGTTGAGGGCCATCGCGATCCCGCTGACCCGGCCGGTGTAGCTGCCCCAGGTCGACGGGTCGGTGCCGGTGCCGGTCGCGGAGGTCGACGTCGCATACGTCAGGTTCAGCGCGCGGCAGCCGGCACCAAGCGTCGTGCACGACACCCCGGCGGGGACGGGGGCGAGGATGCGGGTGGTGCGCCCAGCGGAGTCGGTGGTGAAGGTCGAGGTGGTGTTCGAACCGGGTTCGACGACCTGGCTGGCATGCCAGGTCGTGACGCCGCCGACAGCCTGGGCGACGAAGACGGTCTTCGAGCCGTCGATGTCGGTGTGGGTGAACTGGGTCGCGGAATCCTTGGTCAGGGTGCTGCCGTCAACAGCGTCGTCACCGACGCCGGTGTAGGTGTACGCGTAGCCGCCGGTGCCGTTGCGGGTGTAGACGTCCTGGACACCGGTGTCGTCGGTGAAGGTGACATACCCGCCGGAGTCGGTGCTGTCGGTCAGCGTCTCGTCGGCGGCACCGGCGTCGGGGCCGGGCATGCTCGCCGTCCACCCCGGGCCGAAGATCGTGTTCGACGCGCCGGCGGGCAGCACCTCGAACATCGACCACGAGTTCGTCGCCGTGGCCGGAGCGGTGGTGGTGATGGTCAGCGCCTGGCCGGGGGCGGTGGACGCCGCCGTCTTGTACAGCCCCGCGCCGGTCACATCCGTCTGGTGGTAGCTGCCCTGCAGTGTCACCCCGGAACCGGGGGTCGGGACCGCGGCGGCGGCAGCGTCGGCGACCGCGGCGAAGGCCATCGACCCGGCCGCGGTCGACGTCACCGACTGGTTGAACACCCCCGCGGTGGTGTCCTCGGCCGGGCCGATGTTCGTCGCACCGATCGGCGTGGTCAGGTTCGCGTTCATCACCACCATGACCTGCAGGAACTTCGAGCAGGTGTTCGTCGACGACGTCAACGTCACCGTCCGCGCGACCGAGCTCGACGTCCGCGCCCACCAGGCGACCGCCTCGTCCTTGGTGCCGTTCGTCGCGGTGCCGGCGACCCGGATCCACGACAGCCCACCCGAGTCGGAGATCGCCGGGATGGTGCTGCCACCGGAACCCGTCGAGGTCGTATCGGCGAGGGCGAGCAGCAGCGCGTTCGCCGGCGCGGTGAACGACGCCGTCACCGCGTTACCCGCCGACGTGCACCCGTTGCCGTTCCAACCCGCCGCCGGCGGCGTCGACGGATCAACCGTCAACCCGGCGCCGGCCGGGGCGTTCACCCCGAGGGTGGTGAAGGTGCGCCCAACGGTGATGTCACCGGTGTAGCTCGGCATCGACGCGTCCGTCGCGGACACCGAATAGTCACCGGTCAGCAGCGCCACCGAACCCGGCCCGACGGCCTGGGTGGCCTCGGCGTCGGCGAACGCATGCCGGGTGAACTGCACGGTGTGCGCCGGCACGCAGCTCACCGTGTTCGAGGCGTCCCGGAAGCAGGCCTGCACCTGCACCGGCCCGTCCGGGGCACCCGCCGCCGTCATCGTCGCCGCGAGATCCCAGGTCAGCTTGTCGAACAGGCCGGAACCGTTGCGGGTCATCGGCCACGACGGATGCGTCGACGTGCCCGCAACGGTCGCGGCCCCGGTGGGCACGTCCGTCCAGCCGGTGGCGTTGTTCGTGCCCAGCCGATACTGGAACGTCACCTTCGTCTGGGCCGAGGGGGCCTGCCCCTCCAACGTGGTGAACCGCTGAACGCGGGCACCGTCCGCAGGCTGCGCCAGCGCCCCCGCACCGACCCCGAAGCCGTAGGAGACGACCGGGGACAGGTTGCCCGCCTTATCCTTCGTCCGCACATAGAACGTGTGCAGCCCGGCGGCCGCGGTCAGCGACGGGGTCGTCGTGGCCGTCTGCTCGGTCACCGGGGACGGCTGATCCAAACCGTAAAGAAACGACTGGGTGTCCCCGCCCGGCGAGGTCCAGGTGAACGTCCCCGACGTCGCCGACGCCCAACCCCCGGACGCCCACGCCGCCGAACTCACCGCGGACGGCGCCGCCGGCGCGGTCGTGTCCACGGTGAGCGGGATCCACGACGACCACGCCTGCGAGTAGTCGACCCCGCCGTAGGCCCGGGCCCGCCACTCATACGCCGTCCCGTTCGTCAACAGACCCGAGGGCACCGTCCAGTACGCCGGCGAGTTCGACGGGGTGTTCGCCACCGACCCGCCGGTGATCTTCGTGGAACCGTCCGCGTTCCACACCTCAAAATCAACCCGGACCTGCCCACCATCAGGATCACGCGACGAACCCGACAGCGTCGGCGTCGTCGTGCTCGTCAACACCATCGCCGGACTGCCACCGCACTGCACCAAACACGGACTGGTGAACCGGCCGGCGACCGTCCCCGGATACGAGTTGTACGTCGTGGAGATGTGCGGGGCGAGGATCGTGTCGCCCGAGTAGAAATACTTGAACTGGTTCGCATCCGACTCGCTCGGCGCCCGGATCGTCAGCGCCTCCGGCGACGGCGAACCGTTGTGCGCCCAGGCATCCACCAAACCGGTGATGTCGATGTTCGTCCCGCCCGAATCGGTGCACGACCCGCCGTTGTTGAACGTGGAGTTGCCCCAGTTGTGCCCGTCCGCGCTCGGCTGGGAGTTCCACGTCGTCCCCGGACCCATACCACCAGCACCCTGCACGATCGTCGGCTCGGCCGTGCACGTCGCCGACCCGTCCTGCCACAGGTTCAACACCGCCGACGTCACATGCCGGTTCTTGATCGCCGCATCGTCGAACCGCAGAAACGACCGGTTCACCGTCGCGCCCAGATAGTTCCCGACCCGCAGAATGTCACCGGTGTCGTAGTTCGTCGTCGGGTTCGCGTCGTTCACGTCGGTGTCGAGGTTGTCCGCCAGGGTCGCCGCCGGGTCGATCGTCACCGGATACTGCCGGGCGGCGTCGGTCAGCCAGCCCTTGTCCGGCTTCAGCGCGAGCGTCGGCGCCGCACCCGTGCCCTCCAGCGTGCTGTCAACCCCGCGGGTACGGTCCGCCAGTTTCGTCTTCGGGTCGACGTGGGCGTCCCACATCAGCGGAACCGGCGAACGGGCCGCCACCTTCCCCCCGGCCGACAGACGCAGCTCCCCCGCCGCGGTCCGCTCCGCGGTCAACCCCTTCAACCGCATCGGCAACCGCAACGCCGCCTGCGCCGCCGCCGGAGTGCGCGCGACGATCCGCACGTCGTAGCCGGTCGCAACAACCTTGACAACCAGATCGGTGTCGGGCGCGGCGTCATGGTAGGTCGCGGTGCTGCCAGCGAGCGTGGGCACGGGCAGCGCCGTCGGCCAGCCGAACGCGACCTCCCGGCCGCCATCGACGAGGGTCGCCACGTCCCCGACGGACTTCCCGCCACCCGACAGCACGATGCCGGCCTTGGCGACCTTCGGAGTGACCCTGCCGTCCGCCAGCACCAGCGTCGCGTCGACGTCCGCCCAACCGTCACCACGGCGGACCCGACGGACACCCGAATAGGAGTCGACCGTCACCGTCCCATCCGGGTTCACGAACGTCGACGTCGACTCCGTACGGGCATCGGTCACCTCGATCCGCCGCTTCTCCGCGTGCGCCGCGAGCTGCGCCGAGACGAGATCCGGCCGCTGCGCCGGCCCTGTCGGGGGCGGGGGCTGCGCCGGGCCCGTCGGTGTGGCCGCCCGGGCCGCATTCCGAGCCGCCGGGACGAACTGAACGATTGTCCCGACCAGGACGGCAGCCAGCAGAGCGCACAGAGCACGGGTCAAGGACACACGAGAACGCACGGGGAGGGCCCGCATTACGCCAACTCCGATCCGCCGGAAACAAAAGTCCGAACGCGGTACGAGCGTGGTCGCCGAGGGGAGCGAAGACCGCGCGGACCACCGAAAATGGCAGAGGTTTCAAGCAGCGCACAAGAAGGCGACTGCCAGTTGGGATCGCGTTGTGTTGCGCGCCGTGACTATGCCCGGGACGGCCGGAGACCGCCGCTACCTCGAGTATTCATCGGCCCGCCCTCGCGCCAGCCGGCTCCACTTTTTCGTCACGATCTGTAATCGCTAACGATCATGAAGTTGTGATCAGCATTTCGCTGCGCTACTTTTGTGGCGCGCATCACACAGTGGTGTGTTACATCGACGAAACATAGGTCGCCGCGGCGAGCCCGGATCGGCCCACGGCCTGACCACCTGGACAGCCGACCCTGCCGGCGTATCCGCAGGTAGCGGCCACCCTGGACGGCCCCGGTCGACGACTTTCGGTGCTCGTGAACCGCTGCGGGGCAGCGGAAACGGCCCAGGTGGCGCCGAGGGCCAGCCGCCCTCCCCCACCTTCGAGTGATCGCCGTGCCGGCTCGCACATCACTCGCTCCCGATCCCGCCGAGCGCCGGGGCACGCGGCCCGACGCCGCCGGACCGCGCGGAGTCGGACGCCGCGCCCACCTGCCCGCGTCAACGCCCAGCTCTCGGGCCCGTAACTACGCGGCGTGACAAGATCCCCGTGGTCAACTAGCAATCGATCATTATGGGCAGTAGGGAACTTCTCTTTCTAAAGGGCTAGCAAACCATCCGGGTATATGCCACAGTCCTCCCTCGGACCGAGGCACTACTGGAGACGGGAGTCACCCTGGCCCGATCGGTTCCTTTGTTCCGTGCCGGCCTGGCCTGCTTCGCCTCGCAATGGCATGCGGCAAGATCGAGCGCACACGGCCGACCTGCGCTGGGCGGTTTCCGGGAGTCAGCGCCCTGCATTCCTCGTCAGTGGGAACGGCGCACCGGCGCGGCCCTCACATTGGCCGGGTCCGCCAGCACCGCACACACCGGCGGCCGTGTTCGCGGCCGTGAACAACCCGACCCGTCATTGTCACAGGGAGGCGAACGGTATGAGCCGGCACCGGCGCGCCCCCGAGAACCCCGGACGCCACCGGGCCACCACCGGCCCGGCCCGCCACGCCGCAGCCGGCCCGACCCGCCGACGGTTCAGCCCGACCGGCGGCCTGGCCGCCATCCCGATGATCGGGCTGTTCGTCACCCTCAGCCTGATGCCCGGCACGACCCCGACCGGTCGCGGCGCGTCGCCGACCGCTCGCCTCAACGCCCCCGCCGTCGCGGTCCACCCGCCGACCCGCGGCTATGACGACCAGTTACCCGACCTCATCCCCACGCTACGAGCCGCGACCGACATCGA
>NZ_JAMPTM010000009.1 GCF_025403375.1 Frankia gtarii
CGCCGCAGGTCTCGGTCCCGCCGTGCGACGCCGGCCGCTCGGGCGCCCGACCTGGGCCCCTGGGTCGTCGACGGCCGGGCGCGCAGGCCGATGGCAAGCTAGATGATCTTGCTCCGACGCTTCCCTCCGGTTGAGTTAAGCTCCATACCGGTTTTGAAAAATATTCTTACCATGTAGGAACATGCAGCGCAACCACCAGCGGACCAAAACACTTCTTGTTTTCGACTAGCCATCATGCAACAATCACGGCCCGATATCGACGGCCATCGAACATCCAGGGGGTAGTAGGCGATGCAGCACTGCATGGAACGTCGAAGGTGGAAAGTTGGCACCGTGGTCGCGGTGGCGGCGTTAGCCCTCGCCGCCTGCTCCTCCTCGGGCGCGAGCGGCGGCGGTAGCGGTAGCGGCGGTAGCGGCGGTAGCGGCTCGCCTTCGGCGGCGACGGCAGCGGCGGCCTGCGCCACCAGCGGTGGCAAGGGCAGCGCGAAGGGTGTCACCGCAACCACGGTCAGGATCGGTCTGCTGGCCGATCTCACCGGTGTCGCGTCGTCGAGCTTCTCGGACACCCCGCTGGGGGTGCAGGCTCGTCTCGACGCCCAGAACGCCAAGGGCGGGGTGTGCGGCCGTAAGCTCGAGTTGATCACGGCCGACGCCGCCTCCAGCCCGTCCCAGGCCCTCACCGCGGCCCAGAATC
Organism: Frankia gtarii; assembly: GCF_025403375.1. Lineage (GTDB taxonomy): Bacteria > Actinomycetota > Actinomycetes > Frankiales > Frankiaceae > Frankia > Frankia gtarii. The sequence continues at coordinate 695 of NZ_JAMPTM010000009.1, forward strand.
TCGTCAACAAGGGCGTGTTCGCGGTCGTCTCGAACTCATCCCTGCTCTTCGGTGCCTTCCGGTACCTCCAGCAGCAGGGCATCCCGGTCACGGGACCGGGTATCGACGGCCCGGAGTGGGGCCAGAAGCCGAACACCAACATGTTCTCGTACAACGGCGGTCTTGATCCAGGCACTCCGGCCTATACAACCCATGGAATGTTCCTGAAGTCGATCGGTGTCACGAACGTCGGCGCCATCGCCTACGGCATCTCACCGGCCGCAGTGAACCAGACCAAGGCCCTCAAGAAGTCGCTGGAGTCGCAGGGTCTGCGGATGGGTTATGAGAACCTGTCATTCCCGTTCGGGGGGGTCGACTTCACCGGCCCCATTCTCGCCATGAAGAAGGCCGGCGTGGACGCCGCCGTCTGCTATTGCGTCCAGTCGTCGAACATCGCGATGATCAACGCCGCCCGACAGGCGGGGCTGGACCTGAAGGCGGCTTACTCTCAGTCGTACGCGGATTCAAGCCTCTTCGAGAGCCCGACGACCACGGCCGCCGCTCAGGGCGCCTACTTCGCCACCACGACCCCCCTCGATCAGGGGAAGCCGGCGGTCGACACGTTCGTCGCGAACCTCAAGCAGTACTCCCCGAAGTACAAGGGCGGATATCCCAGCCTCGGGGTGACCAGTGGTTACCTCGCGACCGATCTCATGATCAAGGGTCTCGAGGTGGCCGGGAAGGACCCGACCCGCGAGTCGTTCATCTCGGGCCTGACCAAGGTGACCAGCTACGACGCCGACGGGCTGCTACCCAGCCCGGTCGGGTTCGACCATTTCGGCAAGGCCAACAAGCAGCTCTGCTTCTACTTCGTCCAGGTCAAGGGCAGCGACTTCGTCACCATCAACGGTGGGAAGAGGATGTGCGGCGACCTGATTCCCAATTCCCAAGTGAGCTGAGGTAATGGAACTTACTGGAAAAGGTGCCGTGATCGTCGGGGGCGCCTCGGGCATGGCCCGGGCGACTGCGGAGCTTCTTCACCGGCGAGGGGCGGCGGTGGCGATCCTCGACCTTCCGTCCTCTGCGGGAGCAGAGGTCGCCGCGTCCATGGGTGACAAGACCACTTTTCACCCCTGTGATGTCACCGACGACGCCGGTGTCGAGCACGCGCTCGGGTCGGCGGTCGAGGCCCTCGGCGGCCTGCACATCGCCGTCAACACGGCGGGCGGCGGCGTCGGGATGAGAACGATCTCGCGGTCCGGGCCACACCCACTCGATCAGTTTCGCCGCACCATCGAGCTCAACCTCATCGCCACCTTCAACCTCAACCGGCTCCAGGCCTGGCACATGCGCGAGAACGAGCCTGAGAACGACGAGCGGGGCGTGATCATCAACACCGCTTCGATCGCGGCGTTCGAGGGTCAGATCGGTCAGGTGGCCTACTCGGCCGCCAAGGCGGGAATCGCCGGGATGACCCTCACGATGGCACGTGATCTCGGCTCGTTCGGCATTCGCGTTAACACCATCGCCCCGAGCCTTTTCAGCACCGGCCTCACCGCGGGTATCTCGGCCGATGGCGAGGAGAAGCTGACGAAGGACGCCGCGTTCCCCAAGCGGATGGGACGACCCGAGGAGTATGCGCGGCTCGCGCTCGCTATCGTGGAGAATCCCATGCTCAACGGTGGGACCATGCGTCTCGATGGAGGCCAGCGGTTCGCCCCCAGGTAAGCCCCGCGACGCGCAACGCCGCTGTCCCCTCGCCATACCGGCGGGTGGAACGAAACGAGGACGATGTGAAATTCGGCTCGCATATCATGGGGATCAGCCTTCGACATTTCCCGGCGGTGGCTCAGGCGTTCGAGCAGAACGGCATCGAGTCGCTGTGGATTCCCGAGCACCTGGTGTTCCCGGCGAACATGCCACCGACCTATCCCTACGCCGACGGCGGGCCGGGGCTTCCCCCGGTCACCTCGGACACGCACTCCTACGACCCCTGGGCCGTGCTCTCCTACATCGCGGCCACGACCACCACGATCCGGCTGGCCACCAACGTGTTCGTCCTCCCCCTGCGGCACCCGTTGGCAATCGCCCGCTCCGTCGTCACCGTCGACCGTCTCTCGCGCGGCCGGGTGACCCTCGGCGCGGGGGTGGGATGGCTCGAGGACGAGTTCAACTACGTCCGTGAGCCGTTCAGAACCCGCGGCAAGCGGGCCGATGCCATCATCGGAATCCTGCGGCAGCTCTGGAGCGAAGACGTCATCGAGGTCCACGACGAGCACTTCGACTTCGGCCCGGTCAAGTTCCAGCCCAAGCCCCTGCAGCGGCCGAGTATCCCGATCGAGGTTGGCGGCGCCGCCCGGGGCGCCCTGCTGCGGGCCGGGCGGCTGGGTGACGGGTGGATCGAGATCGGAGCCAAGGACCTCGACGAGTTCAGGACCCGGCTCAAGGTCGTCCTCGACGCCCGCGAGGAGGCCGGCCGCACCGGTCCCTTCGAGGTGACCGTGCCGATCTCGCTCGCTCCCGCCCCCGGCATCGACGGCCTGCGCCGTCTGCGCGACGCCGGCGCCACCCGGGTCATCATGCTCCCGGACCCCGAGGCGGTGGGCCATCCGACCGCGGGGGGCCGGATCGACTGGTCGAAGCGCTTCGCCGACGAGGTCATCGCCCGATTCGACGACTGATCCAACCCCTGCGCGGGCAGCCCGATCCGGCGGATGGGGCTGCCCGCGCAGGGCGCCGCCACCCACGGTCGACAGACGATTGTTCGAAGGGCCAGCGGCGGGCCGGAGCTGCGCTGGGGGTGTTTCTGCAGAAGGAAAACGTAGTTACCGGTCTGCGCCCCAATGGTTCCAGTAGGTCAGGTCCTCCACCGGACGCCGGACGGCGGGCTGGAAATCGTCGCCGGTGTAGTAGGCGATGGGAATGAGGCAGGCCTGGGCGTATCCCGAGGGAATGCCGAGCAGCGTCGCCGCTTCGTCCCGGCGAAACAGATGCGCGGTCGTCAGGCACGAGCCCAGCCCTCGGCTGCGCAGCGCGAGCATGAGACTCCACACCGCCGGGTAGATCGACGGCGCCCAGCCGGCGGCGCCGCCCTTCTCCTCCACGCAGGGGATCACCAGGACGGGCACATCCTCCAGATGGTCCCGCAGGTACCCGGCGGAGTCGTTGACCCGCTGCTGCTGTGGGTCCACGTCGCTAGGGGCGACGGCCCTTGCCGACATGACCACGCGATTGCGGTAGAGCCCGGCGATCGCCGCCCGGGTGGGCCCGTCCGTCACCACGAGCCACCGCCACGTCTGCGCGTTACTCCCGGTCGGCGCCTGGATCGCGAGCCGCAGGCACTCCAGGATGACCTCACGCGGCACGGGCCGGGTGAGGTCGAGTCGGCGGCGCACCGCCCGGGTTGTCGTCAGCAGCCGGTCGACGGTGGCGAGATCCAGACCGGTCGCTGGGTGCCTCTCCGCCGCCGGCGGCTCGCTCACTTCGTCGGAACTGGCAGACTCCGGCCCCGGGTCCGTCGCCACCTCAGGCCGCGGCCTTCTCGAGGATGTGGACGCCGCAGGCCGAGCCCAGGCCGATGACGTGGGCGAGGCCGACCCGGGCCCCCTCGATCTGGCGATCGCCCGCCTCGCCGCGCAGATGATGGCAGATCTCCCAGACGTTCGCGATGCCGGTCGCCGAGATCGGATGGCCCTTGGACTGCAGGCCGCCGGACACGTTCACCGGGATGCGCCCGTCCCGCCAGGTGGCGCCGCTGTTGAAGAAGTCGACCGCTCCGCCCGACTCGCACAGCTTGAGGTTGTCGTAGTGCACGAGCTCCGCCGTGGCGAAGCAGTCGTGCAGCTCGACGAGGTCGAGGTCCGCCGGACCGATCCCGGCGGCCTCGTAGGCCTGCGTGGCGGCGTTACGGGTCAGCGTGTTGACGTCGGGCAGGACCTGACATGCCTCCTCCCACGGGTCGCTGGTCAGCACCGAGGCCGACACCTTGACCGCCCGGTGCTGCTGCTCGAGGGAGAGCGTCCTGAGCCTGGTGTCCGAGACCAGCACCGCGGCGGCCGCGCCGTCTGCGTTGGCCGAGCACATCGGCCGGGTGTTCGGGTAGGCGATCATGACGTCGTTCATGATCTGGTCGAGGGTGAACCGCTTGCGGTAGGCGGCCAACGGATTCAGGGTCGAGTGCGCATGATTCTTCTCGCTGATCTTCGCGAACAACTCGAAGCTGGTCCCGCCGTACCTGTGGCCGTACTCCAGGCCGATCTGGGCGAACACCCCAGGCATGGTCTCCGTCCCGATCCGGCCATCCAGCGGGGCGACCGCGCCGACGGGTCCCCTGGGGGTCCAGGTCGTGCCGTCCACACCGCGGCTGCCCCCGGCCAGCAGACCGGCGCCGGCAACCTTCTCAACACCGACGGCGAGGCCGAAGTCCGCCTCCCCGGCCTTGATGGCCATGATGACGGTGCGCAGCGCCGTCGCACCCGTGGCGCAGGCGTTGGCCACGTTGTAGACGGGGATACCGGTCTGACCGATCTGCTTCTGCAGCTGCTGCCCCATCCCGCCGCTCATGATGCTGCCCCAGGCGAGAATCTGCATCTGCTTCATCGTCACGCCGCCGTCCGCCAGCGCGCCCATCGACGCCTCAGCGGCGAGTTCGACCAGGTCCCGGTCCGGGTGTTTGCCGAACTTCGTCATCCTGATACCCAGGATCCAGACGTCCTCAGCCACCGTGCTCCTCTTTCAGTCAGTCGGCTCTTTCAGTCAGTCGGCGGCCGGCTCGAAACCGAAGCCGATCGCCTCGGTGCCCGTCGAGTCTGTCCCGATCGGGAAGGTCGTCAGCCGGACCGCCATGCCCGTCCGCACGTGCTCGGGATCGGGCGCCACGTTGACCAGATTCGCGCGGACGCTGGTTCCGTGGCAGTCCACGACGGCGGACACGAAGGGAACCTCGATCCCCGGGGCGGCGAAGCTGACGATGGTGAACGCTCGCACGACGCCGTCGGCGGGGACCTGCGCCTCCTTGAAGGCGGTGGCGCCGCAGTTGGCGCAGGCGACCCGATGGTTGAAATACCGGGCCGCGCATTCCTCGCACTCGCTTGCCACCAGGTAAGGCTCGTCGGCGAGCCTGAGGTAGTCGACCAGCGGAATCCGCGCTGCGGCCATCGTCACGCCCATCTCTGCGGCCAGCCGGCCGTCATGTCCGACACCGAACCATGGCTCTGCAACCCGTTCATCAGACCGGCAGTCCGTAGGCCTTGGTCTCGGTGTACTGCTCGAAGCCTTCAAGGCCGCCCTGGCGACCGATGCCGCTCTGCTTGAAGCCGCCGAACGGGGACATCGCGCCGAACGCCAGGCCGCCGTTGACGCCCACGACACCCGCCCGGACACGGCGGGCGACACTCATCGCCCGGTCGAACGATGCCGAGACGACCCCGCCGGCCAACCCGTACTCGCTCTCGTTGGCGATCCGCACGGCGTCGTCGTCACCGTCATGGGCGATCACGCAAAGCACCGGGCCGAAGATCTCCTCCTGGGCGATCGTCATCCGGTTGTCGGGCACGCCGAACACAGTCGGCTCGACGAACCAGCCGGTGTCGAGGTGCGCCGGGCGAGCGCCGCCGGTGACCAGGGTGGCCCCCTCGGCCCTGCCCTTCTCGATGTAACCGAGAACGCGCTCACGCTGCCGGGCGCTGACCAGCGGACCCATGATGTTCCCCGGGTCGGCCGGATCGCCGTACGGGATGGCCTCGAAGACGCCCTTGATCTTCTCCAGGGCCTCGGCGTACCGGGCTCGGGGCACGAGCAGCCGGGTGCTGATGGCACAGCCCTGACCGGCGTGGATGCAGGTGAAGGCCGTCCCCGGCAGGACGGCGTCGAGGTCCGCGTCGTCGAGCAGGATCTGAGCCGACTTGCCACCCAGCTCGAGGAAGAGGCGCTTCAGCGACGGCGCGCCCTTCTCCATGATTCGTCGCCCGGTGGCGGTCGAACCGGTGAAGGAGATGAGATCCACCCGCGGGTCGAGCGTGAGCACTTCACCGACGAGGTGGTCGGATGACGTCACCACGTTGAGGACGCCCGGCGGCAGATCGGTCCGTTCGGCCGCCAGTCGGGCGACCCGTAACGCGTTGTACGGCGTGTCCGGCGCCGCCTTGAGCACCACCGTGTTCCCGGTGGCCAGAGCGGGACCCAGCTTGTTGAGCGTGACCTCGAGCGGGAAGTTCCAGGGGACGATCGCGCCGACGACCCCGACCGGCTCCTGCGCCACCATCCGGCGGGTCGGGGCGCCGAAGGACGTGCCGGTTCCCAGGTCGCGCTCCCAGGGGAACTCGTCGATGTACTTCGCCGGCCAGCGCAACGCCTCCTCGAGCGGGGTGTCGAGCTGGGCGGCGTAGGTCACCGCGACCGGGCAGCCGACCTCCTCCACCAGCTCGCCGCGCAGCTCCTCCCGCTCGGAGTCCAACGCGTCGGCAAGCTGCGTCAGACACCGCTGCCGCAACGCCCGGTCGGTCGACCAATCCGTCTCGTCGAAGGCCCGCCGGGCGGCGGAGATCGCCGCCTTCATGTCCGCGGCGGAACCGTCCGGAACCGGCCCGATCACCTCTTCCGTGAACGGATTGATGTTGTCGAACGTCCCGCTGCCGACGGGCCCGACGAGCTTGCCGTCAATGAGCAGTCGACTGTCGTGGGCTCCAGCCATCTTTTGTCCTCCGCGAGTTGGTACAGGAGCGGCCGAGCAGATCGGTCGGGGCGGCTCCGACCGCCCTGCCGGTGGATCAGACCTGCCCGCCGATCAGAGCAGGCCGATACCCGCGGCCTCATTGCGTTCCCGCCAGGCGGCCGGAGACATGCGGCTGGTGTCGACGTCCTGGGCCAACGCGCGCAGCGCCCCTACCGTCGCCTGCTCCTTCGGGATGTGGCTGAACGGGTCCCAGCGGAAGAACCTGGCAGCGTTCTGCCAGGTGATCTTGTGGGTCTCCTCCTCGGTGACCTGCGCGATCCGCAGTTCCTCCCACAGAGCCTCGGGTGACCGGGGCCATGTCGTGTCGGAGTGGGGGTAGTCGCACTCCCAGGCGAGGATGTCGACGCCGATGTCCGCCCGCAGCTTCAGCCCGCTCTTGTCGGTGATGAAGCACGCCAGCACATGCTCGCGGAACACCTCCGACGGAAGCTTGCCGCCGAAGTCGTTTCCGATCCACTTCTGGTTCTGGAAGTGCCGGTCGATGCGCTCGAGGTAGAGCGGAATCCAGCCGATTCCGCCCTCCGACAGCGCCACCCGCAGCCCGGGGAACCGGCGGAACGTCGGACCGAACAGCAGGTCCTGCACGGTGAGCATCGAAACCTGTGTCGGCAGTACGATCTCGTGGTCGATCGGAGCCTCGGGAGCGAGCTTGATCAGACCATAGGCCCCACCGATGTGCAGGCAGAGCACCATGTCCTCGTCGACGAGCGCCTTGAGCATCGGATCCCAGTGGCCGCTGAGAAAACTGGGATATCCCTGCGAGTGCGGGGCCTCGAGGAAACTGATCGCCCGGCACCCCTTCTTGGCGATCCGATGGACCTCCTGGACCGCCAGGTCGACATCCCACATCGGCACGATGCCCAGCGGGATGAACCGACCCGGATAGGTGGCGCACCAGTCATCGATGTGCCAGTCGTTGTACGCCCGGAGCATGACGAGGGAAACTTCTTTGTCACCGGACTCGGTGAAGGTCCGAGCGTTGAAACCGGCCATCGTCGGAAAGCACATCGACGTCAGGATTCCGTTGACGTTCATATCGCGCACGCGCTGATGAATGTCAAAACACCCCGGTCGCATCTCCGAGTACCGACCCGGGTGAAATCCCCAGGCCTCGTTCGGCCAGCCGACCGTGGCCGTCATGCCGAACGGCGTGGACGTGGCCTTCCCCTGGAACACCCACTGGTCAATGCCCTGGTCGTTCCGGACGACCTTGGGCGCCTTGTCCCGGTACGCCGCGGGCACGTGACCCTCGTACATGTTCGGAGGCTCGATCGAATGGTCATCGATACTGAGCATGATCATATCTTCGATCTGCACCGCGACGCCCCTCTCGGAAACTATCCTGGAATCCAGCAGGATCATGCTAAGATCGGATCTTGATAGAAAGAAACACTGAGATACAAATACCTGCGTTTGTCGCCGAATTACCTGGAACGGGCCTGCTGGCCCGCCCGGAGCCGGCGACGCCCACCGGAGGCGGGCCGGCGGTCGGGCTAGCGCCGGACGGGTCCGAACAGCTCGTCCGCGATCCCCTGCAACTCCTGGCGACGATCACCCGCGATCAGCGCCCAGCCCTTCGCCCGGCGGAAGTACAGCTGCACGTCCGACTCGAGCGTGAAGCCGAACCCGCCCTGCGTGTGGATGGCCACCGAGCCGGACTGCTCGGCCGCCTCGGCGGCCTGGACAAACGCCATCGTCGCCAGCGGACCGAGGTTGCCCGGTTCGTGGTCGGCGAACCAGGCCGCCTTGTACGTGAGCCGCCGGGCGCACTCGATCCCGGTGAGCACGTCCGCCAACGGGTGCGCGATCGACTGGAACGAACCGATGGGAACCCCGAAGGCCCGGCGGTCCTTGGCGTATTGCACCGCCAGGTCCAGGGCGGACGCTCCGACTCCGACCAGGGCCGCGGCCGTCAGTACCCGCCATTCACGCTGGGCCCGGGCAAAAGTCGAACGGGCCTGGTCGCCGGAGGCCAGAACGACGCCATCGGCCAGGTGCCACCAGGCCAGCGGTGCGCAGGCCAGGTTGCGCACCGGGGGCGGCGGCTCCTGCCGGGTCGACATGACCAGCGAGTCCCCGCGCAGTCCGAGCACTGTCGTGGCCACGGCACCCGCGGGGACGAGCCGGCCCGCGGGCGAAGCCGGCCCGACCACCACCGAGGCGACCTCCCCGGCGAGGACGCGGTCCAGCGCGTCCGCCGCAGCATCGGTCTCGACGCTCGCCAGCAGACGCGCCGCGACCATGGTCTCCACCAGAGGCACCGGAGCGGCTCGCCGGCCGGCCTGCTCCGTGACCAGGGCCAGCTCGGCGAGGCCCGCGTCGTCGCCGCCCCGGGATTGCGGAACTCCCATGGCGACCGGCCGAAGTTCCGCCATCTCCGCCCACAGTTCGGCGTCCCACCCGAGCGGCTCGGCCTTGCGGACCCGCTCCGACACACAGTTGCGTTGGAAGAAGCTCTCGAAGGCGTCGCGCAGAGCCGTCTGCTCCTCGCTGAGCGAGAAGTCACTGCGGCGCAGGATGAACTCCTCGATCTCAGTCAAGGTGGATCTTCACCGAGCTGAAACCACGGACCGCACTCGTCCGCATTATGTCGATCTTGTAGTCGTATGGATCACAGTAGATCGGCTGGGTGACAAGGGAGTCGACAGTCATCTCCTACCTCTCGGATCGAGGTCACCGGGATCGGGCGCGCGCAACGGTCAACAGGTGGATTACGGTGCCGAGTCAAGCACGTCCTGAGAAAACTTGAAAAGACGCATTGCGTTCCCACTTGTCACCGCGACAGCGTCCTCGTAGGAGACACCGTTCAGCAGCACCTTCAGGATCTTGTCCGAATTCGGAAAGATTCCTTCCGGATGTGGATAGTCATTTCCCCACAGGGGAACATTCCGGCCGGTGATCGACAGATTATGAATACCGACGGGATCGTCCTGGAACGTCGTGTGAAGCTGTCGGCGCAGATACGCACTCGGCATCTCCGCCAGCTTCGGCTTCGACCAGCCGCGGTGTGCCTCGTAGTACTCATCGAGGGTGCTCATCGCCCAGGCGACCCAACCGGTGTTGACCTCGACCATGACCACATGCAGATCGGGGTAACGCTCGAAGACGCCTCCGCAGCTCAGCAGAGCCGCCGCCCGCGGTGCCATCGACTGCGTAGCGAGAACATTCGCCGTCGGACTGCCCCAACCCCGATAGAACATCATGTCATGGCCGGTGCCCTGATGCATCAGGGCGGGCTTGCCGGTCTCCGCAATCGCCGCCCATAGCGGTTCCCACTGCGGCATGTTCCAGTCCGGCGTGCCGACCAGCGGCAGCAGCAGCCCGGCGATCGACGGATGGGGAGCCAGTCGGCGAACCTCCGCGATCGCGTTCTCCACATTCCAGGTGGGGATCATTCCGGCGAGTTTGATTCGCGGATTCCCGCCGAGCCGCTCCAGTACCCAGTCGTTGTAGATACGGACCGACGCCTCGCCCACCTCGGCGCTCTGAACGGACCACACGTAGAGGCCGATCGTCGGATAGATGACCTCACCCCGGAGGTTGTCCGTTCGCATCATCTCGAGCCGGACCTCTGGAGTGATGGCCGCGAGCCGGTTCTCCTCCATCTTGCGGGCCTCGTCCTCGGTGAGCCCACCCCAGCCCACCGTGTCCCCATTGACGACGAGCGTCCAACCGCCCTCCGCATTTCCCAGAATACGGCGCGGTGCGCGATCGCGGAGAGACTCCGGAAGCCGTTCGTACCAGAGGTCATGCGGCTCGTCGACATGCGCGTCGGACGAGATCTTCGGCAGCGCGGCAACGTCCATGACGCTCCTTTCCGGTGCTCAGAGGCCCTGATCAGACCAGCGTTGATCCAGTGCCCGCTCACTGTGGCGGGGCTGCGGGGCGAGTGCGCCGTAGCCCCGCAGCGCCACCTCGTCATCGAAGCTCGCCCGGAACAGGGCCGAGCCTCGCCGACAGCCGAGTGGCACCATACCCAAGGCTGGTAATGGCCTTTCTATCACGCGAACCGACGCGGTGACAACCACGTTTTCCTCAGAGTAGCATGTGATGACCAGCCATCAGTGTGACCGAGAGGAGGTCGCGATGAAGTGTGGTCACCCCGCTACCCGATCCCAGATACCCTGTACTCAGCGCTGCATCCCGAGCCAGGGACAGTCGCCGGGACGATCGGCCCCTGACGTCGCCCCGGCACGTCCTGGCTCACCACCAACAGCCGGAGACCCTGACGGCACCCTCATCGCCAACGACCTCACGCCGTGCACGCGGCGCATCACCTCGAGCCGCCCGATGACGGCGCATGCAACCGGGTGCTCGCTCCGCCCCGATGTCGGGAACGCAGCGCGGCACGCCGCCGCGGACCTGTGACAAAGCCGTTGATCCTTGGCGTGCGAGGGACTCCTCAGCCCGGATCATCCTCCGGGACCGCCCTGCAGACCACGTTGAACGCGGCTCATGAACAGGGTAAATATGTCGGCATCTGATACCGGCACGGCTCGCTCCACAGGGAAGTCGTGCGTCACAACCGGAGGAATCATGCGGCTCAAAGACCAGCGCGTCCTGGTGGTAGGCGCGTCCAGCGGGCTCGGGCGAGTCGTGGGCATCTCCCTGGCCGGCGAGGGAGCACACGTCGCCTTGGCCGGCCGGCGCGGTGAATTAGTCAAGGCGGCGGCCGAGGAAGCCGGTGACAGGGCATTCTGGCTCACCTGCGACGTCCGGGACGCAACCTCGTGCCAGGCGGCAGTCGACGATGCCGTGGCACACATGGGTGGACTCGACGTCCTCGTCTATACCGTCGCGGTCGATATCCTGGTCCACCTCAAGGACGTCGACTCGGCGGCCTGGGCGGACGCCTTCGCCACCAACGTCACGGGCGCCAATCTGATGACGCAGGCCGCGCTCCCCCATCTTCGGACATCGCACGGCAAGGCCGTCTACTTCTCGTCCCAGGCCGGCCCCTACTCGAAGCCCTGGCCTGCTCTCGGGGTCTACGGTGTCACCAAGGCCGCGCTGGAGCGTCTGGTGGACTCGTGGCGGGTCGAGAATCCCGATATCGCCTTCACCCGGCTTGTCGTCGGACCCACTCTCGGCGACTCGGTGGTGCCCAGCCAGTTCGGTAGCAAGTGGGACCCGGAGCTGGCCGCCGAGATGATGTCGATCTGGACAGAGTGGAGCCTCAACGACGGACTGATCTCCGCCGAGGATCTGGTGGCCACGGTCACGCACATCCTGACCCTGAACGCACTGGTCCCGGTCGTCACGCTGCTCCCCCGAGCCCCCCAGTAGGCCCAGGTCTCGGTCCACGGCCAGCCCGCGGGGGCCTCGCTCTCGGGCTCGGACCGAGGTCCCCCGCTTCGTGCCGCTGACGGACCGGCCAGCGAACGTCAGGCCTTTGCTTCGGCGTTCCACCGCAATGCGGAGATCGTTCCGCCGTCCACCAGGATGTCGTTTCCGGTGATGAAGCTGGAATCCGGCCCGGCGAGGAATGCCACGACGCCCGCGACGTCGTCAGGGGTGCCAAACCGACCGGCACCGGAGGCGTCGATCATGGACTGGATGAAGACGCCCGTCGGTCCCTGGAGCTCCAGCAGACTCATCGGAGTGGAGATCACCCCGGGACTGATCGTGTTCAGTCGGGCGCCCTTGCGTCCCCAGGTCTGCGCGGCGCCCTGTACCCGCAGCTGGTTGCCGCGCTTGGCCACCGCGTAGGCCGTGGCGGAGTCGGCCTTGTCGAGGTCGATTCCCTCGTGCAGGAGCAGCTGGTCCGACGGTGCGGTCGCGAGATGCCGCTCGAAATCCGCGGGCAACGATGTGAGCTGCCCGCCCATACTGGCGATACAGATCAGCGACGTGCCCGGGGACACGACGGCGAGGAACGCGTCGATGACGTGGGCGGTACCGAGCAGATCCACCTCGTAGATCTGCCTCGCGGTGCCCATCACGGGCGAGACGCCGGCAGTGTGCACCACCGCCTCGATCCGGCCCCCGCTCCCGGCCGCGTTCGCCAGATCCTCGACCGACTTGCGATCCGTGACATCCACCGGGTGCCCCTCGACCGCGTGTCCCTCGCTCTGCAGCACGGCCACGACAGATTCCAGGCGTTCGGGAGAGTTGTCGGCCAGCACCAGGCGACGCCCACTGGCGAGACGCCGCGCGGCGGCCACTCCCATTCCACCGGTGCCGATCACGACGACGACGTTCCGCGAAGATTCCGATTGACTCATGGGAACTCCAGACTTGTTCAGTTCCGACCGGCAGGCAGGGTGGTCAGGGGATCACGACGAGCGGTACCCCGCCGCGGGTTGCTCTATGTATGAGATGTCGCCATTCCCGATGGCTGACGCATCCGGCAACGACCAGATCCGGACCTTGTGCGAGCACCTCGCCGAGTATCTCACGCGATGGTTGGGCGCTTAAGGCCACAAGCGCTGGGACGCCATAACTCCGCGCCTCGTCCCGCAGTGCTCGGGCGCGTAATTCGAGGGACATTTCCTCGTCCGAGCAGGCCACTACGCTTGCTCCAAGCCAAGGGTCCATTACGCTATAGAATCCGCCGGCGGAGTCCACGTCGATGGCGACGACCACAAGAACGGCGCTGGGTGTCCGCCGAACATAGCCACAGGCCCAGGCGAAAGCTCGGTCACCGCCGGCGCCACGATCGATGATGGCAACGACCTGCGGACGGTCCGCCACAGTCGCCGCCATGTCCGGCACGACGGCCCGGCGTGGACTTCGTCCACCCTGGCTCTTCGCGCCGATGTGCGCTGAGCGACGAAGAATCATCGTGCACACCTGGTTGCCTCGTCGACCATGACCGTCCGTTCGGACCCGGCGCCGGTGCGGCCACAGGTCCAGCTGACGCTGTACGTACTCGTCGACCAGAGCGACAGATGCCGGGCCGAGCCCGGACCGCGCCCCGTCACCGGGCTGGCCGGCACAGCGCCCGAGGAAAGGTAGATCATCGTCTTAGTCATCCGCACCGCCCCAGTCATTCCGCCGCGTCTCCTGTCTGCTCACGCCGGAATCGGTGGGAGCCCACTCGGCGCATCAGTCGAGAAGTATCCAAAATTTTCAATTTATTATATAAACTCGTACTCTCGACCGCAACAGCATCCCAAGCGCGGCACCGGTGCGGACTCCGTCGGAGCTCGAGTTCGTGACCTCTTTCCGAGCACGATCGCGGCCCAGCGGTCGCGACCCAGATGAAGCCACACGCCCGATCGTGGATCATGGACCTCGGGCACGCCGGAAATCCGGTCACCCACCGCCAGGATCGAATCGGCATCCGGCTGTCACAGGTTGGCGCCGAACACCACCAAGTACGCATCGTCCGCCGCCGGAACTGATCGAGGGGTGACAGACCGACGATAACGCCTGCCCATCACCCCGTCCGCGAACGCCGCGAGCGAGAGCCACACCTTTCCACGTCACGATGGTCAAGGTTCTACAGAGCAGACCCGTACCACTGGTTCTGGGCCGGCCGGGTTCCACTGGACGCCGGGAGGATGACGTCGGGAGGATGTTGCGAGCCAACGCGACAGCATCCACGGAACAGGGCGCCGTCAGCTCCTTGCGCACGACACCGTTGATCGCCTTCATGCGCTCCGGCCGCGCCGGCGTCACCCGCAGGACCCTGTCCTCGAGTGCGGTCCGGATCGTGGTCGAGCCATGTCTTGTCCATGCCGTCCATCCAGGAGGTCCTCAGTGACGGCCACCACCGCGCAGCCAATCCAGGTCGAGAACGTATATTATATCTGAGTCAAGCGCCGTCAGGCATCTCGGTGTGGGCGACCCCTTGCCGAAACGAACCATACGTTGACAGATCGTTACGGCGACGCGGTGACCACACCGACCGTGACGGTCAGTAGCGACGACCTCGGCCCGTCGGGCGCCCTGCTGGATTTCGGTGCCGCGAACGGGGGTCGAGAGCGGATTCACCGGTCCCGCATGAGGGAAGAGATCGCCAGCCCGCTCGCGCCGCCATCGGGCTGCCGACTACGCGGGGAGGTGGATCACTGATATCGCCATGTGCATCCCTGATCATGAAAGGACGACATCTTATGGACTTCGCATTCAGCCCCAAGGTTCGGGACCTGCAGAAGCAGGCCGCGGATTTTCTGGAACGCGCCGTGATTCCTGCCGAGCCGACCTATGCGGCACAGCTGCGGGAAATCAGCCCCTGGGACACGCCGCCGGTCATCGAGGAACTCAAGACTGAGGCGCGCAGGTCGGGCTTGTGGAACCTCTTTCTTCCGGGCGAGCGCGGGGCCGGACTGACCAATCTCGAGTACGCGCCCATCGCCGAGATCTCCGGCCGGAGCCCCTTACTGATGCCGGAGGCGATGAACTGCTCAGCCCCCGACACGGGCAACATGGAGATCCTTACCCACTTCGCCACGGAGTCAGTGCGCGAGCGCTGGCTGACCCCACTGCTCGCGGGCGAGATTCGCTCGGCTTACACGATGACCGAGCCGCTGGTCGCCAGCTCGGACGCGAACAACATCGACACCCGCATCACCGTCGAGAGCGACGGCCTACGCATCACGGGGCGCAAGTGGTTGGCCACCGGTGCGATGAGCCCCCGGTGCCAGGTCGCCATCGTCATGGGCAGGTCGGATCCCGATGGCGCGCGCCACCGCACGCACAGCCTGGTTGTCGTTCCACTCGAAACCCCTGGTGTGGAGATCCTGCGTTCCACCGGCGTGTTCGGGTACTCCGACAGCGGTCACGGCGGGCACGCGGAGATTCATTACGACAACGTGTGGGTGCCCCGCGAGAACCTGCTCGGCGAACTGCACGGTGGATTCGCCATCGCCCAGGCACGACTGGGTCCAGGCCGAATCCACCACGCGATGCGGGCGATCGGCATGGCCGAGCGGGCTTTCGACCTCATGTGCGCCCGGGTCCAGGAGCGTGTCGCGTTCGGCAGAAGGCTCGCTGAGCAGGGCGTCGTCCAGGACTGGGTGGCTGAGGCCCGGATCCGGATCGAGATGGTGCGGCTGCTGGTACTCAAGACCGCCTGGTTGATGGATACGGTCGGCAACCGGGGTGCGGCCACGGAGATCGCGGCCATCAAGGTCGCCGCCCCCGAGATGGCAACCTGGGTGATAGACCGGGCGATCCAGGCGCATGGTGGCGGCGGGCTCAGTGACGACTTCCCGCTCGCCCAGCTCTACGCGCAGGCGAGAATGCTGCAGTTGGCCGACGGGCCGGACGAGGTGCACAAGATGACGCTCGCCCGTCAGCAGCTGCGCCGGTACGCGCCCGCGACCTGACCAGGCGATCCGCGGACCAGAGCGGAGGCGTTCCCGGCAGCGGAATCGAAAGTGAACGCCCTGATGATGCGCTCGCCCGCGTGTCCGAGTATCCAATATTCTATTGGCGAAGCCTGGTGGCTGAAGTCGGGGTATTCCCCTCCGCCGGCCCCCAGCCGAGACGGGCCCTTCTCATTCCCCTGATCGCCGGCCTTCCCCGGCTGTTGCACACCTCGCCGCCAACGCCTCCGGCCGGCGGCGGACACCGTCCTGGCCGGCGGCGATCCAGGTCGGTGCCGCGGCCTGGTGGCAACGGTCAGTCGAAGACGACCAGGCCCCGGATGTTGCGCCCGGCGTGCATGTCGTCGTAGCCCTGTTGCACCTCGTCGAGGGTGTAGCGACGTGTCACCATCTCGTCGAGCCGCAGCAGTCCGCGCTGGTAGAGGTTGAGCAGCCGGGGAATCCCCACCGCCGGCGGGAACCCCCCGTAGAGCGAGCCGCGCAGCTGCTTCTGCCACAGCACCAGCTCGTACAACGCGAGGTTGGACGACTTCTCGCGCATGGGCGTGATCGCGGTGACGACGGCGATGCCGCCCTTGCGCACCAGGGCCAGCAGAGGTCCGACCAGGTCGCCGTGCGCCACGCCGACGGTCAGAATCGCACTGTCGGCCATCACTCCACGGGTCAGCTCCCGCAGCAGCGGCACCGCCTCCTCCATCGAGGCCACGCCGTGCGTCGCCCCGAAGAGCTTGGCCTGATCGAGCTTCCACGCCACCGGGTCCACGGCGATGATCTGATCGGCTCCGGCCACCCGGGCTCCCTGGATCGCCGCGCTGCCGAGGCCGCCCACCCCGACCACGACCACCGTGTCACCCGCGGACACCTCGGCGGTGTTCACCGCCGAGCCGAAACCGGTGGTGACGCCGCAGCTGACCAGCGCGGCAAGATCAAGTGGCAGATCATCCGGTATTTTGATCGTGGAGAACTCGTTGACCACGGCGTACGGGCTGAAGGTGCCGAGTCCGGTCATCCGCCGCAGCCCCTGGCCGCGGGCGTGGGTACGAAACGTCCCGTCCGCCGGTAACCCGCCCATCAGGGGAGCACCGACATCGCAGATGTTGGCGACCCCGCTCATGCACCACCGGCAGTGCCCGCAGGACGGGATGAAGGACAGCACCACGTGGTCTCCGGGTGCCACGGACGTCACCCCGGGCCCCACCTCCTCGACGACGCCGGCACCCTCGTGACCACCGACCATCGGAAGAGCCGCCGGCATGTCGCCGGTAATGGAATGATCATCGGAGTGGCACAGTCCGGACGCCGCGAGCCGGACCAGCACCTCGTTCGCCTTGGGCGGGTCGAGCTCGACATCCTCCACCGACCAGGGCTTTCCGGTCTCCCAGGCAATTCCCGCACGGGTCTGCATCTCGTCTCTTTCCTTTGCGTCGAAGCCTCGGCATCAAACCGGGCAATCCGGAGTCGAACAGTCGAATATCAGAACGCGGGGAGCGTGACGGCGCCCGCTCACCCAGGGGTGTCGAGCACGATCAGCGCATCGACGGCTCTGATCCCGTCCGCCGTCACCATCACCGGGTTCACGTCGACGGACATCACCTCGGGGCACTCCACGCTCAGCTGGCCGACGCCCAGCACCACCTGCGCCAGCTGCTCGCGGTACTCCTTCGGCAGCCCCCGGGTCGGGTGGTCGATGCGTCCCCCGGCGATCCGGTCGACCGCGGCGCGCGCCTGCGCGAGACCGAACGGTGCGCGCAGCAGGACCGGTTCGCCGATCAGCTCGATCAGGACGCCGCCCAGTCCGACCGCGACCATCGGCCCGAAGACCGGGTCCCGTTGCATGCCCACCGCGAGTTCCAGCCGCGACGAGACCATCTCCTGCACGAGAATGCTGTCGACCGTGACCGACGGCTGCTCCTCGCGGAAGCGCTCCGTGAGGAGGTCGAACGCCTCGAGTACCTCCCGCTCGCTGCGAAGGTTGAGCACCAGGCCGCCGGAGTCCGACTTGTGCGGCAGGTCGTAGGACATGACCTTCAGCACGACCCTCGATCCGATCTCCCGGAACGCCGCCACCGCCTCGTCGGCGCTCGAGCAGGTCCGCTCGCGGGAGACAGGTACGCCGTAGCGGGCCAGCACGTCCTTCGCCGTCGTCTCCAGCACGAACGGTCGGGATCGCGCCTCGTCGAGGGCCTGCCTGCTCCGCGCGGCCCGCTGCTCGTCGACGGTGAACCCGTCGTCGGGCATGACTCGGCGCGACGTCCGGGCGATCGCGGCCACCGCCTGGACCGCCCGGGTCGGGTCGGTGAAGCTCGGGATGTCCCGGCCCTGCATCAGCTCGGGGTTGACCGCGACGACGGGCACGAGCGGCTTGTCCTGAGAGTGGTAGACCTCGACGATGGCATCCGCCCTCGTGTCCCCGCCGTACCACCCGAGGACCACTCCGGCGTCGATGCTGTCGTCGCTGAGCAGCTCGCGCAGGATCGTCGCGTACACCTCACCGGTGATGAGACCGACGCCCGGCGTCGTGTCGATCGGGTTTCGCGCGCTGCCGAACGCCGGGATCACCGCGGCGATGCGCTCCTGGGTCCCGGCCGCCAGCTCCGGCACCTCGAGTCCGTGGTTGGCGGCGTCGCCGGCGAAGAGCACGCCGGCCCCGCCGGACTGCGTGACGATCCCGATCCGGTTGCCGCGCATGCGACGGCCGTCCTGCAGGGCGATCGCGTAGTCGAGCAGCGTGTCGATCGAGTCCGCCTCCAGCACGCCGTACTGCTCGCAGACGGCCCGGTACACCTCGGCCGATCCGACGATCGACGCGGTGTGGCTCAGCACCGCCCGGGCCACCGCCTCGGAGGTCCCGGGGCTCACACTGATGATCACCTTGCCGAGCTCGATCGCCCGTTTCGCCGCCCGGAGGAACGGGGCGGGATCGCGCACACCTTCGGAGAACATCGCGATCACCTGGAGCTCCGGCTGCTCGACGAAGTACTCGAGCACGTCGAAGAGGGTCACGTCGCACTGATTGCCGGTGCTGGCGAACATCCCGACCCCGACGCCGCGGTTGACCGCGCGGTTGAGGATGAACGCGCCGAAGCCACCGCTCTGGGAGACGATTCCCACCGGCCCGGGCTTGGGCCGCTGTTCGCCGGGAGGGATGGCGAAGGTGGCCATGATGTTGTCGTACTGGTTCATGTAGCCGACGCAGTTGGGCCCGACCACCGGGAAGCCGTGCTCCCGGGCCAGCGCGGCGATCCTCTCCTGGATCTGTGTTCCCTCCCCCCCGACCTCGCTGAATCCGGAGCTGATGAGGTACACGCCGCCGTGCCCGGCGGCGATGCTGTCCTCGATCACCGCCACGACGTGCGTGGCCGGCACGAGCACGACGATCAGGTCCGTCGGTTCGGGCAGGTCGCGCACGGAGGGATAGGCGCGATCCCCGAACACCTCGGGGCTGCGTGCGTTCACGGGGTACAGCCGGCCCTTGAAGTCCTGCTTCAGGTTCCCGTACACGCGCCCGCCCAGCGCCCCGGGCTTGTCCGTGGCCCCCACCACCGCGATCGACGCGGGGCGGAAGACCGCCTCCAGCGGCAGCGAGCCCATCAGCCGACCTTCTTCAGCTGCACGTTGTCCCGTGCCTTCGCGAGGAGACCGGGGATCACGCCGTCGAGCTCCTCGACCTCCCAGCGGGCGCCCTTGTCCTCGGCCGGTCCCCGCGCCCATGGCTCGGCCACCGAGACGGAGCCACCCGAAACGAGGAACACCCGGCCCGTGACGTCCTTCGCCGCCTCGCTCGCGAGCCACACCACCATGGGTGCGACGTTGTCGGGATCGAGCGGAATGAACTCCTTCGATCCGCTGTCCCGCAACGCCTTCGCCGCCGCCGCGACGGGGCGGTCCTCGGTCATTCTGGTGAGGCCGGTCGGCGCGATGGCGTTGACGCGCACGCCGTAGCGCGCGAGCTCCTGCGCCGCGATGATGGTCAACGACGCGATGCCCGCCTTGGCGGCGCCATAGTTGGACTGCCCGGGATTGCCGAACAGGCCGGAGCCGGAGGAGGTGTTGATCACCCGGGCGTCCGGGGCCGTGCCGCTCTTGGCGAGATCCTTCCAGTAAGCGGCGGAATGTCGGAGCGTGGCGAAGGTGCCCCGGAGGTGGACGCGGATGACGTCGTCCCACTCCTCGATGGACATGTTGGCGACCGTGCGGTCCCGCAGGATCCCGGCGTTGTTCACCAGGACGTCCAGCCGGCCGAACTCCGAGATGGCCGAATCGATCAGGTTCCGGGCGCCGTCCCAGTCGGAGATGTCGTCGGCGTTGGCGACGGCGGCGCCGCCCGCGGACCTGATCTCTTCGACGACGGCTTCGGCCACCTCGGAGCGACGACCCGTGCCGTCCCGGTCCGCGCCGTAGTCGTTGACCACCACGCGCGCACCGTGGCGGGCGAACTCCAGCGCCTCGCCGCGTCCGATCCCGCGACCGGCCCCGGTGACCACCACGACCTTGCCTTCGACCCTGCCGAGCATCCTCGCTCCTAACCACTTGGCCGCCCGGCCGTCGCCGGCGGTATGACGTACTCCGCCGTGAACGTGAGCGGGCGGATCTCAGGAAACTGAATCGGATTCAGGAAATTATCGACGTCACAAACCGAAGGTCAAGGGCTGGTGGTCGGGCAGATACCGAACTGCGGGCCAAACCGGGCTACAGTGCGGCCTGGTCTCCGAGGATCACGGTCGCCTGGGCCGAAAGCTGGCCTCCGTTGCCGTGCGCGACCGCGGTGTGTACATCTGATTGCTGCCGAACGCCGGCTTCACCCCGGATCTGACGGACCGCCTCGATGATCGTGAAGATCCCGTACATCCCCGGATGGCAGTACGACAGACCACCGCCGTTCGTGTTGACCGGCAGCTCGCCCCCCGGCGCGATCCGGCCGTCCGACACGAACGCGCCACCCTCGCCTTTCGCGCAGAAACCCAGGTCCTCGAGAAACATGATCGTGTTGATGGTGAAGGCGTCGTAGAGCTCGACGACGTCGATGTCGGCGGGCCGCAGACCGGCCATCGTGAACGCCCGCGCCGCCGAGTCCCTCGTCGCGCTGACCGTCAGATCAGGCATCTGGGAGATGGAACTGTGCCAGTGCGCCTCGCCCGCACCGAGCAGGTACACCGGTCGCTCGCGCAGGTCCCGGGCGCGCTCCGCCCGCACCATCACGGCCGCGCCACCCCCGTCGGTGGTCAGACAGCAGTCGAGCGAGGTGAACGGGGAGGAGAGCATCGGGCGGGCGAGGACATCCTCGACGGTCAGCGGCCCCCGCTTGAACGCCACCGGGTTGAGCCGGGCCCACGCCCGGGCCGCCACCGCCACCTCGGCGAGCTGCTCCCGCGTCGTGCCGTACTGGTACATGTGCCGGGCGGCGGCGAGCGCGTAGCCCGACATGGCACCGCGCGGCCGGTAGGCCCGCTCGTAGTTGGGTCCGTCGACCACCGGGGCGCTCGCCCGCCCCTGCCGGCTCGCGGAGCGCGACGTCGACCCGTACACGATGAGCGCCACATCGCACGCGCCGGCGATCAGGGCCTGGGCGGCATGGTGCAGGTACGACACGAACGAACTGCCACCGATCATGGTGCTGTCGGTGTATCGAGGTCGGATGCCCAGGTACTCCCCGATGTCGACCGAGGGCAGCACATGTCGGGAGAGCACACCGAACAGGCCGTCCACGTCGTTCTTGCCCAACCCGGCATCGTCGAGGGCACGCACGGCGGCCTGGGCCGCCAGCTCGATCGAGTACCGGCCCGCGCCCACCTCGCCCAGGTCCGATTCGGCCACGCCGACAACCGCGGTCCCACCGCGCAGGCCGCCGTGACTCATGTGGCCGCCCGCGGGGCGAAGACCAGCCGGGTGTCGGCGCCGTCCGAGGTCTCGAACCGGCAGACGACGCGTAACCCGATCGGCACCTCCTCGGCCGGCACGTCGACGACGCTGCTCATCATCCGGAACCCCTCGTCGAGTTCGACGATGCACACCGAGTACGCGGGACCGCCGGTGGACGCCACCGCCGTGTTCGAGTAGACGGTCCCCTGTCCAGCGCTGCGCTGGAAGGCCAGGTCCACGCTGCCGCACACGTTGCAGGCCACCCGGGGGTAGAACACGGCCGCGGCGCACTTCCCGCAGCGCTGGTACAGCAGCGAGCCCGCGGCCAGGCCGTCCAGGAAGGCCTGATACGGCCGCAGGTTCTGATCGAGGATCTCGACGTCGCTCACTCAACGCCCCCGGAAGGCCGGGGATCGCCGCTCGACGAAGGCAGCCGTCGCCTCGCGATGGTCCTCGCTCACCATCGTCGCGCCCTCGAGCAGCAGAGACGTGTCCAACAACAGATTCGCCCGTTCGCGCAGCACCTTGTTCACGGATGTCTTGGTCCACCGGGTGGCGAGCGCGGGGCCGTTCGCGAGCCGGTCCGCGACCTTGTGAGCCGCGTCGTCGAGCTCGTCGTCCGGGAACGACTTGACGACCAGGCCCAGCTCGGCCGCCTTCTTCCCGGTGATCCGCTCACCGGTCAGCAGGTAGTACTTGGCCGTGTTGACCGGCAGAAGCAACGGCCAGATGATCGCTCCGCCGTCGCCCGCGACCAGCCCGATGTCCACGTGCGTGTCGGCGAACACCGCCTCGTCGGCGGCGAACACGATGTCGCAGAACAACGCGATCGTGGCGCCCAGGCCCAGCGCGTATCCGCGCACCGAGCACACGATGGGCTGTTCGACCTCGAGCAGGTTGGTCACCAGGCGCTTGGCCTTGCCGAGCAGCTTCCCGACCCGCATCGCGTCGCTGATCGCCTCGCCGCCGCCGTCCGCGGCGGCCGCCATCCCCTTGACGTCTCCCCCGGAGCTGAAGGCCCGCCGCCCGGCGCCCGTGAGCAGAATGGCGCCCACGCTGGCATCGTCACGGACCGTGTAGAAGAAATCCTCCAGTTCCTCGTGCATGCCGTCGCCGACCGCGTTCAGCGAATCGGGCCGATTGAGCGTCACGGCGAGGAGGCGCCCCTGCTGCTCGACACTCAGGGTGCGATAGTCATATCTGTCAGTCATGTCGTCCTTCTACATCTCTTGCGGGACGGTCACCCTCGGGAGCGCCGCCGTCGGGAGCGCCGCCGTCGGGACCGCCACGAATGCGGGAAACGACCGCCGCGCGCGCTTCCTCGCGGCCGGGCGCGGCGATCGCGGCGAGCTGGCTCTCGACCTCGGACTCGAGCTGCTCGGGCAGGGTTGCCGTCAGCGAACGCTGGAGCAGCGCCTTGGTGAGCGCCAGGGCCTCTCCCGGCACCGCGGCCAGCAGCAGCGCCCGCTCGCGGGCGACCGGGAGCAGGCGCGATGGTTCGACGATCTCGGAGACCAGGCCCCATTCCTGGGCGGCCGACGCGTCCAGGTGCCGACCGGTGGCGAACCACTCGAACGCGCGGGACGCCCCGACCAGGCGGGGCACGAAGTAGGAGGCACCGGCGTCGGGCGTCACCCCGACCGAGGCGAACGCCGGCACGAACCGGGCCTCGGTCGAGGCGATGCGGATGTCCGCTGCGCAGGCCAGTGCCAGCCCCGCCCCGGCCGCCACCCCGTTGACGGCCGCGATCACGGGCTTGCGCAGGCTCGCCAGCGCCAGGACATGCGGATTGAAGCGCACCCGCAGGCCGGTCGGTCGCTTCGTCTTCGGCCGGTCGGCGCGCAGATCGGCCCCGGCGCAGAAGCCGCGACCCGCACCGGTGATGATCACTGCCCGGATGTCGGGATCTGCCGCCTCCGACCAGGCCGCGGCAAGCGCCTCGACCAGGGCGGAATCCAGGGCGTTCAGCCGCTGCGGGCGGTTGAGGATGACGGTGAGGACCCCATCGGAGCGGTCGAGCTCCAGCACGGAGCCGGGTTGGCCGGTCATGCCCGGGGCATCCGCAGGACCCGCTGGGCCAGGATGTTCTTCTGGATCTGCGAGCTACCGCCGTACACACTCACCGGCCGCGACGAGAGATAGGCCGACAGCCGCTGGGGCGCCCGGCCGAGCCAGACATCGGGGCCGAGGAGCTCGATCGCGAGATGCTGGATCGACTGCTCGGCGTCGGCCCAGAGCAGCTTCGCTATCGATCCCTCCTCACCCGCGAGCTGTCCCGACACCCGCAGCGAGAGCTGCTCGAGGACGGTCAGACGCAGCGCCTCACCCTTGATGTACGCCGTGGCCAGCGCGGGGCGCACCGCGGGATCGGCCAGTCGGCCGCGTTCGGCGGCCAGCTCCTCGAGTCGCCGCAGGGTCGCCTGGTACTTCGGGACGAATCCGGTGTCCCCCGGCCCGCGCTCGTAGGCGAGTGTCGTCATGGCGATGGACCATCCCCCGCCACGGTGGCCGAGCATGTTCTCCCGCGGGATCCGGACGTTGTCGAAGAAGACCTCGCTGGTCTCCGGCTCGCCGTTGGCGAGGTAGATCGGCCGGGCCTCGATGCCGGGCACGTTCATGGGCGTCAGCAGGCAGGAGATGCCCTTGTGTTTGGGCTTGTCCGGGTCGGTCCGGACCAGCAGCAGGCACCAGTCAGCGGCGTGCGCGCCGCTGGTCCACATCTTCTGGCCGTTGACCACCCACTCGTCACCCTCGAGAACCGCTCGGGTGCGCAGCCCCGCGATATCCGAGCCGGCCTCCGGCTCGCTGAAGCCCTGGCACCACACCGCGTCGCCGGTCAGCAGCATCGGCAGGAACCGCTTCTTCTGCTCCTCGGTGCCGTGCGTCCACATCGCGCGGCCGAGGAAGTTCACGTTGCCGGGCAGCGGTGGGGCATCGGCGCGGGCGGTCTCCTCCCCCAGGATGGCGTCGAAGATCGGGCTCAGCCCGCGACCGCCGTACTCGACCGGCCACGACATCGCGACATAGCCCGCCTTGTGCAGGGTGCGGTGCCACTGCTTGCGGAACTCGGTCCGCCCCGCCGGGTCCTCGATGACGTCACGCCAGCCCGGGGGGATGTTCTGCCCGAACCAGGCACGCAGCTCGGCGCGGAACGCCGCCTCCTGCGCCGTGTCTCGGTAGTCCACGAATCACCGACCCCCTAACCGGGCATGGGAAATCTCCGCGAGCTGATGTCGCTCATCGCCGAGCACCTGGGCGGAAAGCATCGCCCGGCGGAGGTAGACGTGGGCGAGGTGCTCCCAGGTCTGGCCGATCCCGCCATAGACCTGCATGACCGTCTCCAGGACGTCCCGGGCGGCCGCGGAAGCGTATGCCTTGCCGGTCCGGGCGGCGAGAAGTGCTTCGGGCACGGCGAGCTCGTCGACGCCCCAGGCCGCGTACTTCACCGTGCTCGCCGCGCCCTCGACGCGCACCAGTGCCTCGGCGCACATGTGCTGCACCGCCTGGAACGAACCGACGGGGACACCGAACTGCACCCGGTCCTTCGAGTAGTCGACGGCCCCGGCGAGCGCGCCGCGCATGGCCCCGACGATGTCGGCGGACGCGGCCGTCAGGGCGAGGGCCAACCACCGGTCGACACCGTCCTGGTCGAGCGGGTACTCCTCGAGGCGCTCGCCGACGGCGATGCCGGCGACCGTGCGGGTCAGATCGGCGGCCTCGAGCGGCTCCACCTCGGTCACGCCATACCGGGCAAGCGTCCACCCGGCCGCGGCGGGCACCAGCCCGAGCGCGAACCCGGCGTCCGCGCAGTCCCACCCGAATCCGCCCTCGTCGGGACGCGCGGCGAACGTGCCGAGATCGGCCGACAGCAGGACACTGGCCCGGGTCGACCCGTCCGCCAGCGGCCCCACCACTCTCGCCGGCGCGCCGGCGAGGGCGAGCAGCTCGACGGGCAGGATCGCCGCCCCCAGATACGGCAGGGGCACGAGCCGGCTCCCCAGCTCCTCTGCCGCGATCATGACCTCGACCCCGGACGCCGCCGGTGCACCGGTCGCCCCGCGCAACCGGAGCCCGGGCACGCCGATGGCGCTCAGCTCGGCCCATCCGCGCCCACGGTCGGCGCCGGCCAGATCGGCGCTGGACAGGCCCATCTCCGCGGCGGCGCCACGGACGACGTCGCGGAGCATGCGCTGTTCGTCGGTCAGCAGCGCAAGCACATCGGGCCTCCTCTCAGGTGCCACGGACGGTTGCGGGTTCGAGCCGGCATCCCGCCGGAAACTGAACCAGATTCAGCCAGTCTTGCCCGACCGGGCCGGCAGCGTCAACACACCGGACCGACGGCCTCAGCCGGCCGCACCGACGGCGTCACCGGCCGGGCGCGGACCGCGAGTCAGGCCGCGCGAAGCTCGAGGGCGGCCCGCTCGAAAAGCCGCCGAGCGGCGGCGTGCAGCTCCAGGCCGACCTGTGCGTCCGCGAGCCCCGCGGCCGCCCGGGCGTGCGTTCCCTCGAGAATCGCGCCCAGCCGGAAACAGGCGAGCACCTTGTACCAGGCGAGCGCGGTGAGGTCACGTCGCGTCCGGCGGCGATACGCCTCGACGAGCGTGGCCTCCGGGCCCACCCGCGTGCCGGCAGCCACCGACCCGAACCGGCCGACCACCGAACCGCCGTCGGGACCAGGCCAGGTCACCAGCAACTGCCCGAGGTCGACCAACGGATCCCCGACGGTGCTCAGCTCCCAGTCGATGAGCGCGGCGACGGCCGGCCGGTCGCGCCGGAACATCACATTGCCCAGATGCATGTCCCCGTGCAGTATTCCCGGAGCCTGCGCGGCCGGAACGTTCCCGCGAAGCCACCGCGCGATCCCGTCCAGGTGCGGCAGGTCGGTGCCCGGGTAGTTCCGCAGGTCCCGGTAGGACTCGATCTGGTGGAGCCATCGATCGACCTGGCGGTCCAGGAACCCGGCCGCCCGCGCGGTGTCGAGCCCCACCGAGGCAGGCTCGACGTTGCCGAGCCGAGCGACGGCGTCGGCCACCGCCGGTCCCAGGCCCGACGCGAACGCGGCCGACGGCGGCGGCCTGCCGTCGGTGACGTTCCATCCGTCGACCGTCTCCATGGCGTAGAAGGCACTGCCGAACACCGAGGCGTCGCTCTCGAGCGCGAGCAGGCCGGGATGAGGGACGTCGGTCCCGCGCAGTGCCGAGAGGACACGTGCTTCCCGCCGCATGGTGGCGTTGCCGCGCTCACCGCTGCCGCGGGGCGGAAAGCGCAGCACCAGCGTGTCACCGCCGCGCACCACCTCGATCAGGGTGTTCTGGCTGCCGCCGCCGAGCGTGCGCAGGCCGGTGATCGGCCCGGAACCCAACCCGACGCGATCGAACCAGGGCTCGAGCGCCGCGGCGTCGAGCGTCGAGGCATCCCACAGCGCCGCGGCGGCCTCGCCCGTCCCGGTCACAGGGTCAGGCCCCCGTCGACGAGGAGCATCTGCCCCGTGATGTACGACGCCATGGAGGAGGCGAGGAACACGGCGGCGTCTCCCATCTCGTCCGGCCGACCCCAGCGGGCCAGCGGAATGCGCTCGAGGGTCTCCTCGTAGGCCAACGGACGCTCCCGCGTCACCGTCGTCAGTTTGGTCTCGACGAATCCGGGCGCGATCCCGTTCACCCGCATGCCGTCGCGGGCCCACGCCCGGGCCAACGAGCTCACCAACATCCGCAGGCCACCCTTGCTCGCACCGTAGGCCGGCTGCCCCGGGGTGGCGACGAAACTGGAGGTGGAACCCACCGCGACGACGCTGCCGCGGCGGGCGGCCAGGGCGCGGTGCAGCGCGGTGCAACACGCCATCGTCCCGCCCAGATTGACCTCGATGACGTGACGGAACGTCTCCATCTGATATTCACGCCGGCTGTAGGCGACGGTCCCCTGGCTGCAGACCAGCACGTCGAGCGCGTCGATCTCGCCGGCGAACGAGGCAACCGCCTCGTCGTCGGTCACATCGAGCCGCCGGTAACGGAACGGGACGAGGTCCTCGGCGTGCTTGTAGTCCTCCGGGCTCACGCCCGTCCCCGTGACCGTGACCGTGGCTCCCAGCCCGGCGAAACGACGGGCGATGCCCAGCCCGATCCCACTCGATCCGCCGATGACGACCACGGACGAGGCGCCGAAGTCCAGCGGCCCGCCATCGGCGAGGGGCCGAGCCGGCATCACATCACGCTCCCGTCGATCTTGCCATTGATGATCTCGTCCCAGCTCAGTCCGAGCTCGAGGAGCACCTCGTCGGTGTGCTCGCCGTGCCGGGGAGCCCGCTCGAGCTCGGGCGAGCGGTTGTCGAACTGCAGCGGACTGGCGACGAGCGGCAGCTCGTGGCCGTCCGCGTCGTGGACGGTCCGCACGTAACCGTTGGCCACGACCTGCGGATCATCAAGCACCTCCGCGGGAGTCTGCACGACAGCCCACGGCCCCCGCACCGTACGCAGCCGCTCGACCCATTCGGCCAGTGAACGACGGGCGAACGCGTCATCCAGACACGCGACACAGGCGGCCGAGTTCTCGCCGCGCGCCGCGGAGTCCGCGAACCGGGAATCGTCGATCAACTCGGGGGCGTCGAGATGCTGGCACAGGTCCGCCCAGTACCGGTCGCTCTCGAGCATGGAGAGCTTCACGTACCGCCGGTCCTTCGTGGCGTAGGCCAACGACAGCGGGTTGCGGTTCTCCGCCCGAGGCACCGGCCGCAGATCCGCGCCGCCGAGGACTCCAGACCCGGAGATCGAGGAGCCCAGCGCCCACAGGCCGGCGCCCAGCAGACTCATGTCCACCTCCACGGACCCGCCGGACCTGGACCGCTGGAACAGGGCGGTGCCGATCCCGCCGGCCAGCGCCAGGCCCGCCTGCAGATCCCCGAGCGCCGGCGTCGCCTGGAGGGACTCCTCGAGTGTGTCGGGCGTCAGCGAATGGGCCAGGCCGCTGCGTGCCCAGTACGAGGTCCCGTCGAAACCCGGAGCGTCGGCCTCCGGGCCGGTCGGCCCCTGGCCCGAGCCCCGCGCGTACACCACGTCGGGCCGATGTTGGCGGATGTCCTCGACATCGATCTTCAGTCGGGCGCGCGCGGAGGGCAGGAAGTTGGTGAGGAAGACATCGCAGCTCGCCGCCAGGCGGTAGAGGATCTCCCGCCCGCCGGGCGTCGAGATGTCGAGGCCGATGCTGCGTTTGCCCCGGTTCGGCGTCTCCGCCATGAACCGCACGGGGGTCGC
The DNA here is from genome assembly GCF_025403375.1 of Frankia gtarii. Classification (GTDB taxonomy): domain Bacteria; phylum Actinomycetota; class Actinomycetes; order Frankiales; family Frankiaceae; genus Frankia; species Frankia gtarii. Next base: position 29,788 of record NZ_JAMPTM010000009.1, read on the forward strand.
GGCGTGCCTGCCGTAGGTCAGCGCTCGCTGCGGATCTCCCCGCCCCGGGTGCTCCACCTTGATGACCTGCGCGCCCCAGTCCGCCAGCACCGCCCCCGCGGCCGGGACGAAGGTCCAGCTCGCCACCTCGAGGACCCGGATGCCCGCCATCACCGTCATGGCCGTGCGCCTGGTCGGGCATCGGCCGACGATCCGCCGCCGGTCGACCCGAATCCCGCCCTGATGTCGTCGAGGACCGCGATCGCGGTGTGCAGGCTCGCCAATTCCTCCTCGGTGTGGTTCGCCAGCTGGGCCACCAGCCAGTCGGTCCGCCGCGAGCGGGCCACCTTCAGATGGGCCCGCCCGCTACGGGTGATCTTCAATCGGCAGATCCGGCCATCGTCGGGGTCGCCCAGCCGGACGACGTAGCCCAGTTCCTCAAGGCGGCTGACGACCGCGGACGCGGTCGGGCGAGCGACCTGCTCCAGCGATGCAAGTTCGCTGATGGTGATGGGCTCGTATTTTTCGATCATCGAGAGCGCCGTGCTCTGCGTGATGCTGAGCTGATCGCTGCCCAGCTGCCGAAGCACCCGGGCGGCCCGCAGCACGCTCAGTCCGAGCTGGCTCGCCAGCTCGCGCCGGACTTCCTGCGCGACGTCACTCGTTGGCCCATGTTCTCTCCTGTCGCTCACCGCGACCACGCTAACAACACCCGCCGTCAGGTAGTCGCGAGACTGAGGTCCGGCATGATGAGCTCGGCGTTCGTCCTGAAGAACTTCTTCAGGACATCGTCGCCGAGCCCCTCGAGCCGCTTGCCGAAGACATCCACCGGGCTCTGTCCGCCCTCGATGTGCGGGTAGTCGCTGGAGAATGCGTACACCTCGGCGAGGCGCGGCCACCGCTCGAGGTAGACGTCGACGGGCTCGATGAAGAAGGGTGTCACCCGGACATGGTCGACGACGTAGTCGATCGGGCGTCGCGGCAGTGACTTCTTGGTCGTGGGGTAGTAGTCCCAGACCATCTCCATCCGCTCGACCAGCGGACCGAGCCACTGCGCCCCGCACTCGATGATCCCCATCCGCAGGCCCGGGTGACGCTCGAAGACGCCGCCGATGACCATGGAGGCCAGGTAGTTCTCGACCACGAAGTTCTGGGTCGACTGGAAGAACGCGCTCTGCGGAAGGACGGAGTTGCGCTGGCGGCGGAACAGGGGCTGATCCCACCACGCCGGTTCGGTGAAGCGATCGGTGTTGAGGTGCAGCACCAGTGGGATGTCGTACTTCTCGAAGATGTCCCAGAACGGGTCGAGCTTCTCGTTCGCCGGGGAGGTACCACCCGGCGGGACGGTCGCCGGCACCCAGATCGCGCCGGCGTGCTGCGAGCCGAGACGCTCCGCCTGCGCCATCATGTGGCCGAAGTCCCAGGTGGGCACGATGGACACGTGCCGCTGCCGTCCAGCCAGCGAGTTCAGGCGCAACGCCCATTCGTTGTGGGCATTGATCGCCTCCAGCCCCAGGGCACGGTGGTCGAACGGCTCATGGGCGAAGTACTCGCCGTAGAACTCGTCGCTCAGCGAGGCCAGCAGCAGGCCGATGAAGCCGAACGAGGGGAAGACGAGCTGGCGGTCCACGCCCATCGCGTCGAGTACCCCGACACGCCGGTCCATGTCGATCGCGCCCGGGGAGTCCGGACCCTTGACCTCCCAGATGGTCTCCGGGTCGATCGGGGCCACATCACCGGTGATGTCGGGCCGGCTCAGATCGTTCTTGTGCGGTTCGGAGTCGAAGCGCCTGCGGGTGTCGTAGACCTCCATCATCCGCTGGCCGACCTCCCCGAACACCACTGGGAAGAAGTGGGTCGGCATGAACTCGTGTGAATCGAGGTCGAATGCCCCGTCGAAGTTCACTGCGTTCTCCCTCTCGATGTGGCCGTCACTCCAGCACGTCAGGCTGGGTGGCGACGATGAGCTGTAATGGAGTCTGGAATCCGAACCAGCCCGAGCGGTCGGTCCCGCTCGCCTGCGCGGTGTGCCGCGCCAGGTCCGCGGGCACGTCCTGGACCGGCCGCCCGGTGGACTCGGCGAGCATCTGCACCTGGGCGCAGGTCTGGAGACGGATCATCCAGAACGCCGCCGCGTCGATGCTCGAGCCGACCGTGAGCAGGCCGTGGTTGGCCAGGATCATGGCCTTGGCCGGGCCCAGTGTCTTCGCCATACGCTGACCGTCGACGGGCTCGAGGGCGGGCCCGTCGAACTCGTCGTACACCGCGTGGTCCTCGAAGAAGGCACAGGAGTCCTGCGTGATCGGGCGCAGCGGGCCCGCCAGCGCGGAGAAGGCCATGCCCGAGACCCCGTGCAGGTGCACAGAGGCGACGACGTCCGGCCGAGCCCGGTGTATACCGGCGTGGATGGCGAAGGCGGCCCGGTTCACGATTCCGTCGCCCTCGGCGAGGGCTCCCTCGCTGTCGACGAGGAGCAGATCGCTCGTCCTGATCAGTTCGAAGGGACGCCCGAACGGGTTCGTCCAGAACCAGTCCGGCTGCGCCGGGTCGCGTACCGCCGCGTGCCCGCCGTAACCGGTGTTGTAGCCACGCAGGGCGAAGGCCCGGAAGGCGATCGCGAGATGCTGCTTGCGGTAGAGACGCTCCTCGTCGACGTTGTCGAAGACGGGCTCCTCCGACATGACCAGCAGCTCACCCCGGCCGCTCATGACGCCCCCGTGAGAACCCGCTCCACCCGGTACAGCTTCGCGGCGTTGGTCCGCAGGACCTTGCGCCGCTGCTCCGCGGTGAGGCCGCTGGTCAGCTGCTGGGCGCTCGCGACCGAGTGCGGAAACGTGCTGTCGTTGTGCGGGTAGTCGGTCTCGAACAGGAGGTTGTCCTCACCGATCTGATAGATGTCGTGCTTGCCCACCTGGTCCGCCAGGTGCAGCGCCGCCGGGTCGTTGAACACGCACGCGTAGACGTGCTCGCGGACGTAGTGGCTGGGCCGCTCCGGCAGGGTCTGGAGACCGAGCAGCGGGGCATGGCGGTCCCAGAGCTGGTCCAGCCGGCTCAGCAGGAACGGGATCCAGCCCGCCTGCCCCTCGGAGAACGCCGTCTTCAGCTGGGGGAACCGGGTGAACGCGCCGCTCACGAGCCAGTCCGAAAGCGAGAACGCGGAGTTCTGGAAGTGGTTCGCGATGTGGACCGCCAGCGGGGCGTCCTCCGAGGAGGTGTGGGTCTGCGAGCTGGACCCGATGTGCAGGTTGATCACTGTCTGGGTCTCCTCGCAGGCCGCGAAGAACGGGTCCCAGTAACCGCTGTACATCGACGGCAGCCCGAGGCGCGCCGGGATCTCGGAGAAGGCCACCGAGGTGAGCCCCTTCGCGGACACCCGGCGAATCTCGGCGGCGGCGAGGGTCGCATCCCACAGGGGGATGATCGCCGCGCCAAGCAGCCGGCCGTCCGACGTCCCGCACCACTCGTCAGCGAGCCAGTCGTTGTAGGCCTGCACGCTCAGCAGGGCCAGCTCCCGGTCCTCGCCGGCCAGGAACCGCTGACCGCAGAACCGTACGAACGCGTTCGGGAAGCACACGCTCGCCTCGACGCCGTCGGCGTCCATGTCCCGCAGCCGGTCGGCGACCCCGTAGCAGCCGGGACGCATCTCGTCGAAGGTCATCGGATCGTCTTCGAGGTCGTCGGGCTCGAAGGACACGGCGGCGAAGCCCCGGGGCACCGGCACCCGCACCGACTCGTAGTACCAGACGTCGGCCCACTTGTCCTCGTCGGGGTTGGACTTCTTGGGAATCCTTTCCCGCACCGTGCGCGGCCCGATCTCCCGATAACGGGCGGGCAGCCGCTGTGTCCACAGGTCGCCTGGTTCGACGACGTGGTCATCGACCGAGACAATCAGTGGAAATTCATCCGGATCGTCGACAGTCATGTGCACCTCGATCCTTCGCCTGCTCGATACCGAGCCAACCAGACAGGTTGGCCTTCCAACCATTCAGCGTGTGAAGGTACGACCGCCGTCGACCACCAGAGTCTGGCCGGAGATGAACCGTGAACCCGCACCCACCATGAAGACCATGAACGGCGCGAGATCGCGCTGCGTGTCGCCCATGCGGCCGTCGATGCACATCGAGGCCTTCCGCTCCTCGTCGTGCGCGGCCAGTTCTTCAGGGCTGCGGCGCGCCCGCGCCTCCTCGTACATCGGTGTCCACATCGCCGGGCAGATCGCGTTGACGGTGATTCCGTACTTTCCCCACTCGCGGGCCACCGAGCGCACGAAGGCCACCACGGCGCCCTTGCTGGCCGCGTAATGGGACTGTCTCGGATAACCGATCAGGCCGGCGCCCGAGGCAAAGTCAAGAATCCGTCCGCCGGACGCCTTCAGGTGTCGCACCGCTGCCTGGTTCGTGAACAGGGTTCCCTTGACGTTGACATCGAAGACGCGGTCCCACTGTTCCTCGGTCAGGTCCTCGGTGTCGATCTGATGGGTGATCCCGGCCACATGGACCAGGGCATCGAGCCCACCGAGGAGGCGGACCGCCTCGTCGATCGCCGCATTGACCTCGGCCCGGCTCGCGACGTCGCACACGAGGAACTCCGCGGTACCCGGGCCGGCCTTGTTCGCCGCGGCCGCGATCTGGCGGCCGGCGTCGGCCAGCACGTCCAGGGAGACCACCGCGGCGCCCTCGTGCACGAAGGCGGCGACCAGTTCCTCACCGATCCCCCGCGCGCCACCCGTGACGACGATGCGTTTTCCGGCCAGTTCCATGGCTGCCTGCTTCCTGTCCGCGCCAACCACCGTCAGCGCCCGGTGTCAGCGGGGACGAGCGGCATGACGTCCGCGGCGAACTGTTCGATCGCGTGCAACGTGGCGGCATGTGTCGCCTCGTTGAGGTCGAACCGGATGACGATGTCCCGCACGCCCAGCTTCCGGTAAAGATCGATCTGCTCCGCGCACTCCTGCGGGCTGCCGACAATGAAGGGCAGGTCGACCGCATCGCCCGTCTCCTCGAGGCTCCTGACAATGCGGGCGAGCGACGGCTGCTCGAATCCCAGGGAGAGGTAGCTACTGAGGGTCCGGATCCAGCCGGGGCCGGACCGTGCGAGCGCGGCCTTGCGGGAGTCCGCCACCGTCACCTCGCGGCGGATCGACACGATGGGCTCCGTGGTTCCCGCCCGCTGGGCATTGTCGAGGTAGGTCGTCACGAGCTGCTCGACGTCGCTGGGCGGCAGGTAGCCGGTGACGTACAGGCCGTCGGCGATCCGGCCCGCGCGGGCCGCGCCCTTCACCGCACCGGTGCCGATCATGATCGGTACCGGGATCTCACCGACCGTCCCGGGAGCCAGCGCGACGGCGTTCAGCGGATAGAACCCGCCCTCGGTCGACACGGTCTCGCCCCGCAGCAGTCGGCGACTGGTACCGATCAGTTCGATCACTCGCTTGAGCCGGTCGGTGGGTCGCTGGCCGAACATCGCGAACTCCGCGTCCCGATAGCCCAGCCCGATCGCGGCCCTGAAGTTGTCACCGGTGATGGCGGCCAGGGTGGCCGCCTCCTCGGCGAACGTCACCGGGTTGTAGAAGGGCCCCAACAGGACGCCGGTCTGAAAGACCATGCCCGGGGCCTCACCCGCCAGGCGGGCGAGCAACGGCATGGGCTGCGGCAGCATGCCGTCGAGCGGCGCGTAGTGCTGACCAGCCGAGACGATGTGGTACCCGGCGTCGCGGGCGACCCGGACCATCTCCACCCGCTCGCGAATCATCGAGGCCTGCGTGGCCCCCTCGCGCTGACCCGAGGCGACGAGCGAAACTCCGAAACGCATCGTCGTCACCGGTCCCGACGCGGGAACCGGTACAGCTCCCGGGCGTTCAGTTCGACGATGCGCGCGGTCTCCTCGTCCGACACTTCACGGAACATCTCCGCCACTATCTTGCGACTGTTGGGCCAGAACGAGTCGGAGTGCGGATAGTCGCCCTCCCACGTCATGTTTCCGACGCCGATCGCATGGCGTTGGTCGACACCGGCCTGATCGGCGATGAAGCAGCCCCAGACATGCTTGGTGAACAGGTCCGACGGGCGGACCGTCCGGTCGATGTTCTGGTAGTAGCGGTGGCGTTCCCACGTGGTGTCCGCGCGTTCCAGGGCCCACGGGATCCACCCGACGCCGCCCTCGGAAAGCGCCACCCGCAGGGTCGGGTGCCGGTGGAAGACCGGGGAGAACAGCAGGTCGATCAGCGCCGCCATCGAGTTCGTGCCCATCAGGGTGGTACTCACCACCAGGGGAGCGTCGTCCGCGGTGCGGGTCACCTGGCCCGAGGTGCCGAAGTGCATGCACAGGGCCAGGTCGGCCGCCTCGATCGCCGAGAACAGCCGATCCCAGTGGGACGAGTGGAACGACGGCAGGCCGAGCTTCGCCGGGTTCTCCGGAAACGACACCGCTCGGATGCCCCGGTCGGCCAGCCGCTCGATCTCCGCCACCGACTGCTCGACGTCCCACTGCGGAACGATGATCATCGGGATGAACCGGTCCGGGTAGGGACCGCACCACTCCTCAAGCACGAAGTCGTTCCATGCCTGGGCGCACAGCAACGCCAGGACCTTGTCCTCGACCTGGTTGAACATGGTGCCGGCGAAACGCGGGAAGGAGGGGAAGAGCAGCTGGGCCTGCACGCCGTCGGCGTCCATGTCGGCGACGCGCGCGGCGGGCTCGTAGCACCCCGGACGCATGTCCTCGTACCGGGACGGCTCGGTACCGATCTCCTCCGAGGGCTTGCCCGCGACGGCGTTGAGCCCAAGCTGGCCGTAGACCCGGCCCTCGAGCTTCCAGACCTGGGCGCCCTTGGGGACCCGCTGGCCGAAGCCGTACTGGTCGAACTCCTCCCCCGTCGCCTCAATGACCTGAGGACCGTCCTCGAGGTAGCGCCTCGGCAACCGCTTCTGCCAGATGTCGGGGGTCTCGATGAGGTGGTCGTCAACCGAGATCAGCTGCATGTCATCGGTGAGTGGCATCGGCGGTCCCTTCTCGCGCGTTTGCCTGCTGGCCGGTGGTGGCGCCGGCCCGGTGCGCTCGCGCGCTCACGGCGCGACCACCGGAAGTACCAGCGAGGACGGTCGTTGCGGCCCGGAGAGGATGCGTTGACGGGCCACGACGCTGTGCGGCGCGTCGAGGCTGCGCCGACCGGTGTTGGGATTGGGGTCGTACCGGGGGAAGTTGCTGCTGGAGACGTCCAGGCGGATCCGATGGCCCGGCAGGAATGCCTGGGAGGTGGCGCCGAGGTTGATCCGGACGCGCCGGACATCGGCCGCGCCGGGCGACGCATCGGGGGCGAGCCGGCGGATGCCGTCGCACACCGAGATGGCCCGACCGTCGGGATGGACGTCGACCAGGCGCGCCGTGAAGTCGGTCGAGACCGCCGTGGTGCTCACCCAGAGCTCGACGGCGACGTCCCCGGTGACCTCGAGTGGCTCGCTCAGTTCGGCGCTGGTGTAGACCGCCACGTCCGGCCGCTGCTCGATGGCCCGCTGGTCAACCGGCCCGTGGGGGGCGATCGTGGCGAGCAGCAGGTGTGCACCGCCCATGGTGGGCACGGGATACCGGGGGTCGTAGTCGAACTCGTCCACCCCGGCCTGCGACGGCGACTCCCACCCGAGCCGGCCGTCCTCCCCCGACGACGCGGCATTCCCGTCGCTGGCCAGGAACATCCTGCGCTCGACCGCGCGCGCCAACGGCCAGGCCGCCTCGTCGCGCCAGACGTTGGTCCCCATCACGAAGATCTTCACGGGGCTCTGTCCCGGGCCGTCGCCACCCGCGGGACCGGCGTCGTCGAGGTGCTGGCGGAACCAGCGCAGCTGCAGCTGGTCGATGTTCCTGGCCGCGGCCAGCCCGAAGGACACCTCACCCACGGTCGTCGCCTCGTATCCGCGCTGGCCGAAGTGATGCCACGGGCCGATGACGAGCTGCTGGTCACGCCGCGCCCGCTCGGAGCCGGCGCCGTTGACCAGGCCGAGGTAGTTGCGCAGCGCGCCGTCCTTCATGGCGTCGAACCAGCTGGTGACGTGCAGCCCGGCGGCGGTGGTTCGGGGGTAGTTGCGCTCGAGGGAGAGCCGGTCCCAGTACTCGTCGCGCTGGTCGTGCGCCAGCCAGTCATAGAACCAGGGCGTCAGCCGCCTCAGCGCGCCGTTCTCGCCACCGAAGCGGGCGGCGAGCGGGAACGAGACCGGGACGGAGCCGAGACCTTCCAGAGTCTGCTTGTAGCTGGCCCGGATGCGCCTGGTCTCGTCGGAGTACTCGAGACGGGCCATCGTCGCGCTGCCGATCGCGGCGAGACTCACCGAGACCAGGGAACCGAGCTCCAGCGCCCCGCCCCAGTAACTGCGTCCCTCGTAGTAGTCCGAGCTCGCCTGCAACGCGGCGAACGCCGACAGCGCCGGCGGTCCGGCGGTCGCCGCCTGCAGCGCGGTGGCGGCCATGTACGAGCTTCCGAAAGAGCCGACCCGGCCGGTCGACCAGGGCTGGGAGGCCGCCCACTGGACGGTGTCGTAGCCGTCTTCGCTTTCGTCGAACGGCCGGTAGCCACCGCCCGATCCACCCCGTCCCCGCACGTCCTGCACCACCACGGCAAAACCGTTCTCGGCGGCGAACACAGGGTTGAGAAGAACAAAGTTGTCCGGATACGGAGACCGCCCGTAAGGCGTCCGGTTTACCAGCGTCGGCCATCGTCCTTCAGCTCGCCGATAAACATCGGCGGTGAGCACGGTGCCATCGCGCATCGGCACCTCTACGTCACGTTCGATGATTATCGGGTCCTTACTCATCGCTGGCCCGCGAAACTCGGACAGCCAGCGGTCGGACCGGCGTGGCGTAAGAACTCCACCATCACACCTGCTGCCCTTCCAACGCACTCAATGTGGCAGACGTTATCGTCCGACGAGAACACAGTCAAGATAGGTCAGGAACCAAACTATCTGGGGACGGACCGGAGATCACCGCGGGCAGCGGACTCCACTGCACCAGGGTGACCTGATCGCGCACCTGCTGGAAGGTCGCCCGCATCGGCTGCCCCATCGCCAGGTCCGGCGCACCGTCGAGGTACCCGATCAGCCTGGCTCCCGGTGCGGCGTCGAGCTCCACCAGCACGATGGTGTAGGGCGGCGGGAACGCCGGATGGAGGGCAGCCCGCACCACCGTCCAGGACGCCAGCGTGCCCACCGGCTCGATCTCCCGCCAGCCGCTGCGCGTGGACCGGCAGCGGTGGCACATCACCTTGGGCAGGTGCAGCACCGTGCCACAGTCGAGGCAGGCGCGCAGGGCCAGGCGGTTGTGTGCCGCCGCCTGCCAGAACCCGCCGGTGTCGAGATCGGTGGTGACCGGCACCGGCGCGTCCGGGTGGGCCGTCATCACGCCGCTCGCAGCAGCAGCGCGCTGGTCGCGGCGGGAATCCCGGAGGTCACCAGGCAGGTCCGCGCCCCGGTCACCTGAGAGGTCGAGGTGCCGCGGATCTGGCGGACCCCTTCGAGCACGTGGCTCATGCCGTGGAGGTAGCCCTCGGAGAGATTCCCGCCCGCCGTGTTGAAGGGCAGTGAACCATCGAGGTCCAGTGCGCCACTCGACGCGAAGGGGCCGCCCTCGCCCTTCGCGCAGAATCCGTAGTCCTCGAGCTGGAGCAGCACAGTGATCGTGAAACAGTCGTAGAGCTGAGCCACGTCGATGTCGGCGGGGCCGAGCCCGCCCCGTTGATAAAGCAGCTCGGCGACGGCGGCCGAGGGCTGCGTCAGGAGCTCGTCGCGCATGAGCGCCGTCAGGAACGTGCCCGCCTGGGGTCGCGGTCCACTCCCCTGGGCCACGGCGCGTACGAGCGCCGGCGGATTCGGGCCGTCGAGGGCCCGCTCGGTCGAGGTGACGACGACGGCGCACGCGCCGTCGGTCTCCAGGCAGAAATCGAACAGCCGCAACGGCTCGCTGATCATCCGTGCACCCTCGTAGTCCGCCTCGGTGAGCGGCCGGGCGCACATCTGCGCCGCCGGATTCGCGTTGGCCCGCCGACGGGCCACGAGCGCGATGGCGCGCAGATCCTCGGCGGCGGTGCCGAACTCCGCCATATGCCTGCGCGCGAGCAACGCGAACATCTGACCGGGAGCGATGAGCCCATACGGCAGAAAAAACTCCTCATAGCCGCCGTTGCCGCCGACGGGCCGGCTGGCCGCCCGTTGCACCGCGCTCCCTCGGCCCAGCCGCAGCCCCGAGCGACCATTGAGGGCCCGGAAGACGACGATGTTGGTAGCGAGGCCGGCGGCGACGGCGGCGACTGCCTGGCCGACCATGCCGCACGGCGCCGCGCCGCCGATGCCGCTCGTACCCCAGTACCGGAGGTTCGGCAGGCCCAACCCGTGGGCCAGATCACCGGGCTGCACCGAGTCGTAGTCGGCCCGGACGACACCGTCGATGTCCTCCACCGCCAGACCGGCGTCGGCGATGGCGGCAAGCGATGCCTCGCAGGCCAGCGTGAGGGGGGTCCGCCCGGAGTCACGGGAGAAGTCCGTGGCTCCAACACCGGAGATCGCGTACTGGTCGCGCAACGACCACCCGCCGCTCACTACAGATCCAGTCTGCCGGGCTCGTCCACGGACTCCAGGACACCCACCAGGCCGTGCACCACCCGAACGGCCCGCTCGATCAGCTCGGCGGCGGCCTCCTGGTCGGCACAGGCCGCCACCGCCCCGCAGAGCGCTCCGATACTTGCCAGCATGGCCACCAGCACCGCCTCCGTGAGGTAGGGATCGGCCGACTCGAGAAGGCGGCGGTTACGCCGCATCCATCGCTGGTTCGCCAGGGACCGCTCGTCGTTGAACCCCGGGGGTGTGTCGTTCACGTGCGCCATCCGCACGACGAGGCGCGCCTCCCACGCCCCTGCCAGGTACGTCCGCACCGACAGCACCAGCAGCTGCGACCGTTCGGTGACGCCGTCGTCCTGCGCGACTCGCAGCGCCGTCCTGATCTTCCGCTCCTGGTCGTGCTGGTACTCGTTCCAGATGGCGAAGAACAGGCCTTCCTTGTTCTTGAAGTGGTAATAGATCAGGCCGACGCTCGCGCCGGCCGTGACCGCGACCTCGGCGATCGAGGTCTTCGCGTAGCCGATCGACGCGAACGCCTCGGTCGCGGCCGCCATGATCGAGCGTCGGGCGGCGACCGCCCGCAGCTGACGATCCGACCCGGAACCACGCGGCGCCCGGTCCGGGTGCTCGCGCCGGTCCGCCGCCAGCCCGAGTGTCGTCAGCCCGGTCCGGGCTGACTCACTGTCCTCAGTCGACGGAATGTCGTCACCTCCGCTGCTCGTCGGGCACCTGCCGCCGTCATCTCCCGGCCGGATGGGCGCAGCGACAGGTCGCTGGCGTCCCACGGTGACCCGAGATCAGATGGACATCCAGATGTTCTTGGGGCGGGTGAACTCCTGAATGCCGTAGATACCGCCCTGGCGACCATAGCCCGACTGCTTCACGCCGCCGAACGGGGCACCCACCGGAATGTCACGGAAGCCGTTGATCCACACGATTCCCGACTCAAGATCGCGGGCAACCCTGTGGGCCCGCTTGAGGTCGTTGGTATGCAGGTAGGCGGCCAGGCCGTAGAGGGAGTCGTTGGCAATTCCAACGGCTTCCTCCTCGGTCTCGAACTTCATGAAGACGGTCACCGGGCCGAACACCTCGTCCTGAGCGATCTCGGCCTCGTTCGGCACGTCCGCGAGAATCGTCGGCGCCAGGAAGAATCCGCCCGCGAGCTCGTCCCCGAGCCGACGGCCGCCGGTGACGAGTCGACCCGTCTTCGTCTCCTGCGCCCGGGTGACGAATCCCAGGATGCGGTCGACCGCGGTCTGGTTGATGACCGGCCCCATCTGGGTCTGGGGATCCATGGGGTCGCCCACACGCTGTTGCTGCGCGTAGGTCTTGGCCAGTTCGACGACCTCGTCGTAGATCGACGCCTGCACCAGAACCCGGCTGCCCGCGATGCAGGCCTGTCCGGCACCGATGAGGGAGCGGCGAGCCGCCTCGTCCGGGTCCGCGTCGGCGAAGATGATCCTGGCCGACTTTCCGCCGAGCTCGAAGGCCGTCGGGGTGAGGTTGGCGGCGGCAGCCTGGATGATCTTCTTGGCCGTCGCGCCGCTCCCGGTGAACAGAATCTTGTCGACGCCCGAATGGCTGACCAGCGCGTTGCCTGCGACCGGACCGCCGGGCACGACATTGATCACGCCGGGTGGGAAGCCCACCTCGAGCGCCAGTTCGGCCAGCGCGAGGCAGGTGTAGGGCGCGAGCTCCGGCGGCTTGAGCACGATGGTGTTCCCGGCCGCCAGGGCCGGGGCCAGCCCCTGGCCGTAGGAGATGAACGGCCCGTTCCAGGGCACGATCACCGCGACGACGCCGTAGGGCTCGTCCAGCGTGTAGTCGAACGCGTCCCCGGGGAAGGTGGTGACCACCTGGCCGCCGATCTTGTCCGCATACCCGGCGTTGAACTCGAAGAGTTCCGAGGCCCAGGACAGGGCATATGGGGTGGCGGCGTAGGGCACCCCGTTCTCGAACACGATCGTCTGGCGCAGGTGATCGGCCGACAGGATGGCGCGAGCGTAGTCGATCATCAGTTGACGCCGCTTGTTGGCGGGCATCCGCTTCCAGGCGGGGAAAGCCTTTCGCGCCGCCGCCACGGCCGCGTCGATGTCGGCTGGGCCCGCCATCGGCACCGCGTTCGTGATCTCACCCGTCGCCGGGTAGCGGTGCTCGAAGACTCCATCGCCGGCGGTGGTCAGCTTCGTGTCGCCAATAAGCAGGCCCGGCTTGGGAAGGAGGCCGATATCCGCGGGTGCTATGGTCATGTGCCAGCCACTTCCTTCACCGCTGAACGCCGCACCATGGCGACGAGGTCCGTAAGGGGCGTGTTGTATTCGCCCTGAAGACAGAGCCACTGAAGACAGAGCCGCTTGATCTTCCAGCCCGCAGGGGTCCGCACGTAATGGTGCCGGCGGCGGAAGATGTCATTGATCTCCCGCGCGTCTTCACACTCCTGACGCGCGCCGCCAGCGCGGCGTTCTCGGCTTCCAACGCGTCGAGATGATCCTCGAGTGAACGACTCAACACCAACTCCTCCCTCCTGTCCAGGCGTCGCCTCGCCCGCGGCGCTCACGGCACCACCGGCCTGTGACCTGCGAGAACGACTTCCCATCAGAAACTGAACCAAGTTCAGCTCATCATGTAACAACACTCGTGACCCGTCAACCAGACCCAGCGGGCCCCCGCGGGTGGCCGATGGCCAGGGCGTCGACGAGAACGCCGCTGACTCTCCGTCGCCGACTCAGGTGCCTTCCGCAGCCCAACGGGCGCGCAGTGCCGCCCGGTCGAGGGGAATTCCGGCGAGGTAGACGGCGGCGATCTTCCGGGTGTTGGTGATGTCGTCGAGAGGATTCGCGTCGAGGACGAGCAGGTCCGCGCGCTTGCCGACGTCGAGGGTGCCGCGGTCGTCGAGGTGGAGGAACTCGGCGGGCAGCTTGGTCGCCGCCGCGATGGCCTGGTAGGGGGACACGCCGGCGTCGACGATCGCCTCGATCTCGCGATGCTCCGAGAACCCGAAGAACTGGATCAGCACCCCGGTGTCGGCCGACATCAGCACCCGCACCCCGTTCTCGACGAAGACCCGCACGCCGAAGTCCAGGGCCGCGTTCATCGTTGTCAGAGCCTCCGAGGGACCGCCCCCCGTCATGGCCATGACCTGCGCGCGGAGCGCGGCGCGGGCCTCGGCGGTAACCGTCTCGGCGAGCGCGGGCTCGTCGATCCAGTCGGCGATGTCGGGCAGGCCCTTCTGGATTCCCATCGAGGTGAACGCGGCGACGTCGTGGTCCTTCATCAGCTTGATCAGCTCGGCGTCGGGGCCGGGCGCGCGGACCAGGTGCGCGATGGCGTCGACCCCGGCCCGCACGACCCCCTTGGCGTCGGCCAGCTCGAAGATGTGAGCGATGACGATGTGGCCCAGCCGGTGCCCCTCGTCGATGATCGCGCTGTAGACCTCCGGACCGAACTTGGCCTTGGTGCCCCCCCGGTCGTCGACCCAGAACTTGATCGCATCGGGATTCTTCGCCGCGACCGCGCGCACGAGCGCCCGTGCCTCGTCCGCCGTGCCGGCCTCGAGGATCGCGTCGGGAGCGAAGAACGCGCCCCCGTTTTCTTTTCCGGGCGTCGGTGCGACCAGGCCTCTGGACGCGGTCAGCAGAAGCGCCAGCTCGGGGTCGGTCAGCGTGCCCGCACGCTGCTCGTCGCGCAGCGTGATCTCGATGTCCTCGCGATCGGTGCCGAGGGACTGGAAGACGCTGACCCCGTAGTAGGCCAGCCGGCGCAGGTGGTCGAGGACGTTCTCCCGGGAGTAGTTCTCCTTCGACGCGACGGCTCCCTTCAGATACCCGATGTGCCCATGGGGATTGACGATCGTCGGCATGACGGTCTTCCCGCGCAGATCGACGCGCTCCGCCTCGGCGGGGGCGGCCACGGAGCCGGCCGGGCCGATCTCGGCAATCAGGCCGTCGCGCACCAGGATCACCGCATCGTCGATCACGGTGCGGCCGTCGCCGACGAGGACCCGGGCCCCCTGGAGGAGGGTGGGCGTGGACGAGCTCATGGCTTCGCCTTTCATCGTGCCGATGGAGATCGGGGTGGGCCGGACCGCGGGATCCCGAGTACCACCGAGTACGGCTAGGGTTCGGTGAATCCGGTCAGCGCGACGACCGAGGCCACGATCGCCTCGGCGTCAGCCGCAGGCCGCGGGTCATCGCCGCCCCCCCACATCAGTGCGCCGCCGAGCAGAAACGCGAACGCCAGCCGATCGGGGATCGCGGCGGGCCGCCCCGCCCGGTCCGCGCCGCGGCGCATCGCGGCGCACACAACCTGGAATCGGCGGCCCATGAGCCGTTCGTGCACGGCCGCCACGATGTCGGGAATCGCGTCGCGATCGAGGTAGAGACGCTGGCCGGCACGCCCGCGGCTGCCCCCCAGGACCTGCAGGTACTCGCGCAGGATTCGCAGCAGCTCGTCGTGCAACGAGCCGAGATCGACGTCGACGACCTCGGGGGTGGTGCTGAGGATGGCATCGGTGAGCAGAGCGGAACGGTCCGCCCAACGCCGGTAGAGCGCGGGTCGTCCCGCGCCGGCGGCACTCGATACCGTCTCGAAGTTGAAGCCGCTCCAGCCATGCTCGGCGTAGACGTCGACCGCGATCTCAAGAACCCGCAGCCGCAGACCCTCGTCTCGGGGCCGCCCACCGCCGCGGCGACGGGCAGCCGACTCCTCGATCATGCCCGTCGCCGGCCCACGCCGACTGCCCCGGGCCCCGGGTCAGTCCAGAAGCCCATAATTGCGCGCCTTTTCCCGCGCCGGCCCGATGCCGAGGAAGGCGTCGAGATCCACCACCGAGCCGAGTTCCTTTTCGATGCTGGTCGTCGAGCCTTCGCGGGCGAGGACCTCGAGCGCGGCCCGGATGCCATTGATTGCCGCCTGGTGCGCGAGTGCGTAGTAGAGCACCACGTCGGCGCCCTCGGCACCATGATCGGCCGCGCTGCGCGTCGGGAGATCGACCGTGAAGATCGGCACCCGGGCCTCGGCGCGCAGCCGCGACTGGTTCTCGGCATCGAGGTAGCCCGCGACGAACACGCCGTCGGCCCCCGCCTCCTGGTAGGCCAGCACCCGGTCGACCGCCGCGGCCGGCCCCTCGGTCAGGAACGAGTCGGTCCGCCCAATGATCATAAAATTGGTGGAGTCCCGGGCGTCAACCGCCGCCTTGATCTTGTCCACCGCCTGGCCGACGGGAAGGATGTGGGACTTGCCGATGAGGTGCTTGCCGAAGACGTGGTCCTCGATGTGGGTCGCCGCCGCCCCCGCCCGCTCGAGCACCTGCACGGACCGCGCGACGTGCAGTGGGTTGCCCCAGCCGCCCTCGCCGTCCACGATGATCGGCACACCGGCCACCGGGGCGAGCCGGCGCACCTGATCCGCCATGTCCTCCAGGCCGATATAGCCGATGTCGGGGACGCCGTACTTGGCCGCCCCGGTGGCGTAACTGCCAATGTAGGCGGCGTGGAAGCCCAGGTCGCGGACCAGGAGGGCGGAGATCCCGTCATAGATCGACGGCACGACGAGCGGCCTGTGTTCGTCGATCGCCTGCTTGAGCGTGCGCGCCATCGCGACGTCCTTTCGTCAGGCTCCCTGGACGGGACCGGCCGGACCGGCGCGCGGTCGCAGCGGCGAGGTGGTTCCCCACGCCCGTGCCCGTCAGTCCGTCAGTATCGAACGATTATCGTTCGATACACGCTACCCCTTCGGGGGGCCGAACGGGGCGAGGGTTCTTCCTTCCGTCGGGTCGACGCGACTCAGCATGGCGGTCGTGGCATGCCCGAGGGCGCCGAGGTCGATGCCGGCGTCGGCAGCGACCGCAGCCAGGATGTCCGCGTCCTTGCGCAGCAGACCCATCGCCGGGAAGGCGAGGTTCTCAGCTGGTCCGCACGAGTCGGCGACACCGTGCATCGCATCGAGAGAATGATCTTCATCCGAAGGCCACGACCTCCCATTGCGATTCGTTCTTGGCTGCGGACTCGAGCGGCGTGCCACAGGACCGCACCACCGGCGCCGACCAATGGATCTTGAGTTCGACCTCGTGGGCAATGCCGGGAGCCTCGATCCGGACGCCGATCCGGTCGCCGTCACGCGCCACCACAGAGCCTGACCGGGGCGCGTCCAGCCAGGCCCAGCCGTGCCTGAGCAACGCCTCTCGATCTGCGACCTGAAGCTCCGGCCCGTCGAGTCCGAAGCAACCTCGGTAGTGTCGCGCCGCCTCGTCGAGCGGTGCGGTCCGCGCCACGATGGCGGTGAGACTCTCCTCATCGAGATAGGCCCAGCTGGTTCCCTCCGGCAATATGAGCGCGGTCGGCGCGAAGCGATGCCCGCCCGTGTGGCTGGTTCGCCGGAACCGAACGCCGGGAATTGTCGGAAGCTTGTTGAACATCGCCGCGCCCAAGGAACCGCAACACCGATCGCGACTGCCATGGGTACAGACCAGTACCTCCCGATCGGCGGTGCCGGCGTCCACGGGCTCGAAGCCGGAGAATGCCCCTGGCGGGCGCCGGTACAATCGCACGTCACCGGTTTCCCAAAGCACTTCCGTGGAATCCACGGGTCCTGGTCCGGTAGAGTTGGTGCCGGACGCAGAGTCGGTGCCGGATTCGGATGCCCTGGGACTTCCGCCGGTCGCGGGGACGGGCACGATCGCCTGCAGCCGCCAGCGGCCGCCGTATGCGGCCTGGGCCCGGTGGTGCCGCCGGGTCAGCGCCGGGATCGCTCCGACATCGCGGGGCCACGGCAGCGGCCACTCGGCGAGCACGATTCCGTCGTAGGTGCCCGCCGTGCCGGCCGGTTCGACCGCCTGATGGCGGGCCGAGGCCGAACAGCGCATCCCGCCTGGAGTGTCCCTCATCCTGGTCCACCGTCCTGGCCGGTGTCTGCCGTACGAAGGCGGCCGGCCCCGGTCGAGGTTTCGCCGCGGCGGCGGGCTGCCAGACCGCAATCTGCCTCGTCGGCGGTCTGCCTCGTCGGCGGTCTGCCTCGTCGGCGGTCTGGCCGCTGCGCCTCGGCGCTGGTCAGTAATCGATCGACGTGGGTTCGGCTGCGAGCAGGACCGTCTTGCTCTCCAGGTAGGGCAGCAGACCGGCGCGCCCGCCCTCCCTGCCGACGCCAGACTGTTTGAAGCCGCCGAACCCGACCTCGAAATTGTAGATGGCGGCATTGTGGCCCACCGTTCCCGCACGGAATCGCCGGGCGACGGCCAACGCCCGGTCGGCGTCACTGGTGAACACCACCGCGTTGAGCCCGAAAGGCGTGTCGTTCGCTATCTGGATGGCGTGCTCCTCGTTATCGGCCGGGATGACGCTGAGCACCGGCCCGAAGATCTCCTCACGCGCGATCGTCGACGAGTTGTCGACGTCGGCGAACACTGTGGGCTCGATGTAGAAGCCACGCGGCAGGTGGGCGGGCCGGCCTCCGCCGGTGACGAGTCGGGCCCCCTCCTCGAGGCCCTTCGAGATGTAGTGCTCGACGCGGTCACGCTGGCGACGCATGGCCAGCGGCCCCATCTCGGTCGCGGGGTCGAACGGGTCGCCGACCCGGATCTTCGAGAGTTTGTCGCCGAGCAGCTCGACGAACTCGTCGTGGCGGTGCCGGCTCACGATGATGCGGGTGAGGGAGGCGCACGTCTGGCCGGACATGCGTCGCGACGAGATCGACAGCGAGGCGGCGGCGGCCTCGAGATCGTAGTCGTCGAGGATGACACCGGGAGACTTGCCGCCGAGCTCGAGGGTGTAGCGGGCGATGCGATCTCCGCACAGCGAGGCGATCCGGCGACCGGCCGCGACGGAACCGGTAAAAGCGACCTTGTCCACGCGCGGGTCGGTGACGAGCCGTTCGGAGACCTCCCGGTCCGCGGTGACGCAGTTGAGGACGCCGGCAGGCAGCCCGATCTGCTCGGCTATCTCGGCCAGGACGTACATCGCGCTCGGTGCCTCCGGAGAGGACTTGAGGACGACCGTGCAGCCCGCCAGAAGCGCCGGAGCGACCTTGAAGGCCGCCGCCGACACCGGGGCGTTCCAGGGGATGATCGCGGCCACGACACCGACGGGTTCGCGGACCAGCAGCGCGACCTCCGCGCCGGCCGACGGCGCGTGTTGTTCGATGAACGAGAACTCCCCGGCCAGCTTCGCGTAGTAGTCGTATGTGTTGCCGGCACCGGGACCGCCGTACTTCGCAAACGAATGCAGCACGCCGACTTCGCTGGTATGCCCGAGCGCGATATCCGAAGCGCGGTCCCGCAGGCCCTGGGCCAGCGCGGCCAGGTACTGCCCGCGTTCGGCCGGGCTCATCCGCGGCCACGGACCCTCATCGAAGGCCACGCGTGCCGCCGCGACCGCGGCGTCCATGTCGTCGGCGCCCGCCATCGCGACCCGAAGGAAGATCTCCTCGGTCGCGGGCTGGATGACCTCGAACATCTCCTTCGTCGAGGGCTCGACCCATTCGCCGCCGATGTAGAAACGGTCCGGAGATCGCAGCGCGATGTTCACGTCACGAGTCAGCTCCATGATGGTCTCCTGCTCACCTTCGATGGTTGTCAGACGTTTTCGTGATGGTCAGGCTCGCGGACTTCCCCGTGGAACCGCTGCCAGGTCGGAAATGATTCGGGGAGGGACCGCTCCGTGGAGTCGGCCGCCCCGGGAACAATCTGGGCCGTAGCTGTCTGGGACGGAAACTGCCGGTACCAGCGATGAACTCGCCGCCGCACGAAGAGCCATGCGCCGTCGCGGGCTTCGTAGTCATCCCAGTACTGCAGCATGCCGACCTGCCAGGAGGTTCCGCCGAGCGGCTGGACCTCCTCGTGGCAATAGACCACCCCCGTTGCGTGGGTGTCGTCGATGAAGTCCACGGTATGATTGCCGATGAAATGGATTGTTGCGCCGCAGGTCGCGAGCATCGCCGAGAACGACTGGCGGAGCGCAGCGCGTCCGGTCATGTTCCGCCCGACCCGTACCTCGGGGATGAACAGGCGTCCGATGCCCTCGATGTCGCGGGAGTCCACCGCGAGCGCGTATCGATGACAGAGCTGCTGGATAGCGATCACGGCGGTCATGTCGCCCACGGCGGGTCGATCAGCGGCTTCCACACCCACCCCTGTCAACGCATCAGCCGGAAGCAGTTACGCAGCTCACCGACGAAGAGCTCGGGTTGCTCGAACGCGGCGAAGTGCCCACCACGGTCAACCTCGTTCCAGTAACGAAGGTCGGTGTACACCTCGGCCGCCCAGCTCCGTGGCGGCCGGGTCAGTTCCTTGGGGAAGATCGTGGCTCCGGTCGGGACGTCGATCCGGGTGCTGAAGCCGGCGGGCTGGGCTTCCCAGTAGAGCCGGGCGGAGGACGTGGCAGTGGCGGTCAGCCAGTACACGGTTATGTTGTCCAGAATCCGGTCGATCCCGAACGGGCCGATGGGGTCGTCCGCGCAGTCGGACCAGGCCTTGAACTTCTCGAGGATCCACGCACACTGGCCGACGGGCGAGTCGGTCAGACCGTAGCCCAGCGTCTGCGGCCGGGTGCGTTGTTGGTGCACGTACCCGAGTTCCCACCTGGCGTGGTGCGCCTGCCTCTCCTGATACGCGGCGAGGCTGGCACGCTGCTGTGCCGTGAAGCCGGACTGGTCGGCGGGTGGGCTGACGGACACGAGGTTCAGATGGATGCCCGCGAGGTGCCGCGGATAGCGCAGCGCAAGGTGGTTCGTGACGCTCGCTCCCCAGTCGCCGCCCTGTGCCGCGAACCGGTCGTAGCCGAGTCGAGCCATCAGGGCGGCCCAGGCGTCGGCGATGCGCTCGCGATTCCAACCGGGGCGCTCGGGCTTGCCACTGAAACCGAATCCGGGGAGGGAGGGGATGACCAGGTGAAAGGCGTCCCGCGGGTCGCCGCCGTAAGCGGCGGGATCGGTGAGCGGCCCGATGACGTCGAGGAACTCGACGATCGAGCCCGGCCAGCCGTGCGTGAGGACGAGCGGGAGGGCATCCGGCTCCGGTGAGCGTACGTGCAGAAAATGGACGTCGACGTCGTCGATCCGGATGCGGAACTGAGGGAAGGAGTTGAGCCGCTTCTCGCAGGCCCGCCACGAGTACTCAGCCGACCAGTAGCGGCACAGCTCCCGCAGGTATTCAAGCGGGACACCCTGCGACCAGTCGGAGACCGTTTCCGCCTCGGGCCAGCGGGTGCGAACGAGCCGTTCGCGCAGATCGGTCAGCGTGTCGTCGGGAACGGCCACGTGGAAGGGCACGATCTCACCGCTCAGGGCGGGGGCTCTCGACGGGACGAGGCCGTTCATGCCGCCGCCTCCCACGGTGGACGGGTGGGGTCGGTGAAGCGTGGGCGGCGGCCGGCGGCCCGCCAGGCCTCCACCTTGGCCACGAAGTCGGGCTCGAAGAGCCGGCTCCGGTCGTAGATGTGTGTCGAGAGCAGCAGTGCCTCGCTGACCTCGAGGTCCTCGGTCGCGACCTGCGAGAGCGTGTCCAGGTAGCGGCCGCGCTCGAGGAGCTCCGGGGTGGGGGGCGGACGCTGGCCGACCGTGTCCGGGAAGCGCAGGTCGTAGCCGATCGCCAGTTCCCAGGGGAAGACGTTGTTCGTGGCCTGGCGGGCGAAGAAGTCACGCGGCACCTTGGCGAGGTCACCGTCGGCATCGACGATCGTCTGGCCGAGTGTGACCGCGCCGAGGCAGGCGGTCGAGATCCCCTGGCCGTACATGGGGTTGGCGGCGAGGGCCGCGTCGCCGACGGCGACGAAGCCGACGGGCGGATCGGCGAGCTTCTCGTAGTGCCGCCAGCGGTTGGCCGTGGATCGCGAGGTGCGGATCGCGTTGACCTTCTCCGACTGGGACACGATCGTGTGCATCAGCGGGATCCGGCAGCCGCGCAGGAAGGCGTCGAAACCCTCCTCGTTGCCCGGCGGGTAGTCCCGTGACAGGCCGAACAGCGACACAATGTAGAGGCCGTTGTCCTGCGGATAGACGATCGCGCCCTTGGTGGCGCCGGGCGCGGGAAGTGCGGCCGCGAAGCGGACACCGTCCGGCCACACGTCGGGCACGCGGATCAGCCGACTCGCATAACCGCCGAAGGCGTTGACTACCGTGTCGGTCGGGACCTCGAATCCGGCCTCCTCCAGCCATCCGGGGGCGACGGAGCCACGTCCGGACGCGTCGACGACGAAGTCGGCATCGAGCGTCCGCGAGCCGTCGTCGGCACCGTCCAGGACTACTCCGCAGACCCGACCGCCCGCGGCCCGCAGTCCTTGCACCCGGCCTTGTACCAGCTCCACCCGAGGTAGTGCGAAAAGGCGTCGGCGGGCCACCAGCTCGAGCAGCGGCCGGCGGACGCCGTAGCCCTTCAGGCTGGTCGGACCGCGGGCGATCGACCAGCCGTGCGGAGTCCAACCGGCTCCGTTGGCGATCTGGTCGATGAAGACCGCTCCCTCGCGCTGGGTCTCCTCGACGAAGCCGGGGAAAAGATCATCAAGGATCTCCCGGCCGAGCTTCAGGATTCCGTGCACGTGGCTGCCCTGCGGCACGCCGCGACGTACCGCACTCTCGTCGGTGAGCTCGTCGCGTTCCACCACGGTGACCCGGGCGAAATGATCTGAGAGCACGCGCGCGGCGGTGATGCCCGCGAAACTGCTGCCGATGACGACAGCGTGATTCAGTCCAGTGGATACCACACCCGCTCCTTTCACGGCAGATCGATGCTTACGACGTTCCGGTGGGTCGGTGCTCTCCTCGTGCGGATGGCCGGAGCCCCGCCGCGGCGGTCCGGCGCCGGTGAGCGAAGAGCACTTCCCTCTCAGACGCCCGCGGGGGCGTCCACCGGGGTCGGGGTGAGTGTCGCCGAGAGGTCGAGCTTGAAGTACGCCGCGGGCGTCTCCAGCAGAATCTTCCGGCGTACACCCTCGTCAACGCCCGCGAAGGCATTGTCGAGCCAGGCCTGGGAGTTCGGGAACGAGGTGACCGAGTGCGGGAAGTCGGTGCCCCACATCAGATTGTCGCTGGGCAGCATATCTATCATCCGCAGAGCGGCGAGGTCCTGGATGAAGCAGAAGTAGACGTGGTCGCGCACATACTCGCTGGGGAGCTTCTGCAGCCTACGGACGAAGGTGTGCTCGTAGAGCTTGTAGTTCTCGTCCATCTGCTGAAGCCCGATGGGTAGCCAGCTTGCGTTGGTCTCGGCGAAGTACAGCTTCAGATCCGGGAAGCGGTCGAAGACGCCGGCGACCATGGCCTGGGCCAGCGTGTAGGTTGGCCGCTCGATCGACTGCCGGGTGGCGAGGGCGATCGCGTCGGGGCTGGCCCCCGGCTGCCCCTGCCCGGTCACGGTCGGGGGAAAGGGGGCACCGAAGTAGATGTGGGCCGATACCGGCATGCCGAGGGCCAGGGCCGCTTCCCAGAAGCGGTCATCCTCGGGCTTCGGGTGCGGGGAGCCGTTCGGGAAGGCGGACAGTGTCACCGTCCGCAGGCCGAGCTGCGCGCAGCGCTCAAGTTCGGCGAGTGCCGAGTCGATGCTGCGAGCGGGTATGACACCGTTGGCGATCAGACGGTCGGGGGCGACGGGGCAGTAGGCCTCGGCCAGATAGGTGTTGTAGCCCTGCACGATCGCGAGGTACGCCTCGGGGTCGGAGATGCCGGTCAACGCCTCGACCGCGAAAATCGGCGGAAAGAGGACCTCGGCGTCGAGACCGTCGCGGTCCTGTTCGCGCAGACGCTGCACCGCGTCACCGGCGCCGGTGGACCGGGTGCCGTCCTCGTTCCAGTAGGACTTTCCTCGCCGCTTTGGCTTGGCGCCGGCGGCGAGATTGGTCCCGGTGTGCCACAGCGGCTGGCCCTCGATCAACCAGCTGTCGCCGCCGCCGGGGGTCGGCACCCGACGGGGCGCCAGTTCCCGGTACTTGGGCGCCACGTAGGGCAGGAAGTCGTCCGGCGGCCCTTCGAGGTGGCCGTCGGAGGAGATGACCTTGTATGTACGGGACATCGTGCGGACTCCTCTTGTGATTCCTTATGACTCGATTTCAGGGGGTGTGGATGGAGATTTCAGCGCGCGGTGAAGCCGCAGTCGACGGGAAGGGTGACGCCGGTGATGGCGGTACTCAGATCGGAGGCGAGGAACAGCGCGGCGTTGGCCACGTCCTCCGGCATCACCGCCACGGGAAGCGGGTTCAACGCGCCATAGCGGGTGAGTTCCTCGGCGGTGGCCGCCGTGAAGGCGTCGTTCTCGTTTCGGGTCAGGTTCGTCAGCATCGGCCCCGGGCAGATGGCATTCACGCGGATGCGGTGGGGTCCGACCTCGATGGCGAGTGCCTTGGTCAGCGCGTTCAATCCGCCCTTGGTGATCCCGTAGACGACGCCGCCGAAGCCGACCAGTCCGGCGACGGAACTGGTATTGATGATTGTTCCGCCGCCACCCTGCTCCTTGAACACCTCTACGGCGTACTTGCAGCCGTAGAACGCACCTCGGAGGTTGACCCCCGTCAGGCGGTCCCAGTCGCTGTCGGCGTGGTCCCCGATGGACAGGCCCGGGGTGGAGACGCCGGCGTTGTTGAACACCACGTCGATGCGTCCGAACTCGCTCACCGCCGTGTCGATGAGCGCGCGGACCTGCGCTTCCTCGGTGACGTCGCAGACCGCAGCGAGGGCCTTACCACCCGCGTCGGCGACCAGCCGGGCCGTCTCGTCGACCCACGCACGGCGAACATCGCCGCAGAGGACCTGGGCGCCGTGAGCCGCGAAGAGCAGCGCCGCGGCCCGACCCACCCCCGAACCCGCACCAGTGATGACAGCGACCTTGCCGTCAAGTAGTGCACCAGGCGTCATCCGTGATCACCCATTTCTAATACTCGATATTTTATCCACACGAGCCCCGGCTCCGACCGCGACCTCATCGATGTCCTGCCGGGATTCCGCGTATCAGAATCTGACGCATGGCCACCCCGGGCGGCCACCGAAAGATTCCGGTCCACCGCCCGGGGCTTTCGAGAGATCGTCAGATCACCCGTAACCAACACCCGAACGTCACGGCCTTATGAGACTACCGCAGGCGAGCTTCTGGGTCTCCACATACTGCTTGTTGGTAAACGTCACCATCGCCGTGCAGGGATTCTGGATAACGTGGTTGAGGGGCCACTTGGTCGCCGCCAGCGCGTCGTCTACACCGTACGTGTACGAGCCGCTGTTGAGCGTCTTCAAGAAGGAGTCGACGGTCAGTTTTCGCCCCGCCTTCTGCAATGCGTTGACGAACATGTCCGCAGACCAGTAGCCCGCCATTGCGGGGACCGTGAGCAGCTGACCAGGAGCGTACTTGGCGAAGTCGGCCTTGAGCCGCGTCATAGCCGGCGACGTGGACTCGGCCGGGGCCCAGCTGAGGATCACGTTGGTGTCGTCGAGTTCCGAGATAGCCTTGAGGCGTGGGTCGTAGGCGGCCGGCTCAAGGAGCTTACCCTTGTAGCCGCTGGCTCGCAGTGCCTGGGTCAGCTTCACCGTGGTCGCCACGTCGGTCAGGTCGACTATCGCGTCCGGCGCCTTGCCGCCGTCGGACGTCGTGATCGCGTTGACGACCGCCGTCGAGTCGGTCAGTCCGGAGACGGGGATGGGCGTCTTGTTGTAGACGACCTTGTAGCCGGCGAGCGTCGCCTGCTTGGCGAAGTTCCGGACGGAGACCTGGGAAACTTCCGTATCAAAGCCGACCAGCGCCAGGGTACGACCGGTCTCACCCTTGAACAGGTTTCGCATCAGGAGGCCGATCCCGGGCGTGCCCACCTGCTTGGAGACCGCCTCGGACGGCGTCCCACAGCCAATGATGCTGAAGCCGATCAGGTTGCCGCAGTAGCCGGTGTTGGTGGTCCAGCCGAAGAACGGCACAACATTCTTGCAGAGGGTGTCGAGATAACCGGTGTTGAGAGTCATCAGCGGCGCGACGGCGAATACCTGGTCCTGCTGGACGAGCGACTTGGCGAGCTGGGCGTTGCGGGTCGGATCCTGACCGTCGTCCCTGACTCCGACGAAGTCGATCTTGCGACCGTTGACGCCACCTTCGTCGTCCGCGCGCTGGAAGCGGAGCTTGGCACCGACGTCCGCGCCGGCCAGCGAGCTTCCGTTCGGGCTGGTCAGGAAGGCCAGTCCGCCGACTTTCACGGACGTGTCGGTGATCCCCCGGGTCGGGTTCTGTGCGGCGCCCCCGCAGGCGAGCTTCGTCGGATCGACTTTGAACCCCGCATCACTCCAGGTGTCGGTCGGCCCGGCCGCGAACGCGTTCTCCGGCACCGACGGGGAACGCGACGGCTCGGTCGCACCGCCGCCGCCACTGCTACAGGACGTCATTCCCAGCACTGCGGCCACGGCCACAAGACCCGTGGCCCTACGTAACAGACCCTTCACCCTTAACTCCATCATCTCGTGTCGTCTGCGGATGCAGCTCATCTGCACACCGCTGTCGGCGTACCTGCCGGTTGGTCAGGACCGGCCGACAGCCAGGCGGTCAGCCTCGCCTGTGCGATCACGACCGGGGCATCGACCGGATCTTGGACCTGGATCGAGCAGGTGTGTTGGCGAGGGGGGCGAGCCCCGGATGTGACCTTGGCTGCAAAACCGAATTCAATATATGATATTGATCATGCCGATGCAACACACGATCGTGGGAGCGAGGGGCCGCGGGTGACAGGCGAGCGAGGTGGTCAGGACCCAGACTGGTGCGGGATCGAGGCACCGACCGTGTGGCAGCTGGTCGAGAGGCGGGCCGCGGCAACCCCGGACGCCGTGACGGCTCTCGACGACACAGGCGTGAGCCTGACCTTCCGGCAGTACCGGGACTGGGCCGAGCGGGTCGCCGCGGGACTGTACGAGCTGGGTGTCCGGGAGGGAACCGTCGTTTCCTGGCAGTTCCCGACGAGGATCACGTCGCTGGTGCTGGCCACCGCGCTCGCGCGCCTCGGCGCGGTGCAGAACCCGATGCTGCCGGTCTACCGAGGCCGCGAGATGACGTTCATCGCCCGCCAGGCCGGGACGGCCCTGCTCCTGGTGCCCGGCATGTGGCGCGGGTTCGACTACGGGGCGCTGGCCCAGCGGGTCGCGGCTGACGTCCCTGGTCTGCGGGTAGTCACAGCCGGCGCGCGACTACCCGAATCCGACCCCGACGGGCTGCCACCCTTCCCCGGGCCCGCCGCCGGCTGCGCGCCGACCCGTTGGCTCTACTACACCTCCGGGACGACCGCCGAGCCGAAAGGTGTCCGGCACACCGACTCCACACTGATGGCCGCGGGCCGGGCTCTTGCCAGCCGAATGGAGCTCCGAGCCGACGACTCCGAGGCGCTCGTGTTCCCGATCACGCATGTCGGCGGTCTGGTGTGGCTGACCGCCGGCCTGATGACCGGGTGCCGTCATCTCGTGGTGGAGGCGTTCGACCCGGAGGCCAGCATCGACTTCCTGTCCCGCGAGGGGCTCACCATCGCCGGCGGCGGAACGATCTTCTGCCTGCACTACCTGGAGCGGCAGCGGCGCGAACCGCGACGGCCTCTCCTCCCCGCGGTGCGGATGTTCGTGGGCGGTGGCGCCGGCAAGCCACCGGGGCTGCACGACGAGCTCAAGGCCGAGTTCGGCGGCGCCGGCCTGCTGTCGGCGTACGGCTCGACCGAAGCACCGATCGTCACGCACAGCCTTCTGGGCGACGCCGACGAGGCGCGCCGGGCGACGGAGGGGCTGCCCTGCCCCGGCGTGGAGATGGTGACCAGGGGGCCCGCTGGCGAGACGTTGCCGCGAGGCCGGGAGGGCGAGTTGTGCATCAAGGCTCCCCAGCTGTTCCAGGGCTACCTTGATTCCTCGCTGGACGCGGCGGCCGTCGACGACGAAGGCTTCTTCCGTTCGGGTGATCTCGCGGTGATCGACGACAGTGGCTATGTCAGAATCACCGGCCGGCTGAAGGAGATCATCATCCGGAAGGGTGAGAACATCAGCGCGAAGGAGATCGAGGACCTGCTCTACCAGCACCCGAAGGTCGCCGACGTCGCCGTGATCGGTCTCCCCGACCCCCGCACCGGGGAACGGTGCTGCGCGGTGGTCACGGTCGCCGATCCGGCGAAGCCGCTGGAGTTCGACGAGATGGTCGGCTACCTCAGAGCCCAGGACCTGGCTGTGCAGAAGATCCCGGAACAACTCGAGACCGTGGACGAGCTACCCCGGAACGCCACCGGCAAGATTCTCAAGTACCAGCTGCAGGAACGGTTCGCCGCCGCGTCGGGGTGAGGGCCGACGTCCGACGTCCTCTGGTACACGGACGGCCACCTCACCGCTTCACCGAGCAGCCTCGTAAGATACGCCCGGGAGGGGTAGCAGTGGTGAAGCCAGCACTCGCAGCGAGTCGCGCGGTTCGGGTCGTGG
Organism: Frankia gtarii; assembly: GCF_025403375.1. Taxonomy (GTDB): domain Bacteria; phylum Actinomycetota; class Actinomycetes; order Frankiales; family Frankiaceae; genus Frankia; species Frankia gtarii. Next base: position 57,756 of record NZ_JAMPTM010000009.1, read on the forward strand.
ACTTCCTGGCGGTGCATCCCGGCAGGCCGTTCAGTCTGACGGAGATCGCGGGGGCCCTGAGAATCAATGCCGCATCGACCCTTTCAGTGTTGATGGCGCTGACCGACTCCGGGTACGTGGTCCGCCATCCACTCCACAAGACGTACACCCTGGGTGCGGCGCTGGTGGCGGTCGGCCAGGCGGCGCTCGTGCAGCATCCGCTGCTGCAGGCGGCGCAGGACGAGTTGGCGCTGCTCGCGGGCGAACTCGAAGCGCAGTGTGTGGCCAGCGTGCTCATGGGCAACGAGCTCGTCGCCGTCGTGGCGGAGGGACGGGCCCGGCGGACGGAGGTGGGGGCGCGGGTTGGTACCCGGTTGCCGTTCTCCGCGCCCTTCGGCGCGCCGTTCGCCGCGTATGGAGACGACGCTCTGCGGCGGCGATGGCTGCAGCGCAGCCATGGCGTGACCACCGCCGACCGAGCTCTTCGGCTGGAGCAGGCGCTGGCCGAGGTGGCCGAACGCGGTTACGAGGCTGGACCGCAGAATGAGACCCGCCAGCAGTTGCGACGGGCGTTGGAGACCCTGGCCGATGACCCCGGGAATGCCGCGTCGCGCGCCGAGATCGAACGCCTTCTCGACGACCTCGCCGACCGGTTCGTCACGGTGAACCTCGATCTTGACGAGGTCGTGGCGGTGGCGAATGTGACGGCGCCGGTCTTCACACCGGCGGGTGAGGTCGTCATGATCCTCACCGCCAACGGATTCGTCGCTCCGCTGACCGGAGCTGCGGCGGTCGACGTGGGCGAACGGCTCCGGGCCAGCGCCGATATGATGGCGGCACGGACATTCGGTGGGGCGGCGCCGCGGCGCCCACGCCAGCGAGACCGCGAGCAGCGCATACCAACAGCCCGCAGCTGAGCTGCTGACCAGCTGAGATGCCCGCGGGCTCGCGAGGGTACCTGGACGCACACCTTCACCGCAGCGAGATCACCACCCGCCCGGCGGGGCGTCGGCGACGGCGTCAGGTCCCGAGGAGATCCAGCGTGCCGTGCTGGGCCACGGCGGTGCCCAGCCGGGTGACGAACTCGGTGATGACGGGGGGGTCCACCAGCCGGCTGACCGCCCACATGTAGTAGCCGTAGACGAGAGCGGTTCGATAGTTGAACCAGGCTTCGTCCCAGGACGGCGGCTTGACTCCGTAGGCGGCGAGGCGGTCGAGGTAGTGCGCCAGGAGATCACGTTCAGCAACAGCACGCAGCTCGGGGTCGAGCACCGCCCCAATGTGATAGCTCACGTCGAGTGCCCACGATGAGCGCTGGATCACCTGCCAATCGACCAGGCCGGGGAGCCCGTCAGGAGTCTCGTAGAGATTGCCGGCATGCGCATCACCGTGCACGAGGCATGCCACGTCGTTCGCGGAACGCTCGACGACGCGCAGGACCGCGCGGTTCAGCCGATCGGCGCGCCGGACAGCATCAGGCAGGCCTTCCGCACGAGATCCGTCGAGATGTTCCTGCAGGACCTCGGGGGTGATGTAACTCGTGATCGAGGTGAGTTTGGGTCGCAGCCAGGAAAACGAGGCGAGGCTCTCGTCTCCCCAGTACCTCGCGTGGAGCTGCGCAAGTTGATCGAGCGTCGCTGCCGCCTGCTCGACAGTGTAGGGGCTCAATGCGGTCAGGAACGTGTGCCCCGACGCCACGAGATCTTCCATGACGATCAATGCGTTCCCGGTGTCCGAATCGATGCCCGTGTACAGGCAAAGCGGGACGCGCACCGAGAGCGTCGACGCGAGCTCGCGGTAGAACTTGGTCTCGCCGAGACCCGCGGTCGCCCGGTAACGCTGCCCCACCCCGAAGTAGCTCTTGACGCACAGCGCGGGTGGCGCCTCGACGGTGGCATTTGCGTACTCGACGTCGAAGCGCACCTTGGTGGCCATGGTCTGGAGGGTTTCTGTCACCGTCGTCGAGGCCACCTCGACGCCGGGAAATCGTGGCGACAACGCGGCGGAAAGCCAGTCGGGTGAGAGCACCTCGTCGAGCCCGTCGGGCGCCGGGTTCCGTGTCTGGTCACGCATCAGCGCTACCCTCGGTCTGGCCGATCAGGCGCGTCGGTTCGTCGGCGACGCGACTCGATGCGAGCTCGAGCCCGCCAGCCCCACCGATCCGCCTGACCCGGGTCCCGATCACCGTGAGCTTGAAGGCGGAGCACACCTCGTGCCAGTGAAGGTCGTCGGCGCGGCGTCCGACGCGCTCCTCCCAGAAGTCGATCGTCTCCTGACGGGTACCGAGGCCGTCGAGGCGCGGAATGCCCTGACGGGTGCTGTGATGGTCGTCGAACTGCAGCCACCACGCGAGATCCTGCATCGGCCCGGCGAGCGATGCCTGCTCCCAGTCCACGACTCCGACAACGTTGAAATCGTCATCGAACATCATGTTTCCGATCCGCGCGTCACCCCACGACAGGCCCGGTTCCTGCTCCTCGGGGATGTTCTCGCGGAGCCACCTCAAGGTCTCCTGAGCGGCCTCCGATGGTTGGCCGCCACTGGACCACGAGAGCGCCTGACCCCAGTAGTTGAGCATCTGCTCCAGCGGGCGCTGGCCCAACGCAGGCTTGTCGAGAAACGAAACTTCGTCCACCGGGACCAGATGAACGCGGCAGAGCTGCTCCATCGCGGCAGTCCACGCTCGGCGCCGCTCGGCCGGCGTCGCGTCGACGAGCCATCCTGCCGCGTTGTACACCGGCTTGCTGACCGGGACGCGGCCCCAGATTCGCCTCATGACGAAGAATTCGTGGCCGAGGATGTCGTGGTCAGGTTCGTACCACAGCACTTCCGGTACGCGGACACCGCCGTCGATGTGCAGTGCCCGCAACAGGTCGAACTGATTTCGGAAGTCGGGCTCGAAGTAGATCTGGTACGAGCCCGGGTGGATTCTGAGCACGAGTTCCTCCATACGGACCTGGCCGTTGGAGCGTATCCGTGCCTCGAAGAGGATTGTCTCATTCGACAGCCCCGAACCTACCGGGTAAGCAAGGTGATCGACTTCAATCTCAGTCGCATCCGGAATCTGCCCGAGGAGCCAGGTCGCGAGCCGAGGGCGTGTCTGCTCTAAATCGCGACCTTTCGAGAACACCGGCGAGGCGCCCGCGTCATCGAATTTTCGGACGGGATCCGAGATCTGGGATGGGCCCTGTTCGTGTGTCCGCATGAAGTATACATACTATATATTTAATTTTATGTCCAGAGGGTGGGCGTCCCTCCCGGTCGATGGCGACGGGGTTGATCGGGCTGTCTACCGAAACCGGGCTCTCGGTAATGCTCGCGCTACTCCAGGTCGACTCCGCGCCCGGGCTGTGGCGGGAGCTGCTCGCGGAGTCGTAACGCGCGCACAAGGCGGAGGCACCGATCTTGTGGGGCTCCAGAACCCCGGTTTGGACCGCGACCTGTGCGTTTGCCTGCCGAACGGGGTTTGGGTAAGGCAGGCTGGATGGTCACGGTGTGGTCCAGATGTCCGCTGCACCTACCCGTATCCCGACGGGCCGTCATGCCAGACCAAGCCGCCGGCCCAGAACAATCAGTGCGACACCGACGGCCATCGATGCCAACAGATTACGGGTGCGGTACGCGACGCCGGCGGTGGCCACGCCCGCGAGGACCCCCGCCCAGCCCTGCGCGATCACCGCGGGTGCCACCACGGCCACCAGGACCGCCCCGGGCAGCGCCCCGATCGCGCGGGCCCACGGACCCCCGCTCGGCAGCCAGTCGGCCGCCAGCAGGCCGCCGACCCGAAGCGAGTAGGTGATCAAGGCCATGCCGACGACGGCAAGGACGGCCTCAGCGCTCCACATCCGTCGCCTCCGTGCCGATTGGCTGCGATTTGACTACCTGCAAGTTGGCTACCTGCAAGTTGGCTACCTGCGAGTCGGCTACCTGCGGACCGATTGCCGGCACGGGTGCTGCCACGCCGGGTGCCGTCCCGGGTGACGCACCGGGTGCCTTGCCGGGCGCGTCGCCCTCGGTTACCGTCTGCGGGTCCGGTTCGGGACCGGGCCGGGCGGCGGCAACAGCCGCGCCGACAAGGGCGCCGATCACGATGTACCAGGTGCCGCCGAGCAGTCGCCAGCTCACGACCGCGGCGACCCCGGCCGCGAGCCACGGCGCGACGTCCGCGCGCCCCCGCCAGAAGCCGCGCGTCAACGCAATGAAGGCCGCGGTGAACGCGAAATCGAGGCCGAGGCGTTTCAGGGCCGGAATCCGCCCGCCGAGCAGGTACCCGGCGCCGCTACCGACCAGCCAGAACACCAGGATCGCCAGGCCGCCGCCGAGCAGGAAACCCGGCGACACCGCCCGCCCCCGCCGACGCCCCTCGGCCAGTGTGACGGCCCAGTTCTCGTCCGCGACGAGGTGAATCCCCAGCAGCTTCTGCCACAGTGGCCGCCCGACAAACACGTCGCGCAGCGACGCGCACAGCAGGATGTAGCGCAAGTTGATGATCAAGGTACTCGTCAGGATCGCTGCCACCGGTACCGGTGTTCCCCACAACCCAACGGCGACGATCTGCGCGGATCCCGCAAGGACGACCACGTCCATGACCAGCAACTGCACCAGCGTGATGTCCCGAGTCGGGGCGACCACACCCATCGCCAGGCCGTACACCGCCACGCCCATCGCCAGGGGAATCGTCACGCGAAACCCCGCGGCGATCTCCCGCCTCGGAAAGGCTGCCTCCTGGCCCACCCCGGGCGACGACGATCTCATGGCCACCGGGTAGCAGAGTCGCACCCGACCGAGGTGAGCTCCGCCCACGCGCGGATGCTGGCGGCCGGTAGACGTGTCGCCGGCACCACTGATCACATTAGTGTGGACGCTCAGTAGCGTAACGCTGTCAGCATGTCGGTAGCTGGCGGCCAGTTCACAATCCGCGCGCAATGTCGGCCCTGCTGCGAGTCCGCGGTGACCATCATGAAGAATCATGCCTGTGACAGATGACGGTGAGTGCGGCGTGAGCCGGTGTGCACAGGCCGCGCACGGTTCGGTGCCGGCGGACAGTCCACTGCCGGGCGACCGATCCTTCGTGCGCGGCGAGCTACGTCTGCCGGTCTGTATCGAGCACGGCCGTGAGCATCACCGTCTCGTTCTTGGACGCGATCCTCGACCCGGGGACGTCACGATCCGGGAGGTCGGTCCGGCGGACGAAGAGTGACCCGGTATCCGGGGCAGTGTTGCGTTCCGGGGACGGGGGCATGCCAGCGGTCATGGTGCCCGTCGGTCGGACGGCGGCGGCCAGTTCGGTGAACACGGCGGCCAGCCGCAGCCTCGGGGCGGTGTCGACGGCGAACTCGTAGTAGTCGCGGCGGAGGTTCTGAACCAGGCCGTGCCCGGTGCTGATCGTCTGGACGGAGCGCAGCCGTTTCAGCCCGCGCATCGACCGGAGCCGTGCTTTCAACCGGCCGTGATCACCTCGACCAGCCGCCGGCCATGGGACAGCGCGCGGGCGAAGAAGCAGCGCGCCGTGCGCCTCGCGAGGTGTCTCCGCCGGCTACAGCACGCGTCTGAACCGAACGAAGATAAACGGACCCACGCCCGCCTATGCCGCCGATAGCGCGGGGGAAATGCCGATGAGCGTGCCTTGTTTGCTCATCCGGTCACGGCAGGGCGTGTCGTTGTCTGGGCACCAGCGTTCTCCGTGAGCTAGAGATCAGTGGGCATCGCGTCCACCGGGACGGTGGCGAGCAGGGCGCGTGTCTCGGTGACGACTCGGTCCTGGAAGCCGGGGTCTCGGACTTGTGTGGAGCCGAGCATCGGGTGGCCGTTTTCGTCCCAATCCTGTGGGGTCTGGAAGGGGCAGGCTCGGCATGCCCGGCGGTTCAGAGGGCGGTGGTGACGAAGTCGGCCGTCGTGACGGAGACGGTGGTGAGGGGGCCGGTGATGTCTCCGACCAGGACGGTCCAGCGTCTGCTGGTCCTGTCGATGCCGCCGGTGGGCGAATTCTGAGGCGCCCACACGATGTCGCGCGGGCCGCAGGAATAGTAGCCGACATAACCCGGATGGTTCGCCGGGGATCCCCAGGCGCCGCCGTCGCGCAGCCGGCAGCGGTCCCCGTTGGCCAGGACCAGGCCGAGCGGGACGGGGTTCCTGGGCGGGGAGACCTTGGCGACAAGCGACTGGGCCGTGAGCGCGGTGAGCGTGGTCGAGTATGGGTCGCGCAGGCAGAGCATTCGGCGGGCCTGGGGTGTCGGCCAGCAGGTATCGGCGCCGGCGGCGCTGGGCGAACAGAAGTAGATGTCGCCGCTGACGGCGGCCGGCGACGGGTACGCCCGACTGGTGTCGCCGCAGTCGATCCGCGCGTCCGGATCATCATCGCGCCCGTCGACGGTCCAGCCCCTCGCCGGTTGTCCGCGGCGGTCGACCGGGGCCAGGTTGACCAGCCGAGTCACCGGGCCGCCGCGCGCGCTGGCCGCCCCCGAGCTTCCCGCCCCGGCGCCTGTCCCCGCGGCCGGGACCGTCGTCGCGGCCGGGACCGTCGTCGCGGTGGACACAGCCGGCGGCGTCGTCACAGCCGCCTGCCCGCCAGCCCGCCCCTCGCTGGCACAGCCCGCGAGCGCCGTCACCGACGCCGCCACGAAGACGGCCGCCCACCAACCTATGCCGGCCTCTCGCCGCCCCGTCGTCCTGCCTGCCCACACGTCCGCCTCCCGACCAGGTCCCGCCAAGTCGACACATGGCTCGACCCGCGGACTGTAAACGGCCCGCCGCCCGCTACCTCCCGCCCTGTCCGACACCCGACGATCGCATGCCAGGTTCCTCTCCGGGGGCTGGAGTTACGGGCGCCTCAGGTCGAGGGTCACCGTCCCCGCCTCCGGCTGCTGGCCCCCAGCTGCTCGAGACCGCGGGGACCGCACTCGCAGGTCCTGTCACAAACCAGTCAGGATCACGACTGTTGAGGCCGAGCCGGCGATAGTGTTCTCACTGCCATCCATGGCGGTGCGCGCATGAGTTCGAGGGGCGCGCAATGACAGTGGACGAGCCATCAGCCGGCGTACCACGGCGAACCCTTCTGGTGGCCGGGTTGGGGTTGGGGACCGTCACGGTAACGGCCGCTCTGTCCTCACCTGCCGAGGCGTCAGGGATACGGCATCCCGACTGGCGCTTCTGCTACTATCACGACTTCCCAGGCGTCTGCGCCGGACGCGGCGGCGGATCGCACACCGGCGTCTACCCACAGAACCTTCTCTGGCACGACCGGAACCCAGTTCCGGGGAACTTTCAGAGCGCGTGGCGCTTCTGCCTGGAAGCGTACTCGTACACCCGAGACGCGGGCCAACGCCGTTTCCCGCGCGCCGTCCTGCCTGCCGCTGGCGCGTCGCCTGACGAGCTGGACGTTTTCGGCCTACGCCCTTCGGTCCTCGCACGACGTCGAACTACACGTTCCGCCCCTCGCGTCGAGTGACTTGCAACCATTTGCCGCGATAGCCGAGAAGTGGATGATCACGTCCGGACCGCCGCCCTCCACGGAGATGAACCCGAAACCCATATCCGCGTAGAACCACGTGACGGGGCACTGTTGCATGGAGCCGGGGCGAGGCATGACGGACGAAGGTGGTGCCCTGGTCAGAGCGCCAGGGCGAGTCTCGACAAACCACCTGTCCCCAGGGCTGTGCCGACACGGCCAGGCGGCCTCGACGAGCAGCGGAGCGAACCGCCAGGACGATCACCTCGGGGTCCCGGTGCGTGGCCCGGACCGCCCGCGAGCCCAACGATGTCAGGGCCTGCGGGCGGTCCGGCGCGACGGCTCAGAAACCCTGACTGCGCATGGCGGCGTCCACGTTCGCGGCGTCGGCCGCCGCATATTCCGGGGTGTTCGCCACCACGGCTTCGGTGGTGAGGAACAGGCCGGCGATCGACGCGGCGTTCTGCAGCGCGGAACGGGTGACCTTGGCCGGGTCGATGATCCCGGTGGCGATCAGGTCGACGTACTCGCCGGTGGCCGCGTTGAGGCCGTGACCGGTCGGCAGGTGGCGGACCTTGTCGACCACGACGCCGCCCTCGAGACCGCTGTTGAAGGCGATCTGCTTGATGGGCGCCTCGAGCGCGAGCCGGACGATGTTGGCGCCGGTGGCCTCGTCACCGGAGAGGTCCAGCTTCTCGAAAGCGGTGATCGACGCCTGAAGCAGCGCGACGCCACCACCAGCGACGATGCCCTCCTCAACGGCGGCCTTCGCGTTCGACACCGCATCCTCGATACGGTGCTTCTTCTCCTTCAGCTCC